>JANXMC010000729.1 GCA_025354825.1 Myxococcales bacterium
CGTTTTGGAAAGTCTCGAACATCGAAGAGACCGTCGCCCAGCTCATCGCGAAAGGCGTCACGTTCGAGCAGTACGACACGCCCGGAATGACGGCTGCGAGCCCCATCTCCAACGCCGGTGGGGCGAAGGCCGCCTGGTTCAAAGATACGGAGGGGAACATCCTCGCGCTCGTACAGGACGGATGACGGCTTAGGGAATCGGCGCGAACGTAGCTCCGGGGCGAGCAACGTCCCGACGAGCGCGCGAAGCGCCTCGATCGCGAACGGCTTGGCGAGAAGCGGGCGCCCGCTCGCGGCTAGGGGGGCCCGAGCATCGGGGGGCACGCCACCGCTCATGAAGATGAAGCGGGCGGCTTGCGGCGGGTCGAGGACGACGACTTGGGCGTAGAGCTCTGTTCCGAGCATCAACGGCATGTCGACGTCGCTGACGATGACGTCGAAGCGCTCACCGGCGACGAGACGTGCGAGCGCCACATCGGGTTCACCGATCGCCGTCACTTCGAACTCTTTCAGAAGCCGCGTTACGAGTGTGAGGATCAGCCTATCGTCGTCGATGACGAGCAGGCGCCGGACGGACGACTTCGCCCCGAGCCTGTTCGGCGCGTCGGCGTCAGCACCCGCAGCGCGATCCGCGCTGGAGTCGGACATTTCGGTCCTTCGATTGCCGGAATGCAAAGCTCCCCGCCACTCTACGTAGGGCGGCGGAGATCGGTTCGGAAATCGAAGGGACGAACGCGACCTCGTGCGGCCGGGGGCGGCTCACCTCGCGTGAGGCACGATGAGCGTCGGCCTGCGGGCGCTCCGGACGACGTTCTCGGCGACGCTGCCAAGGCCGTCCCGCGACGATCTCCCATGCTGCGTCGCCATGACGACGAGGTCGATATTCTGAGCCTCGGCGAGCGTGAGAATCTCTTCCTCTGGCTCACCCTTCCGCAAAAGTGAGGTGACCGTCACACCCGACCCCTCGTGGGCTTGAACAATCGCTTTCAGTGCGGTCGTCGCGGCAAGCTCGCGATTCGGATCGCGACCGGACGCATCGTAGGCGTGGAGCGCGTGAAGGACGGTGACCGTTCCGCCGCTCCCGCGCGCCATCGTGAGCGCAAGCGCGAGCGCCTGTTCCGACGCTGCGGAAAAGTCCGTGGGAACCAGGATGCGCGTCGGGAACGTCATGGGTCACGGAAGTGCAAGAGCGGCACCGTTCCCCAGGTTTGCGGCATTCGGCTGCACCGCGGCGAGACGCGCGCAAACGCTGCGTGAGAGTGCGCAAACCGCGCGCGACGATGACGGCGACGGACGAGGACCCACGAGATGCAAACCGATTCCGTACCGTTCGCGTCCAGCTCCGCTGGGCTTCGGCCTTCGTCGCAAATGCGATCGAAGTTTTTGCGCGAAGTAGCCGACGCCCATCTGCGCGGGGGGGATCGCCCCCGCGAGCGCGTGACGGCGTCCGACCTTCAACCCCTGCCCGCAAGCGTGCAGCGGTACCTCACGTTCATGAATGTGGTGGGCCGAAAGCGGACGAACAGCCTCCGCGCCCATCTCACAGGCTCATTTCGCCTTTCCCCGCACGGGCGATGGTCCCCCTGCGAGACGTGGCAGTTGACGTCGAGGCACGACGTGTCGCGCATTTTTCATATGCGAATACGCATCGCGGGCGTCCTCCCCATGTACGTACGCGATACCTATCTTCACGGCCGTGGGCGCATGACCGGCCGCGTGTTGGATCTACTGCCCGTCGTCGATCAGAGCGACGACGAGGTGACGACGGGCGAGCTTGTGACCTATCTCAACGACGCCATCCTCATGGCCCCCTCGATGCTTCTCGGTCCCGAGACGACGTGGACGGAGGTCGATGGGACGAGCTTCGATGTCGCGCTGGCAGACTCCGGCAAAACCGTGACGGCCCGCGTTTTCACAGACGAGCGGGGCGCCGTTCTCGACTTCAGCACGACCGACCGCTTCGGTCGCGATCCGGGCGGCGCAAAAAGGCTCGTCCGCGCGCGCTGGTCGACCCCGGTCGTCGGCTGGAAGCTCGAAGACGGCGCGACTCCCATCTTCGTCCGCGCCCGCGCAATATGGCACTTCGAGAGTGGCGACTTCGCGTACGCCGAGCTCACGGCATCGAAAGACTCCCTCGAGGTCGACGTCTGAACGTACGTGCATAAGGTGCGCGGCGACCGCGCTTCTTGCGCCGAAAGCGGTGACGGGAGAGAGGCGACCCCACCGTCCTGCGCTCCAAAGCTGCGGCATGCAGCGTGCTCTCTAGGACAAGAAGAAAGCGAGAGTCCTCCCGTGAGCAAAACCGATATGCAATTGAAGAGCGACGTCGAGGCCGAGCTAAAGTTCGATCCGATGGTCAACGCCGTGCAGATTGGTGTGACCGTCGAGAGCGGCGCCGTGACCCTCCGAGGGGTCGTCGACACGTACCCGGATAAGTGGGCTGCCGAGGACGCGACGAAGCGCGTGAGCGGCGTCCGAGCGGTGGCCCAGGACCTCAGCGTGAAAGTTCTGAGCGCCCACGCTCGAAGCGACTCCGAGATCGCCACGGCCGTTCAGAATGCACTCAAGTGGGATGTCTGCGTGCCGAGCACCGTCAGCGCGAAGATCGAAAAAGGGGTCGTGACCCTCGAAGGCGAGACCGTCTGGAACTACCAGCGTGATGCGAGTGAGCGCGCCGTTCGCTTCCTCACGGGCGTCACGGCGATTCACAACTTCATCAGGCTCACGCCTCACGTCTCGGCGGTCGAAGTCAAAGCGAACGTCCGCGCCGCGCTGGATCGCCAGGCTGCCAAGGACGCAGCGACAATTCAGGTCGATACCTTGGGCAGTGTGGTGACGCTCACCGGCTACGCGTCGTCGTGGCAGTCGATCGAGGATGCGGCGGCCGCAGCGTGGGCCGCGCCCGGCGTGACCGAGGTGGTTGATCACGTGAAGCGCCACATGACGATCTAGCTCGCGCCCCGTGCCCCTTTGCCCCCCCCGGCGTACTCTTGAAGTCGGTATTGAACGGTGCGAATGCTGATATCGAGCAGCTCGGCGGTTTTGGCCGTCGACCCAGAGCTCGCCTCGAGCGAGGTCTCGATGGCATACCGCTCGATCTCCGCCATCGTCGAACCTGGAATACGAATCGCTCCGGAATGCGGTTGGGCGGCTTCGAACGGCAAGTCACCCGCGTCCACGAGATCGCCTTCGGCCATCACCACCGCGCGCTCGATGGCGTTCTCGAGCTCACGCACGTTGCCGGGAAATCTGTGGGCGCGAAGCTTCGTCCGAGCCGCGTCCGTGAAGCCGTCGACGCGCTTGTGATTGTCCTCCGCGAAGCGACGAAGAAACAGGCTCGCGAGGGTGAGCACGTCGGCGCCACGAAGGCGAAGGGGCGGCATCTCGACGTGGACCACGTTGAGTCGGTAATAGAGGTCTTCACGAAAACGCCCTTCGCGGACGTCGGCGGCGAGGTCGCGGTTCGTCGCCGCGATGACGCGCACGTCGACCGAGACGAGCTCGTTGCCGCCCACGCGCTCGAAGGCGCGCTCTTGGAGAACGCGCAGAAGCTTCACCTGTGTGAGAGGCGATATTTCGCCAATTTCGTCGAGAAACAGCGTCCCCGTCGAGGCCTGCTCGAACCGCCCGAGGCGCCGCTTTTCCGCACCTGTGAACGCGCCACGCTCGTGGCCGAAGAGCTCGCTCTCGAGGAGACCCTCGGTCAGCGCCGCACAGTGAAGCGCGATGAACGGCCCCTTCGCGCGCGGGCTCAGCGCGTGAATCGCGCGCGCGAGCTCCCCCTTCCCCGTGCCGCTCTCGCCGGTGATGAGCACCGTCGCCTTCGACGGCGCCACCTGGCGCACGGTGCGATAAACCTTCTGCATCGCCGGGCTCGCCCCCGTGAGCCCTTGAAGCCCCTCGCCGTCGCGCTCGTCGAGCTGGCGCCGCAGGTTCTCGGCTTCGCTCCGGAGCGCCCGGCGCTCCAAGACACGCTCGATCGCAAGGGACAGCACGTCGAAGTCGATGGGCTTGGTGAGGAAATCATCGGCGCCCGCTCGCATCGCCGCGACCGCGGCGGCGACGTCGCCAAAGGCCGTGGCGACGATAACGGGGAGCTCTCGGTGATGCGCGCGAAGTGCCGCGAGTAGCGCCATTCCGTCCATCACCGGCATCTTCAAATCGGTAACGACGACGTCCGGCGGGTGCGCGGCCGCCATCGCGAGGGCCTTTGATCCGTCCGCCGCCGACTCGACCTCGTAGCCCACTTGCTTCAGGAGCTTCTCGAGGCCGCTTCGCGCGCTCGCCTCGTCGTCGACTACCAAGATACGGGCCTTTGACGTCATGACTCCTCCGTGGGCCTACCCGCGGCCTCTGCTGCTTTCATTCGCCCGCTCTGCGCCTCGGGCGCCTCGATGGGAAGGGTGATTCGAAAGCACGTTCGCCCGGGCACGCTCTCGACATCGATGGACCCATGATGGTCGGTGACGATGCGATGCACAATCGAGAGACCGAGCCCCGTGCCGTTTGGCTTCGTCGAGTAGAACGCATCGTAGATGGGCGCGTCGAGCGCGCCGATGCCGGGGCCGCTGTCTTCGACATCGATCGCAACGTGGCGGGGCTTTCGGCGAATACGAAGGGTGACGGCACCGTTCGTCGCCTTCGACGCCTCGATGGCGTTCTGAAGCACGTTGAGCATCACCTGTTCGAGCTTCGAGCGGTCTCCCATGACGACGATGTCTTGGAGCGGGAGATCGATGACGAGCGTCACGTTGGACTGGCTCGCCTCGAGGGCCAAAAGCTGCGTCACTCGCTTGCCGAGCTCGTGCATGCTCACCCCAGTGAGCTGGAGCGGGCGAGGCCGCGCGAAGTCTAAAAACTCCGTCACCAGCCGCGCCAGGCGCTTGATCTCATCGCCCACGACGTCGACCGCTTCGAGGAGCTCGGGGTCCGCTTTGTCGCGTTTGAGCGAGCGCTCGAGAAACAGAATGTGGAGCTGCGCGCCGTTGAGCGGATTGCGGATCTCGTGGGCGAGTCCCGCGGCCAGGGTGCCAACCGCGGCGAGGCGTTCGTGCTGGCGCGCCCGCTCCATGACGCGTCGCTCGTCGGTCGTGTCCTTCCCCATCGCGAACAGAACGATGTCGTCGCCGTCCCCCGGCGCAAACGCTAAATGCCAATGAACATTTCGAACGTTGTGCGCGCGCGTACGAATGAGGCCGTCGGCGATCTCATAGGTTTTCGTGCGGCCCGCGGCGACATCAGCCACGCGCGTCCCGTGAGCCTCGAGCATCTCCTCGGGGAGCAACGTCGCGGCGAAGGGCGTACCGAGAACCTCATCGCGTTCGAAGCCGGAGACGTGCTCGGCCTCGCGGTTGAAGAGGCGAATGGTGCCCGCGCTGTCGACGCCGACGATGACGACGCGCGCGAGCTCGACGGCGTTCACATAGCGGGCGCTCCGCGCGAGAGACCGCGTGAGGGCCTGGTTCTCGAGCTCGTCTTTTCGACGAAGGCGCGAGACGATGTTCTCGCGGTAGCTCTCGAGCATGATCGCGAGCTCGAGATCGATGAGGCGCGTGAGCGCTTCACGAATCGCCGGCGCCCGCTCGCGCGCCTCGTCATCGGCAATACGCGTGAGCGCCACGCGAATGAGCGCCATCGCCGTGAACATATAGCGCTGGGGAAGGCCGACTTTGACGTGGACGCGGCCGATGTTCGCCGTCTCTTCGAAATACGCTTCGTCGTAGGTGCCGGAGAGCAGCCTATCCATCCACCGCACCAGCGACCGTTGAAGCCGCGCGATTTGCGCCTCGCCCGTGAAGACGGCGTGGGCGTCTTCGTGCTCGCGAATGCGTTCGTAGAACTCTTGGGTAATGCGCTCGAAGTGCGGCGCGGCGAGGGCGCGAAAATCGGTCAGCAGGCGCGCGTCGTCGGGCGAAAGCCGGACGTAGCGCTTTAGCTCTTCGAAGCGGCTTTCAACGAAAGTGCTCACAGCGCGCGCAACTGCTCCAAGAAGATTTCGTAGTCGAGGGGCTTGGTGAGAACGACGAACGCCGGTGTGATGTTCTCTGGGGCGCGCGTCACGAGAACCGGATTTCCCGTGATCATGAACACCGGAAGATTCGGGCGCCGCGAGCGCGCATAGCGCGTGACGGCGAGGCCGTCGGCGAGGGGCATCGTCATGTCCGTCACGAGAACGTCGGGCATCGGATCGCGCGTGAGCCGCCCAATCGCTGCGGCGCCGTCGGCGGCGAAGTCGACGTCGTAGCCGTCTTCGCGAAGCATGCGCGCAAGGGTCTGGGCGGTGCGCACGTCGTCGTCGACCAGCAACACGAGCGGCCGCGGCGGAGTCGGGGCGTCCATAACCATGAAGAGTCCTTCACGAAACATGCCGATACAACAATTCGATTCATGGCGACTTCCTATTTGGTCCGGTGCAAAAGCTGCGCTGGCGGCGCAAAGCCCGCGTGGGGGCGCTCGCCGACGGGCGTCGATCGCGCGTGGCGAGCGAATTGCGTAGCCTCGGCGCGCCATGCCGAAACACGCGCCAAGCATCCTCCTCGTCCTAGCCCTCGCGGGAAGCCTCGCCTTTGCGCTTTCGCGATCCGAGCCGCCGCCGCTCACGCCGAGCACGACGGCGACCTCGACCTCAACGGAGGCCGTTGTCCCGCCGTCGCCTCCGCTGCTCGCGCGTGAAGCGCCGCCGCTGCCCGAGGGGACCGACACCGATCCGAGCACCCTTCCGCCGGGGCATCCGCCTATCGGTGGGGGCAGCCCGTTCGATGCGATCCTCGGGCCCTCGACGGCGCGCGCTTCGAACGATTTAGCCGCCGCGGCCTCGCTCACGTGGACGGCGCCCGCGAGCTTTCTCGTGGCGCCCAACCCGAGCACGATGCGCCTCGCGACCTACGCGATTCCGCGAGCCGCAGGCGATGCCGACGCGACGGAGCTGAGCGTCGTGCAGGCGGGTGGATCGACGGACGCGAACATCGAGCGGTGGCTGGGGCAGTTCGACGACGCGGGGAAAGAGACGCGTGTCGTGCAGCAGATCGCGGGGATGAAGGTCACCGTCGTCGAGGTCCACGGCACGTTTCAGGGCGGCGGCATGGCGATGGGCGCGGCAGCTATGAACGCGAAGGGCCCCGCGCCGCAAGCCCACACGAAGTGGGCGCTCCTCGCCGCGATCGTCGAGGCGCCAGGCTCGCCCTACTTCTTCAAGATGGTCGGCCCACAGAAGAGCGTCGCCGCCGCGCGCGCCCCTTTCGATGCGCTCGTAGCGAGCATCACTCCCGCGAAAGCGACCGCCGCACACGAAGGTCTCTGACGACGACGATCAGAAACATCGCGAACGAGAGGGTGCCCAAGAGCTGCGCGAGCGACATCGCGAGAACGACGGGGATCGGCCGCGGATCGAGCATCGACCACACCATGAGGGCAAGCGCGACGAGCGCGAGGTAACAGGCGCGACGAAGCAGCCTGTCCGATGGCGAAGGCTTTCGTGTCGCCGTCGCATTCGCATCCGCAGTCGCACTCACAAAGCACCTCCGTCCGACGCCTTGGCGGCGCGCGACAGCTCGG
>JANXMC010000630.1 GCA_025354825.1 Myxococcales bacterium
GGCGCGAACGTCGTTCGGGTTTTCACGCTGCAGCACCCCCGTTTTTACCAGGCGCTCGCAACGTACAACCGCGCCCACACGGACCGTCCGCTCTATCTGCTGCAGGGCGTGTTGATGCGCGAGTCGGTGCCGGGCGACGACCTCTTCTCCGTCGCCGCGGAGGTCGATCGAACCGTCGAAGAGGTCGTCGACGCCCTGCACGGCGCGCGTCGCATCTCGGGCGGCTACGGCCAGGCGCTCGGCGATTACACGGAAGACGTCTCGCCGTTCGTCGTCGGCTTCATCGTCGGGCGCGAAGTGCAGCCGAGCGAATGCGTCGCCACCGCGAAGGCGCACCCCGACGTTACGTCGTTCACGGGCGCGCACTTCCGCCTTGGCCACGGAACCGCCGCCGAAGCGTTCTTCGCCGAGCGGATGGACCGCCTCGTGACGCATGAACGCGGCACCTTCGGCGCGGAGCGGCCGGTCGCCACCTTGAGCTGGACAGAGGTCGAGCCGCTCCCCCACAACGGCCGCGACGCTTCCGCGCAGATCGATCTCGCGAACCTCGAAGCGACCGACGCACCTGCCGGATTCTTCGTCGCGTTCGACACCTACGACTACGCGGCAACGCTCGCGGGGTCGGGCGACGCCGCCGACGCGTATGGCAAATACCCGTACCTCGGATACCTCACGACCCTCAAAGCCCACTACGCGGGCGTGCCCCTCGTGATTGCCGAATACGGCGCTTCGTCGAGCTGGGCCAGCGAGAGCTACGGTACCGAAGGGGCGCTTTACGGCGGCATCGACGAAGACGCACAGGGCGTGGCCCTCGCGCGGGCGCTTGGTGCGATTCACACGGCGAATGCTGCCGGCGGCCTCGCGTTCAACTGGATCGACGAATGGTGGAAGCCGTCGTCGATTTCCGAGCTTCAGACGTTTCCGAAAGCTCGCTACCCGCTCTGGCACAACGTCGTTTCGCCGGAGCAGAGCTTCGGCCTTCTCGCGTACGACGACGCTGCGCCGCAGTTCGACACGTGGCCGGCAGCGACCGGCGCCGGCGCCGTGGCGCGCGTCGACGCGGCGGCGACGAACGCCTACTTTCACGTGCGCGTGACCCTCGCCCAACCGTTCGACGGGTCGTCGCCGCTCACCCTCGGCTTCGATACGTATGCCGACGATCGCGGCGAGCGCGTCCTCCCGGACGGCACGCGGGCGACGGCCCGATGCGAGCTCGCGTTGACGATCGACGGCTCGTCGAAAGCGCACCTCGCGGTGATGACGTCGTACGATCTCTCGGCGCTCACGCAGAACGGCGCGCGCGGAGCCCCCTATCGATCCACGGCTTCCGACGGCGGCGGATGGGCGCCCGTCCGCTGGATCTCGAACGGCGATATCCGGCTGGGCGAGCTTCGTAGTCGAACCGCGCAGAGCGCCGCTTCGAGCCTCGATGCCGTGCTCATCGACGGCCACACTGTCGACGTGCGAATCCCTTGGATGCTTTTGCAGTTCGCCGATCCGAGCGCGCTGTCGGTGGTGGACGACGACCCGGCGACGGTCGGCGTGCTCGAAGCTTCGACGACGGAGGGTATCGCGGTCGTCGCATCGATAAAGGGGTCGCGCATCGAAACGTCGCGCTTCCGGTGGGCGGGGTGGGACAGCGCGCCGGTCACGGTCCCCCGCGCGAAGCCGGCGCTGGCGGCGCTGCAAAAGGTGATGACGTCGATCACGCGATGAGCTCGACGTGCCGCGACCGCCGGGCGACCGGTTACGACGGCGGGGGCTGGTGCGACAGGCCCGGAGGCGCGCCTGCGCGTCCGCGAACAGTCCGTTCGCGAACCACCGGTGGATAGGCAAATACGGCGGGTAGGGAGGTGGCGCTGATGTGGCACGCCCCTCGCCTAGGGAGCCGCCATGAGCTCTTCGCGTCTCGATCGCACGCGCCCCGTGCGCGCCCTCGCCGCCGATTCGTCCGGCGCCGGGATTGTCGAATACCTCGCGGTGTTGGGGCTCATCGCGCTGGCAGTCCTTGGGGCATTCACCCTGTTCGGCACGCAGATCGTTCGCGAGGTCACCGCGGCCGCAGCCTGCTTCACGGGCACAGGGGCCTGCGGCTCGGGCAGCGGCGGGGGCGCGGGGGGCGGAGGCGCGACGGCCTGCACGAGCGGGACATGCGTCGGCGGGTCCTCGTGCTTCCTCGCAGGCACGCTCGTCGCGACCACCGACGGCGCGCAGCCGATCGAGCTGATTCGCGCCGGCGACGCGGTGCTCACCTTCGACGAGGCCACCGGCGAGACGCGCGTGTCGCACGTTGCCGCGACCTTCGAGACGAAGGGTCGCGACGTGCTCTCCGTGCATCTGCGCGGCGTCGGCGAGCCGATTCGCGTGACGCCCGGCCACCGTTTCTTCACGCTCGATCGCGGCTGGGTAGGCGCTGAAACGCTCACGCCCGACGAGCCCCTCGTCGACGCCGATGGCGTGGCGGTGCTCGTCGATGCGGTCGACCCCGTCGATGCACGGGCGACGGTTTACAACTTCGAAGTCGAAGAGACGCATACGTACTTCGTCAGCAACTCACGCGTGCTCGTCCACAATCCGATGACCGACGTCTCGGCCCAGGGGTACCAGCTCCACGCGCCCGTCGTGGGGAATCAGCCCCTCGCCATTATCGTCATGAGCTCCACGGACCCCACCGTGAAAGCCGGCGTTCAAGCGCTTTTGAAGCAGCATCCGGACGCGCGTATCGTTCCGGTGGATTCAATCAACCACGAAGACAAATCCAACTTCAACAAGAATGCCCTCTCGGGAATTGGCGACGTCATGGTCGTTGGCCACGGCGCGGAGAATCCCAATCTCGGCCCCGGCTACCTCGTCGTCGGCGAGCCCGGCCGCGAAGGGACGCTCATTTGGGACGGCGAGGATCTCGGCATGGCGATGAAGGGCGCGGGGTACAAGCCGGGCAAAGCCGGCGCGACCAACCCCGAGCTGTTCGTCGTCGCCTGTAGCTCGGGCAAAGGGTGCGCGACGATGCCGAGCGTCGCGCAGAACGCCGCGAACACCCTGGGGCAGACGGCCTACGGCTTGAGCGAGCCGGGGAAAATCGTCGATCTAGGATCGATCGGCGTCATCACCGTGAACAACGGCGGAACGGTCCACAAGTTCGGCCCCCAGCCGCCGACCGGCGGGTGCACGATTCAGTGAGCGATCCCAACGCCACCGTGAGGGACGTGGCCACCGAGGGTCACGGCTACCGTGTTCCGTGGGGCGCGGTGCGTCGCTCACGGGCGTGTCGCCGCGACGACGACGCGGCCCGGCGTCGCGCGATCGACCTCGGCGCCGTCGCCGAGCTGCCCGTAGGTGTTGCCGCCCCAGCACCACTCGGCGCGGGCCGTCGTGAGTGCGCACGAGAGGTCGCCGCCCACTGCCAAAGCGACGGCGCCCTGCAAAAGGGTCTCTTCGGGCGGCTTGCCGAGGCGCCGCACCCCCGCGACGCCGGCCTGCTGCGCGCCGTTGCCCCCCCAGCACCTCACGGCGCCGTCGGCGGTGATGGCGCACGCGTGGCCGCCACCGATGGCAATCGCGGTCATCGCCGATATACCGACGACCTTTTCGGGAATGGGCGCATTTTCGATTTTGCCATTCCCCAACTGCCCCTGATCGTTGCCGCCCCAGCAGAACGCCGTTCCGCCGGTGACGAGCGCGCAGGTCTGCCCGAACCCCACGGAGAGCGCGATTGCGCCGGTGATCCCCGACACGGGCGCGGCGGTGGGGCGCGCCTTCGTTTTCACATCACCCTTCGCGCCGAGCTGGCCCCATTCGTTTCGCCCCCAGCAGCGAACCGTACCGTCGTCGAGGCGCGCGCAGGCGTGGCCTCCGCCAACGCCTATCTGCGCGGCGTGGGCGACACCCTTAACGAGAACGGGCGTGCGCTGATCGAGCCGCAGGCCGTCGCCGAGCTGGCCGTAGGAGTTCCAGCCCCAACACATCACCGAGCCGTCGCGCCGGCGCGCGCAGCTCGATTGATGGCCCGCAGCGACCTCGACGGCGTCGGTGACGTCGCGCACCTGGACGGGCTCATCGTGATCGAGGGTCGAGCCGTCGCCGAGCTGCCCGGCGTGGTTTCGCCCCCAGCAGTACACGGTCCCGGCCGCGAGAGCGGCACACGAGTGCTGCGTCCCGAGGCTCACCGACACGGCGCCCGCGACGCCGTGAACGAACGCCGGCGTACGGCGATTGTCGTGATTGCCAATTCCCAATTGGCCAAAGTCGTTCCGCCCCCAACAGGCGATGCGGCCATCCACCGTGCGCGCGCAGGCGTGGTCGACCCCCGCGGCGATCGCCGCGAGGTCGAGGCTGCTGGCGCCGTTGGCAGCGGATGCCGCGTCGGCCTCGGAGGTGGGCGCCGTGAGCGTCGCCGCGTCGAGCATGTCGTCGGCGTCGCGCGCGCTCTGCGACGCGGACGCGGAGGCGGGCGTTGGCGCCAACGCGGAGGGCGCGTCGCTCGGATGCGGGCCTCCGCACGCGCAGACGGCGACGAGAGCAACAGAGACAGAGAGCACGGAATCCGCGGAGCTACGCATTCCGGAGAGGGTGGCGACAGCGCGAAGGGGCTGTCAACTTCGACGCGTAGCAGCCGCACGGGGCGCGTTTCAGCGAAGCGCGGACGGGATGCGGGCAATCGTCCCTTTCACGGCGGCGCGAAGGGCTTCCGCCTCGAGCGCCTCGCGGGAGCCGCCCCCTTCGGCGCGTGCGCGCCCCTCGAGAATGGCAAAGAGCGCGCCGTCGCGGGCCGTACGAAGCGTCGCTGAGACCGAGCACTCGACGGAAGCGCCCGCGGGCATCTCCTTCGTCTCGACGCGAACGAGCGCGAGCGACAGAATGATGCGCCGCTTGGGCGACGTCGGAGTGCTCGAGGCGGGCAGACCCGAAAGCTCGCGCTGGGCGGCGCCGCGCATCAAGCGGGTCGCATCGCCGACATCGCGCGACCCTTGGGCGCTCACCTCGCCCAACGTTATGGTCGCGACCTTGTCGTCGGCCGCAGCGTCCGGCGCCTGCGACGCGAGAATCGTAACGAGCAATGGAAGCGCGAACCGCGCGCCGTAATGGCGACCCGTGGGCGTCTGCAAGGCGATGACTCCGACACCCCTCGCGGCGCTGCGGCGTGCAGCGGAAGCGGGAGCCGTCGACGAGGACTGAGCAATCGCCGATCCGCCTGTCGTCTATGGGCAATTCGCGACAAATACCGAATAACACTATTTCGCAGTCGACGGGACGGCCCCTCGACTGCGGGAGCGCACCCGCGCGGGTCGCCGTAGGTACGTCAAGGTTAGGGAATGTGGATCTCGACCTGCGAGGAATCGCGGGCGCGAGCTTGACGATGGCCGCAGTCGCGCTGAAGAGTGAACCATGCAGTCCCGACGCATTGCGCTCTTCGCTCTCCCCTTGGTTCTTTCGTTTTACCAAGTTGCCTGCGTCGATGACCCGACGCCCACCCCCACGGGGCCGACCACCGACAGCGGTGTCGTCGATGCGGGCGTCCACGACAGCGGCCACGACGCCACCGTCGTCGCCGATGCGGGGGCCGACGCGCAGCCGCTGAGCGATGCCGGCGTCGACGCGCCGCCGGACGCCAGCGTGGCCGGTGTCACCGTGAGTGTCACGTCGTCCACCGGGCCTTCGGCCAACGTGCTCGTCGTCTACGGCGACAGCAGCGGCGCGGTCCTCGCCACCGAGACGACGAGCGCCGCGGGCCTCGCCTCCCATGTCGTGCCCGCCGGGTCGCAAGTCACGGTCCTCCTCGGCGCCGCGCCGCAGCTGCGGCTCACGACGATTCTCGCGGTCGCGCCCGGCGACACCCTCACCGTCGTCGACGACACGTCGGCGTCGCAGGGGTTCACGGGGTCGCTCCAGATTGAGTCGATTCCGCCCTCGGCTCCCGTGGGCACCGCGCTCTTCGTCGCGAGCATCGGCTCGTGCAGCAGCGAGCTCGGGTCCGCTCCCGCGACGGTCTCGCTGCAGGGCGACTGCGTCAGCAAGGGGCATTTCCCAGTTCTGCTCGAGGCGCTCGACGACTCGGCGAAGCCCATCGGCTTCGCGTTTCTCAAGTCGGGCGATCTCGCGACCGATGGTGGCATTCCGAGCGTTGCCATCCCCGCGCCGTGGGTGACCACCACGACGAAGCAGTCGGTCACGACGACGAACGTCCCCGCCGATCTCACGGTCTCCACCGGCTACAGCGAAGTCACGGCGGGCGTCTCGCTGCAGTCGTCGCGCCTCGCGGGCGGAGCCGCCCTCGTGCCCGACGTCACGAGCGACTTCGTCGAGCACCTCGGGTATCCCGATTTCGTGCAGCGCGAAGTCGGCGTGCAGCGCTCGGTCCCCGGCGGCGGCCGCTCGGTCACCGCCATCGCCGAGCGCGCGG
Organism: Myxococcales bacterium; assembly: GCA_025354825.1. Lineage (GTDB taxonomy): Bacteria > Myxococcota_A > Polyangia > Polyangiales > Polyangiaceae > JANXMC01. Next base: position 6,401 of record JANXMC010000630.1, read on the forward strand.
CACCGCCGAGCGCGGACGGTACGTCGACGTACGATCTCGCAACGCTCCTTCCGAACATCACGGGCGTCACGCTCGATCGCACGAGCGTCACGCGACCGCTCGTGACCTTCACGAGCGCGTCCCCGCTCACCGCCGCCGACGGCGCGATCGCACGCCTCACGTTTCGCCAGACGGACGACGCGGGGCAGCCCGCCACGGTCATCTGGACGATCGTCGCGCCCGCCTCGGCGACAAGCATCGCCACGCCCCTCTTGCCGGCCGCGGCCGCGGCGTGGACGCCTTCCGACCAGGCGCAGTTCGAGGCACCTTCGCTCGCGTTCGTCGACGCAACGTTCGTTGCGGGCTACCCCGCCGCGCGCGCGGGTTTCGGCACCATCGACCCGACCGCGAACCTCTCGCGAAACATCACGACGAACGTCATTCCGCCGCTCCCCGTGGCGGGGACGCTCCGCATCTCCGGGTACACGCCTCCCGTTCTCTGAGACTCCACGCTCTGGTCCTGGCGGAGCTGCCGAAAGACGCGCGAGGTGCGACGATCGTCTCTACGTTACGGCACCTATTACCAAGGTCAGCGCGTCGAGCGCATGACCCTCGCCCACGACGCGTCTCTCACCCTCGGCGGCGTGCAAGTCGCGCTCGACGCCGATGTCGATGAGCTCCATGGCGGCCTCGAGCAAGAGCGATGCGACTGGGGTTCACGGGCAGGCGACCTTGGTGTCCGTCACTTTGCCCGTGGCATCGAAGTAGAACGCTTTTCTCGCGTAGGCGCTCTCCACGTCGACCTTCTCGGCCGTGGTTCCGCTCGACACGAACGTCCAAATCCATTCGGCATTCGCATCGAAACCGGGGAGCAAGCCCCAGGGCGCGACCCCATTTTTTCCCTGCGCGATCGCGACTCCGAAGGCGCTGTCGTCATAGTCGACGGCGGTCCAATTCGAGGTCGCCGGCACGGTCTTGGCGATTTTCCATGTAGCATTCGTAAGCACGTGCGCCGACGCCACGGGGAACGCGCCGGCATCGCCCGCGTCGGAGCCCGTGTCGGTATCCAACGCGCCTATTTCGATATCGGCGAGAATCCCGCGATCGAGCCCGTCTTGCGACGACGAATTACGCCCCTCGATGGCAATCACGTTCTTTCGTAGCGGGCTGCGGTAAAGGGTAATCGGCACGAGGCTCGGGGTGCTCCACTCGTTCTCGGTCTGATCGACAATCGTGCCGTTCACCGTCACCGTTCGTCGGTTGTCCGCGGTCACGTGAAGCCACGCGGTGACCGTCTCGTTCAGGCCAATGGGGCACGGCCCCCCGTCTACGCCGGCATCGGCCTCCCCGGGCGCCGCATCGGCAACCGCGGCGTCGTCGGAGGCCGCCGCGTCGCCTGCATCGAAGGCTATCGGCTTTCCCGAATCTACCCCCGCCGTCGACGCATCGGTCGCGGGCGCGACGTAGGGGCCTGTCCCACTGCGATCGATGCACGCGGGGAGCGCAAACGCTGCGACCGAGGCCGCGGCGACGAGCGCGCCCGCGACGACGGGGCGCGCCGCGAAACGGGCAAGGTTCGGCGAATTTCCCATCCCCCAAAAGTAGCACCGCTCGAGCCCCGGTCCGCACCGGGGATTGACCGGCGAACGGCCCCCCGCTAATCGACTGGGCACAGCCATGCTCAGTGAATCCCGCGACAAACTTTCCGACCTTCAAAGGCGCCTCATGGCGCTAAGGGGGCATCTTTGACGTCCCTCGGCTTAAGCACGAGATAGACAAGCTCGGTGAGCGCACGCTCGCTCCCGGCTTTTGGGACGATCCGAAGAAGGCGCAGGCGCTCAATCGCAAGCGCTCGACCCTCGAAAAAACCGTCGAGCTCATCGAAAAGCTCACGCGCGACATCGACGACAGCCAGACGCTTTTAGAGCTCGGCGCGTCCGAGAACGACGAGGACACGATCACCGAAGCCGAGTCGGCCCTCGACGGCCTCGAGCGGCGTGTTCGCACCGCGGAGCTCGAGCGAATGCTCGCGGGCGCCGCGGACCACAACGACGCGATCGTCACGATTCACCCGGGCGCCGGCGGGACGGACGCGAAGGACTGGGCGGCCATGCTCCTCCGCATGTACCTGCGCTGGTGCGAGCGTCGCGGCTACAAGACCGAGATCATCGACTACCAAGAAGGCGACGAAGCCGGCATCGACGCCGTCTCGTTCACCGTGACGGGCGATTCGTCCTACGGCTACCTCCGCTCGGAGAACGGCGTTCACAGGCTCGTTCGCATGTCGCCGTTCAATGCCGATCACACGCGCCAAACCGCGTTTGCCGCCGTCGAGGTGACTCCCGACTTGGACGACGACATCAATATCGAAATAGCCGATAAAGACGTCGAAATCACCACGATGCGCGCCGGCGGCAAAGGCGGGCAGAACGTCAACAAGGTGGAAACGGCCGTTCGGCTTCGTCACATTCCGACGGGGCTCAACATCGTCTGCCGTGCCGAGCGAAGCCAGCACCAGAACCGCGCCATGGCGTGGAAGGTGCTCAAGGCCAAGCTCTTCGAGCTCGAAATGGAAAAGCGTGAGCAGCAAAACTCCGCCTACCAAGCCTCGAAGAGCGCCATCAACTTCGGCAGCCAAATTCGCAACTACGTTCTCCAGCCGTACCGCCTCGTGAAAGACACGCGGAGCGCCTTCAGTATGAGCAACGTCGACGCCGTTCTCGACGGCGATATCGACCAGTTCATCGAGGCCTATCTCCTCGCGGCGGCCGGCGGCGATCTCAAGAAGGGCGGCGCCACGGATGACGCCGACGACGAAAGCTAAGCAATGTCGATCACGAAGCCTAATTCGGAGTCGCAGGTATCTTCGCAGTCCGATCCGCGCATAAGCCAAGGGCCCGACACCGACCGCGACGTCGTCGTCGCCTCGCAGGCGAGCGCCGAAGACGCGATCCTCGCGTTCCGCCGCGCCAAGGCCGAAAAGGTCCGCGCGCGTGGGGAAAACCCGTTCGCGAACGACGTGGGCAAGGGGTCGTCGGGCGCCGTTCTCGATATCGGGAAAGCGCGCGCCCGCGCCGAGGGCGGGAAGGTCGAAGGCAAGTACGTCGAAGAGCACGTCCGCGCAGCGACGGGCGCCGAAGCCGTTTCGGTTCGCGGGCGCGTCATCGCGTTGCGATCTTCGGGCGGCCTCACGTTTCTGCGCCTCCGTGATCGCACCGGGGAGATTCAGCTCCTCGTGAGCCAATCGACGATGGGCGAAGGGTACGCGCGCCTCGACGATCTCGACGTCGGCGACATCGTCGAAGCCGAAGGGCTTCTCACGGCGTCCAAGCGCGGCGAGCTCTCCGTCGAGCCGACGTCGCTGCGCCTCGTCACGAAGGCCTTCCGCCCGCTCCCCGAGAAGTGGCACGGCCTGACCGACGTCGAAACGCGCTACCGCCAGCGCTACGTCGACCTCATTGCCAATCCCGCCGTGACCGACGTCTTCCGCGCGCGGAGCCTCATCGTCCGCGCCACGCGAAGCATCCTCGACGACGCCGACTTCCTAGAGGTCGAGACGCCGACGATGCACACGCTGATTGGCGGCGCCGTCGCGAAGCCGTTCAACACGCACCACAACGCGCTCGACATGAACCTCTTCATGCGAATCGCGCCGGAGCTTTACCTAAAGCGCCTCGTCGTGGGCGGCCTCGAACGCGTCTACGAAATAGGGCGCTGCTACCGCAACGAAGGTATCTCGACGCGGCACAATCCCGAGTTCACGATGCTCGAGTTTTACCAGGCCTATGCGACGTACGACGATCTGATGGACTTCACCGAAGTCCTCCTTCGCGGCGTCGACGCGCGGCTCAAAGCGGCGATGCCCGAGGCCCACGCCGCCTGGCACAAGGGGCGCGCCTACACGATCGACGAGCCGTTCGCCCGCGTCCCGATGGATCTCGCCGTTGCGCGCGGCGCCGTGAAAACCGAGATTCCGGCCTGGGCCCAAGCCGTGACGGACGGCGGCGGGGTCGGGCTGCTCACGCTGCTTCAAGGCGACTTCGGCGGCAGCATGAAAGAGTGGTCGAAGGCGTCGCCCCGCGCGAAGGCCATCGATTGGTCGAACTTCCGCAAAGGCGTCATGAAGTGCGACAACGACGGCGAGCGGCTGTTCGCGCTTTACGAATACCTCTGCGAGCCGTTCTTAATAGAGGATTACCGTTCGAAAGACGGCAGTCATTCGATTCCCGTCTTCGTAAAAGACTACCCCTTCGAGACGTCGCCCCTCGCCCGTAAGAACGACGCGAACCCGGCGCTCGTGGACCGGTTCGAGCTCTTCGTGAACGGCCGCGAGCTTTGCAACGCCTTTAGCGAGCTCAACGACCCCGAAGACCAGGCCGCGCGGTTCCGCGCCCAGGTCGACAAGAAAGCCAAAGGGGACGACGAGACGATGGACTACGACGAGGACTACATCCGCGCGCTCGAGCACGGCATGCCGCCGGCCGCCGGCTTCGGCATGGGAATGGATCGCCTCACGATGCTGCTGACCAACGCGCAGTCGATCCGCGACGTCATCCTCTTCCCGCTCCTTCGCCCCCATAGCCCGTGACCCCCCTCCAACTCGCGCTGTTCGCGCTCCCTCTCGTTGGCGTCGTCGCTCTCGTCATCCGCGCCACCCACGAGTGGCGCGCGGGCCGGCGCGGTCGGAGCGTGTTCGAGTACATCGGCGCGCTCTTTGGCGTCGGCTTCGGCGGGCTCACTTACTGGACGCTGCTGCTCCCGGTTTTGCGCGGCTCGCAGTGGTCGCTGAAGGACATGCTCATTCGCGCAGGCGCCATCGTCTGCGGCGTCGTCTTCGTCCTCGTGCTGCTCGCGGCGTTCTTGCCGTGGATGCTCGACAAGCTCGAGGGGCGAACGTTCACGTCGTTCGTCAGCGCCCGCCACGTTCGCTCCCAAAAGAGCGGCTTTCTCACGGTCATCAGCGTCCTTTCGATTTGTGGCGTCGGCGTCAGCTCGTGCGCGCTGTCGAGCGTCGTCAGCGTGATGGGCGGTTTCAGCCAAGACTTGAAGCGGAAGATCCTCGGCAACAACGCGCACATCGTCATCGACAACGACGCCGTCACGCCGTGGGGCGACTACGACGACGTGCTCGCGCGCGTTCGCGCCGTCCCCGGCGTCACCGCGGCGACGCCCGTCGTCTACGGCGAGGTCATGGTCGCCTCCAGCTCAAACCTCGCCGGCGTTCAAATTCGCGGCGTCGAGCCGAAGACAATTGGCCAGGTTATCGACCTGCCGACGAATATCGAAGTCGGCAAATTCGAATATCTCGAGAATCCCGAAAAGCTTCGAAAGCTCCCCGCCGAAGAGGTGATTGGCGTCGGCCCCAGCGGCGAGCGCTACACCAAGGGCATCGAGCTTCCAGCCCTTTCGAACGCTCTCGACGATTTGGACCCGCTCGTCAAAAGCGCTCTCGATACGAAGTTGCCAATGCGGCCGGGCCTCATCGTCGGCCGCGAGCTTGCGAAGACACTTCACGTTTACGTGGGCGACGAGGTCACGCTCGTCTCGCCGCTAGGCGACCTCGGCCCCATGGGCGTGATGCCTCGAACGCGCCGGGTGCGCATCGCCGCCATCTTCTACAGCGGAATGTACGAATACGACGCGACCCACGTCTACACGACGATCGACGTGGCGCAGGAGTACTTCTCGACGACGGGGAAAATCAGCGCAATCGATGTGAAAGTCGACGACGCCGAGCGCGCCGAAGCGATCGCCGGCCCCGTGCGCGTCGCGATGGATCGCAGTGAGCTGCGCGTGCGAGACTGGCGGGAGATCAACAAGAATCTCTTCTCGGCCCTAAAGCTCGAGAGGTTCGCCACGTTCATCATTCTCTCCCTCGCGATCGCCGTCGCCAGCTTCTGCATTCTCTGCACGCTGCTCTTGATGGTCACCGAAAAAGGGAAAGAGATTGCCATTCTGAAGGCGCTCGGCGCGACGGACAACGCCATCCTCCGCACCTTCATGCTCGAAGGCGTTCTCATCGGCGGCATCGGCACGACCTTCGGCGTCGTCACGGGCCTCGCCGTCTGCACGGGGCTTTCGTGGTTCGGCCTACGCCTCGATCCGGACGTTTATTACATCGACCGACTGCCCATTAACGTGAGCGGTTGGGATTTTCTCGCCGTCGCCGTTTCGGCCATGACCATCTGTACGCTGGCAACGCTCATCCCAGCCGCCGCCGCGTCGACGATTCGCCCCGTCGAAGGGCTCCGTTACGAATAGCCGCGTCCTAGAGCGCTCTGCAGCCTGATGAATCGCTACGGCCCATTCCCGCGTTTGGCAGACGCAGGAATGGGTTTTCCGAAGTATTCGTAATGCTCGATATAGGCCGTTCGGTAAAACACCGTTGCGCGGCCCGTGTGGGCGGGCACGACACCGCGCTTCCGAATCCCCGCTAGAAAAATGCGGTCACCAATGGCGTGCTCGTGGCTCTCGAGGGTGAGCCACTCGCCGAGAAGAGCGCGCGCAGCTCGCGTGACGTAGAAGCAGCTCGTGTCGATGAAGAGGGCCGGATGCGTCTCGGGGCACGCGCCGAGAAGCCCGCCGTCGAGGTCGCAGAGGTAGCGGGTCGACGTGCAGACGGGCGCGCGCGACGTGCGCGCGAGCTCGACGAGCGACGCAATGTGGTCCTGCGCATACCAGTTGTCGGCGTCGAGCCACGCCACGGCATCGAAGCCGCGCGCGAAGGCCGAAATGCTCCCAATGAGGCGCGGCGTGTCTCCAAAATCGGCGTGGGGCGCGGGGATGCGGATGATCGATGCGTCCCTCGCAAAGCCGAGGGGGCCGTCTTGCCCGAGCGCGCTCTCGCTCGCGCCGTCGGCCACGACCAGGTGGTGGCACGCGTACGACTGGGAGGCCACGCTCGCGACGCACCTCGCCAGGTACCCCGCGGGAACATTAAAAAACGGCGTAATGACCGCTACCCGCGGCGAATCCAAGCCCATGGCGTCGATTCTACGCGAGCTCGATGTGGTAATACTGCCCCGCCGTGCCCGATCCCCTCGTCCTCGTCCGCGATGTGAAGAAATCGTTCCAACACATGGGGCGCACGCTCGATGTCCTACGGGGCATCGACGTCGAGATAGGCGCGGGCGAAATCATCGGGGTCGTCGGCCAATCCGGCGCGGGGAAATCGACGTTCCTCCACATCATCGGCACTCTCGATATCCCCACGAGCGGCTCGATAAAGCTCAACGGCGAAGAGCTCACGGCGATGTCGAGCGCACGCCTCGCCGAAGTTCGAAACCGCACCATCGGCTTCGTCTTTCAGTTTCACCATCTGCTACCCGAGTTCAACGCCCTCGAAAACGTGATGATGCCCGGCAT
>JANXMC010000645.1 GCA_025354825.1 Myxococcales bacterium
GAGCTCCAGGGCAAGGCCGCCCGCGTTCGCGACGCGAAAGACGCATGAATCGCTGAGCGCGCGACGGGCACGTACCTCGCCGCTCAAAACCGACAACGCGCGCTCCTCTCGAAAGAGGGGGCGCGCGTTTCGTCGTTTAAGCGCCTGAAGTCTCGCTGCGTGCGACGCGCTTAAGCGCCGACGGGCGCGAGACCGACGAATCGGTCCGCGCCCGCGCGGGGTGAGCTGCGACGATTGAGGTTAGTCGGCGGCCTTCGGCGGCGGGCCCAGCTGAACGCGCTCGCCGATGTACGCCCCGATGAGCGTGAACATGATGCCGATGGCAGCCATGATCACGTAAAGGAACGTCGGCATCGTGCGCACGGTCTGGTTTTCGACGAGAAAGAACGTGCTCGGGATCGCGACGATGAAGCTCGCGACCATGGGCTCGATGAATGTGCGGCCTGGGGAGATCATCCCGACCAGCAGGCCGCCGACGAACCAGACCGGGATGCACACCGTCATGCCGTTGCCGCCCTCGAAGTCGATGGCGGTGATGACCTTGGGGAGCCCGAAGACGAGCGCGGCGGTCAGGACACCCTGCACGGCCAGCGCGATCGCCATCCACTGGAGACTCACCCCCTCCTGCTGATAGCGGCGCTCAAGCTCCTCTTCTCGCGTCCGCTTCGACGCATTCAACGACTCGATTTTGGCGCCGCACGAAACGCACCGCGTTGAGCCCGGCGGGTTTTTCTCGAAACCACACGACGGGCAAACAACCATCTTCCCAGCCATTGAAGAATGGTAAGCCGTTCCCACGGCCCGATGCAAACGCGTTGGAGCCCTCGGCACGAAACCCCCTTGGGACCTCCCTCGGGAACTCGGGGTGGGGTGCCGCTGTCCGAGCATCGTGGAGGTCTCTCGCGTGGCGTCACAGGCACCGCAGCCGCTCGGCCAAGCCGAGCCCCGAGACTCGCACGCCGACGCCTTTGCGTTTCGCGACGACGGGCCCGACCCCGAGCTCTTGGCGCTGCCCGATCCGCCCAAGAAAGAGCGGCGCCTGACGATGGCGCTCCTCTTCCTGACTGCGCTCGTCGCAATGGCCATGGCGGCAAGCCTCGCCCGCGATGCGCGCTACGCGGTCTCGGCCCCCGAGCGCCCGACGGAGCTTGCCGATCTCCGCACGATCGCCACGTCCACGTTTACGCACAACTCGTTCGTCTGCGCCCACGGGGTGCTCGGCGCGGCCAACGCCATTCGCTTCGAGCGACCTTTCGAGAGCGACTCGTACCGCCTCTCTGCGGTCGCAGGTCGCGAGGACGTCTGGGTCGAGGTGCGCGTCCCCGCAGGCGCGGAGAGCGCGCGCTACGTGCCGCCGAGCTCGTTCTGCGGCCGGCTGATGCGCATGGACGCGAGCGGCCTTCGCCATCGCGGCCTGTCGTCGGCGGTCGAGCAGGCGACGGGCAAAGCCGTTCCCGCGGGCGCGTGGCTCTTGGTCGATGGCGACGACCCCGAGCACTCCCGCTGGGCCGTGGCGCTGGTGGCGCTCTTCGCGGCGTTCGCACTCTGGAACGCGGTAGCTCTCGTGCGCCTCGCGCGGCCGGTTCGCGGGTAGCGACCCACCTACGGGTTCGCGCGCTGTCGCGCGCATGATAGAGCGCCCGATCATGCGAATCGCCGTGGTGGGCGGGGGGATCATGGGCTGCGCGGCGGCGCTCGAGCTGCGCGACCAAGGGCTCGACGTCGTGCTCCTCGAGCGCGCGGTGCCCGGCGCAGAAGCGTCGAGCGCTGCGGCGGGAATGCTCGGCGCGCAGCTCGAGGGTCACGGCCCAGGCCCGCTGATGGACCTTTTTCTACGCGCACGTGCGGGCTACGCCGCGTGGGCGCGATCGCTCACCGAGCGCACGAATATCGACGTCGGCTACCGCGCGTCGGGCATCTTGAAAATCGCACGCACCGAAGGCGAGCACGGCGACCTCGCCCGCACGGTCGCGTGGCAGCGCGAGATGGGTCTCGATGTCGCGCTCCTCGGGCCGCGCGATGCGCGCGAGATCGAGCCCGGGATCACGACCGACGTGCTCGGCGCCGCGCATTTCGCCGACGATGCGCAGGTCGAGCCCCAACGCCTTTTACGCGCGCTCATTGCCGCAACGGCAGCATCGGGGGTGGAGATTCGCAGCGGCGAGACAGTGCACCGCGTGCTCGTCGAGAGCGGCCGCTGCGTCGGCGTTGGGCTCGACACGGGCGAGCTACGCGCCGATGCGACCGTGCTCGCCGCGGGGAGCTGGTCGTCCCTCGTGCCGGGGATCCCAAGCTCGATGCCCGCCGTTCGGCCCGCGCGCGGGCAGATGGTGCAGCTCGAAGAGCGCCCGCCGCGTCTTCGAAGCATCGTCGTCTCGTCGTCCGCGTACATCGTTCCGCGCGGCGACGGGCGCGTGGTCTGCGGGTCGACCCTCGAGTTCGTCGGCTTTCGTCGCGAGGTCACGGCGGCAGGCGTGCATGCGATTTTAGCGGGGGCGCTCGACGCCGTTCCGTCGTTGGGCGCCGCCGAGCTCGGCCCCGTCTGGAGCAGCTTCCGCCCACACAGTGCGAGCGATGCGCCGCTCATGGGTCGCTCCACGCTGCCCGGCCTCTTCCTCGCCACGGGCCATCATCGCAACGGCATTCTTCTCGCGAAGGTCACCGCCGAGGTCGTCCGCGCCGCGATTCTGGAAGGGCACTGACGCGCGCTGCCGCGTGATACTCGTGGAACCATGAGACGTGTCTCGCGGGTCGTCGTCCTCGCCGTCGTGGGCGCCGCGCACGTCGCCACCACCGGGTGCAGCAAGCTCCGCGAGAGGATGAGCGACATGCTTGGCTCCAACGCGAAAGACCACGCCGACAGCGGTGCGGCCGACGCGGGCTCCGTGGCGAGCACCCTCGAGGCGTTGCTCGCGCCGACCCCGCCGCCCTCCGCGAGCGCGCCGCCTGCGCGACTGCCCACGACGGGAATGGCGATCCCGGACGACTTTCCCGCAACGGTTCCGCCGTATCCAAACTCGAAGGTCACCGCCGTCGTCACCAACGACAAGGACGGCGTGAAGGGGCACTCGCTCGTGTTGCAAACGACCGATTCGCCTGAAGCCGTCGCCGCATTTTACGCGAATGCGATGAAGCCCGCGAAGCAGACGATCGACATGAGCGCCGGCAAATCGCGGATTCTCAGCTACCACGACGCGGCCTCGAAGCTCGACGTCGCGCTCACGATCACGCCGGACAGGGGGCACACGACGGTGAGCATCGTGGCGGCGCCGACGCGTTGAGAGATCCGCGTGGTGGGATTGCGCGTCAGGCCCGAAGCCGCGCGCGCACTTTCGTGAGGACGGCGACGTCGGCCGGCGGGAAGAGCGCGGGGTCGAGCTCGCTGTCGTCGGCCCACTTCACGGCGGCCACGTCGAGAGCGCGCGGCGGCGGCGACCCCTTCGCGAGAGTCGCTTCGTAGAAGAGCAGGAGCACCGCTTTCTGCGCGTCGTCGTAGCGGTGGAAGGTGACGTCGAGGATCTCGCCGACGACCGCCTCGACGCCGAGCTCTTCGTGCAGCTCACGACGCAGCGCCTCC
>JANXMC010000658.1 GCA_025354825.1 Myxococcales bacterium
TTCGTGCAAGAAACCTTCGCCTGTGCGAAGTTTCCCGCGGAGTACTCGACCAAGCCGACCCCGATGGGCTCTTCGCTCTACACGAGCCCCTGGGACTTCAACAGCATCACCGGCGGCACGGGCTCGCGCATCGACTTCAAAGATACGTCGTCGGTTATCTGCGCCAACTGCCATACGACGATGAACCACCTCGCGCCGCTGTTCGCGAACTTCACGTCGGCCGGCGCGTACAACGCGACGGCGATTCAAGTTCAGACCCCGGTCATCAGCACGAACCCGGCGGATCTCGTCACCAAGACGACGGACTGGCTCCCGGCAGGGCAGACGACGTCGTGGCGTAACGGCGTCGCTGCCGCGACGCTCCCGGCCCTTGGTACCGCCATGGCCGCAGACGCAGACGTTGCGCGCTGTGCCGTGAATCGCGCCTGGAACTTCGCAATGTCGAAGGGCGATATCGTCAATGATTTGTCGACCGTCCCGCCGGTGGTGACGGACCCGTACGTGGCGAGCTTCACGTCGGGCGGTTTCAAGATGAAGGCGCTCTTGAAGAGCATCCTCACGTCCGACGACTTCGTGAGCTTCTGAGGAGCGAAAGGAGATATCCAATGTATTCATTCCGTCCCCGATTCGCCCTCGCGCTGTCCGCGACCGTCTTTGCGGCATTGACCGCAGGTTGCTCGGCAGATGCCAACGACCGCCTCACGGGCCACGACGAAGTCTCGCAAGACCCGGACTCCCTCGCCTCCGAAGGCAATACCCACAATCACATGGCCCAAATGGGCACCGGTGAGAACGACAGCACCGAGCCGGCCGTGCAGAAGGTCCTCGAAGGGACGATTGGCAGTCCGGAAGTCGTCGCGCGCCTCCACGGCTGCACCAAAGTGACAATCGCCGAGATGGCGTCCCTCCTGTCGAGCCGCGGCGTCGCCGTTCCGGCCATGGGCACCAAGCCCGCGGCCAACGCCCCGGCGACGGCTGGCAACCTCCTTGCGGGCGGCCTGTCGGCCCTCGGCGCCGCCAACTACAGCGGTCGCGTTCCCGAAGCGCTCTTCGCCTCCACGTCGGCCTTCGCCAAGCAGTTCGACGTCTTCATCGCGGCGGCTCCCGAAATTCAAGCGAACTTCGCGAAGGCCACGGGCTGCACGGGCACGACGCTCGTCGAGAATAACGCGCTCACAAAGGACGGTATCTCGTGCCTCATGGGGAAACCCGCGAAGCCCGAGCACATCACCCTCGCAAACGCGGCTATCGCTCAGGCGTCTGACCCGGCAACAGGCCTCAACATCGCCGTCGCGGCTATCCTCGCGGCTGCCCACACCTGCGAATAAAGGAGAACCGCCATGGCTTCTGATCATTTGAAGAACCTCCGCGGCTCCAGCCGTCGTGATTTCATTCGTTGGGGCACGGCGATCGCAGCGGCCCTCGGTCTCGAGCGCTCACGCTTCCTCAACGTCCTCGGCGACACGGGCGGCGTTGCCCTCGCCGACACGGCTTCGTGTGCGAGCACGATGAAGTCGGTTCACCTCGTCGCTGGCAACGGCGGCTTCGCGTGGTTCCAGCTCCTCTGGCCCCATGTCGATATCGCAAAGCAGACGACGGGCAATTTCGCGTTCCACGCGATGGGCAAGGCCACGGCGGCGACGACGACGGACAAGCCGTTCATGTACGCGCCGGAGACCCCGTGGCAGAAGCTCGGCGCGGGCAAGCAGGTCTCGGCCTTTATGGCCGGCGCGAACGAGACCCACACGAACACGCCGCAGACGGCGTCGACCATCGGCACGGGCACGGGCATGCTCGCCGCCATCGCGGCCATTCAGTCGGCGAACCCGACGCTTCTCCCCGTCATCGGCATCAACCCCCTGGTCTTCGGCGCGGCGCCGGGCGCCCCCGCGGTCGCGACCGTCGCGAACCCGGCCGGCCTCGTCGATCTCTTCAACAGCGCGGCCTCCAAGGCCCTCCTCTTGAAGCCGGAGAACGCGGCCCTCGCCGAAGCGTATTACAAGGCTTTCCTGAGCCTCAACGCCGCGGCCGGCAAGCAGACGATGACGAGCCCTTTCCAGAACGGAAAGGTCGCCATGAACCTCCTCGGCAAGAACCTCGCGTCGCAGCTTATGCCAACGGTGGCCGACCAGACGAAGTACGGAATCACGCAGGGCACCGCGACGGCCGTCGCCGATATTGGCAATGCGCTCATCACCGCGGTCAAAGCCTTCAAGCTCGGTCTCACGTCGTCGCTCATCATCCCGGCGCTTCGTGACGACCCCCACGGCGCGTTCGGCGCGGGCGCCACGGCGCCTACCGCACGCGTTGCCGCCCTCGGCAAGATCCTCGACGCGTTCATGGCCGACTGCGGCGCGGCCAACGATCCGGCCTGCTCGTCGAAGTCGCTCGCGGACAACGTAGTCCTCACGGTTCACGGCGATACGCCGAAGACGCCGCTCGACCAGGCCGGTTGGGCGGACAACACGCCGCGTAACTCGAACTGGCTCTACGTCATGGGCAACGGCTACCTCAAGACCGGCTGGTTTGGCGGCGTGAAGGCCGACGGCACGGTCGACGGCTTCGACCCGGCGACAGGCAACGTGGTCGCAGGGCAGGCGAGCACGGTCACGGCGAACGCAGCAGCGGCCGCAGCAGCCTTCGCCGTCGCAAAGGGCGATATGCGCCGCGTGCAGGACTTCTACCGCGGCACCTCGGTCAACGGCATCATCGTCCCGACGAAGATGTGATTCGAGCGCTACGGGCTTGCCGAGATATTCGGCAGTCGCGTACCCCGCGCATAAAACGCAAAACAGAAAACCCCCGCCCGCCCAGATGCTCTTGGTGCGGGCGGGGCCGTTTTGTGAGCTCGCACAGATGGGCAACGGCTAGGAGAAATAGCCGACGATCGCCGTCAGCACCGAGACGCAGGCCCACGCCGAAAGGCCAAGCGCGATTCCCAGCGCAGGGCTGCGGGGCGAGATAGCGGGATACTCACTTCGCTGGACGACCATCGTACCCGCCCAGCGATCACCGAGGCGCTGCTCGCGCGCGTCTCGTGACATGAACGTGTACGCGACGATTCCAAAGCAGAACAGGTCGACGAACAGGATGGCCTCGCGCTTCACGCAGGCGAGGAAGCTCGCAGGGGCGCCACTTCGCGTGACGACGCGGAGGCCACAGAGCACCTTGCCAATGCCCGCGCCCCCGACGCTGTCCGAGATGGCGTGGTAGAGCGCCGGCCCGGGGAACGCGAGCGCGAGCTGCAGCAAGATGTCGCTCGTGCGAGGAGCTCGGTGGCGAGGGCCGAGCAAGGCGGCGATGGCTCCCATCGCAACGTTGCTTACGAAGGCGCCCGGCAATAACCCAACGAGCCTATCGATGGCGCGTGCGCCGAAGCGGATGCCCATCCCTGCGCCAAACGCCGGTGCCCCCGTCGCATCCGTGGGGCCGGCCTCAACGGAGGACGCAAGGGGGGGCGCATAAGGGTTGTGGATCGGGTCCATCGCGGCGAGCTCCTTCGATCGGGCGAAACGCCCGCTCGGCTTAGCTCGGCGAGGACGGCGATGGGGTGCGCGAAATCGCGCGAGCTCACCACACGACCGTCGCGATGGCCCGCTTCACGCGGAAGTTCGATGGGCGGTCGACGAGAACAGCCACGTTGCGGCTATCCAATTACGGCTCCAAACGAATTACCCTTTTTTGCAGAACCCGCGTCCGTTGCATTTTCCTCCCGTGAGTGGCACGGGGCAGTCGCTGTTACCGTTGCACGGCATCGAGCAGTAGCCGGCGAGCTTCTCGGCGTCTGCCGCGGAGCCGCCTGCGCGGGGCGCCGGCGCCTTTGCCGCACTTCCGGTGTTTCCACCACCGCCACCACCACTCCCTTCGCCGTTGTCGGCGCCGCCACCGCCGCCGGTGGCCCCCTTGCGGAAGCACGTGCCGGTGCCGCATTCGGCGTCGGCCGTGCAGGTCAC
>JANXMC010000667.1 GCA_025354825.1 Myxococcales bacterium
CAACACGAACACAGTACGCTTCTTTTCGGTGATCTGGTCGAGGCACCGCTGGAACGCCCGCATCCGCTCGTGACGCGCGGCGTCCTCGTCGGGCCAGGGGCCGCTGGCGCGCGTGACGTCGTCCGCCGGCTCTTCCGCGTACACGGGCCGGCTCTTCGCCGCGCGCCGCGCCATCAGCACCACGTTCACCGTGACCCGGTGAAGCCACGTGCTGAACTTCGCGTCGCCGCGGAAATCGGGCAGCGAGCGGTGCACCTGGAGGAAGACGTCCTGCACGACGTCCTCGACGTCCGAGCGCGGCCCGAGCATCCGATACACGAGGCGCAAGACGTCCTGCCGGTGCCGCCGAAAAAGCTCGCGGAACGCGGCACGATCGCCGGCCTGGCAACGCGCAATCAGCTCGCGCGGATCATCGGGCACCCCCGTCATCGTAGCTCGACGGGGCTCGGGTGAGGCAAAGGGAACGACGAGCTGCACGCCCCGATCTGTTGCCCCCCCGCCCCAACGCGTTCACGGCTTGCGTCTTTCGCGCGATCTCGGCGTTTGCGTGCTCGACGTAGCTGCCGCTACGCCTCCGCGCGTCAAACGCCGACCTCGCACGAAATCCGCGGCGCCTGCACGAGGACTCGCGCTGTGCGCTCGCGGCGCCGGTCGCCGTGCGACGCGGCCTTCGGCGGGGCGCCCGAGGACCGGAGGCGCCGCTGCTACGTCGAAATCCCTCTACCTGTTTCACAGCCACCCCGATCGTCGCGATGATGTCTCGGCGTGGTGAGGCAGGCCGACCGAGAGCAGCCATCGAAATCCCCGTGCATAAGCACCGGCTTCGGACTCGCGCCTCGGCCGGAAGCCGTGATGGACTTCCAGTGGGCAGTAGCGGCTTCGACCGCCAGTAGAGGGCCAGAGAGTGACATCACGGCGCCTCGTCCCGTTTCTCAGGAAGGAGGAGGACGATGAGGTTCGTAGGCATCGATTGGGGCAACAAGAAGCACGCCGTCTGCATGGTGGACGGCGAGGGCAAGGTGGTGGCGCAGGCCATGTTCGACCACGATGCGGGCGGGCTCTCCGAGCTGTTCGCGTGGATCACTGACCACGCCGGCGATTGCGACGTGAAGGTCGGCATGGAGACGCCGCGGGGACCGCTCGTCGAGGCGTTGCTCGATCGCGAGGTGGCCGTCTTCGCGGTGAATCCGAAGCAACTGGACCGATTCCGAGACCGCTTCGGCGCGGCCGGCGCGAAGGACGACCGGCGCGACGCTCGAGTGATCGCCGACTCGCTGCGCACGGACGAGCGCGCATTTCGCGCCATCGAGCCGTCGCTGCCGTGGGTCGCTGAGCTGCGCGAGCTGTCGCGGATGCGCGAGGATCTCGTCCACGAGCGCGTGGCGCTGGTCAACGGTATCCGCGAGCAACTCGGCCGGTATTTCCCGCAGATGCTCGAGCTCGTGACGGACATCGATGCAGCCTGGGTGCACGCGCTCATCCAGGCAGCGCCCACGCCCGCTCAGGCTGCCGTACTACCCCGCGCGAAGCTCGAGCGCTTGCTCGGCGGAGTGCGCCGCTTCACCGTCGACGAGGCGCGAGCGCTACTCAAATCGCCGGGCTTCAAGGTCTCGAAGGCCACGACCGTGAGCGCCTCTCGCCGCACGCAGTCGCTCATGCGCCGGCTGGGGCTGATCCACGACGAGATCCACATGTGCGACCAGGCGATCGAGCGCTTGCTGGCCCAGCAGACGTCGCCGGAGCCGAGCGAGAGCTCCGAAGGAGACGACGCCGCGGGGCAGCAAAAAGAGCAGCGTGACGTGGTGGTGCTCCAGTCCTTGCCGGGAGTCGGCAGCACCATCCTCGCCACGCTGCTCGGAGAAGCGTGGGAGCTTCTTCGGCACCGAGATTACAACGCTCTGCGCGCGTATGCAGGCGTTGCTCCGGTGACGCGCCAGAGCGGGAAGCAACGCTCGGTCGTGCGCCGCTACGCGTGCAACACCCGCCTCGCCAATGCGGTCTTCAACTGGGCGCGCTGCGTCCTCTCGCGCGACGCCGTCTCCAAGGCGAAGTACTCGACGCTCCGGCAGCGCGGCCACTCACATGGCCGCGCGATCCGCGCCGTCGCCGACAGGTTGCTCTCGGTCGCGTGCGCGATGTTGCGCTCCGGGAAAGAATTCGATCCCGGGATGCGCGAATTGCTCACGTCCGCAGGTTGACAACAGGTGGGCAGTCCGATGCCCCAGCCTCGAACCACACTGCTCGGGTAGCGGTGCGCAAGCAAAGCGCACGCGCACCCCGTACACGAACGTCTTCTACGCCCTGAGCAAACATCCGTACAAAGGTCGCACCCGGCAACCTAACAACGGAATATTGCCGTGCTTCTTCCGCGGGTTGGTGTCGCGCTTGTCCTTCAGGAGCTCGAGCGCCGCTGCCAGCCGCTTGCGAAGAATACGCGGCTTGATGACTTCGTCGATGAACCCGAGGCTCGCCGCCTTGTACGGATTGGCGAACTTCTCTTTGTAGTCGGCGACGAACTCGGCCTTCTTCTGCGCCGGGTCGGCGGCCTTGTCGATCTCGGCCTTGTGGATGATCGCGACGGCGCCGTCGGGGCCCATGACGGCGATTTCCGCCGTCGGAAACGCGAAGTTGGCGTCCGCGCGGATGTGCTTCGAGGCCATGACATCGTACGCGCCGCCATAGGCTTTCCGGGTGATCACGGTGATCTTGGGCACCGTCGCCTCGGCGAACGCATAGAGCAGCTTCGCGCCGTGGGTGATGATG
>JANXMC010000685.1 GCA_025354825.1 Myxococcales bacterium
ACGTCGCCGCCGTGAGCATGTTCCGGTGGGTGAGCATGACCCC
This sequence comes from Myxococcales bacterium, assembly GCA_025354825.1. Classification (GTDB taxonomy): domain Bacteria; phylum Myxococcota_A; class Polyangia; order Polyangiales; family Polyangiaceae; genus JANXMC01. The sequence goes on from JANXMC010000685.1 coordinate 44, forward strand.
CTTCGGGTCGCCGGTGCTTCCGGAGGTGTAGATGATCGACGCGAGGTCGACGTCGATCGCGACGCGCTTCGGTGGCGCATTCGTCGGCATTCCGGCGACGGCGTCGCCCCACGCGGCGAGCCCCGGCGCGGCGCTCAGCCCCGTGCCCTGGTCAAACGCCTCGCCCGAGACGATGACGGTCTTGAGATGCGCGCAGCGCGGCGCAGCCTCGGCGGCCGCCTTGGCCAAGTAGCCATCCGTGATCAGAGCGACCGCGCGGCAGTCGTTGAGCAGGTACGCGAGCTTGTCGCCCTTGGTCAGCGGATTGACGATGGAGACGACGGCGTTGGCTTTAAGCACAGCCCAAAACGCGATGACGGTCTCGGCGGCGTTGTCGCCGAAGACGACGACCCGATCGCCGCGCACGACGCCGCGCTGCACGAGGGCGTGGGCCAGAGCGTTGGAGCTCGCATCGAGCTCGGCGTATGTCATTCGCTGCTTTGCGACAACGAGAGCGACCTTCGACGGCAGGCGCGCCGCCGCGTCGAGGAGGAAATCGTGGAGCAGGGGAACGCCGAAGATCATCGCGAAAGGAAAGCGCATGTCGCGCGCGCTTTCCACCGTCCGGGGAGCTAGCGATCGCCGCGCCCTTTGCGTGTGCGGCGCGCGAGCACCGTGGCGCTCGTGGCGACGAGGTCCAATCCGTCGCGCTCGCCCCGGACGGCCCGCTGCGCGCCGACGTAGGCGATCATGGCGGCGTTGTCGGTGCAGCTCGCGAGAGGAGGGAGGTGCGCGGTCATTCCACGCGCTGCGGCAAGGCGAGTGACCCGTTCGCGCAGCTCGCGGTTCGCCGCGACGCCGCCACCAATGACGATGCGTGTGACTCCCTCGGATTCTGCCGCCGCGACGAGCTTCTCGGAAAGGACGCGCGTGGCGGCTTCTTGAAACGACGCGCAGAGATCGGCGAGGGCTTTCTCGGCATTCGGGCCCGAGGGTTTTCCATACTTCGCGACGTGGTTTGCGACCTGCGTCTTGATTCCCGAAAAGCTGAATTCGAACCCTGCACGCCCGGCCATGGGCAATGTGAATTTGATGCCCGACGAATCGCCGCTCGCCGCGAGCTTGTCGATGACGGGGCCGCCCGGGTAGCCGAGGCCCAAGAGCTTGGCGACCTTGTCGAACGCTTCGCCGGCTGCGTCGTCGCGCGTGGCGCCGAGCTCGGTGATGGCCTCGGGCGAGGGGCCGTTCACGCGGTAAATCGCCGTATGCCCCCCGGATGCCAGGAGGCAGACGAACGGGTATGCGGGGCCGTCGGGGTCGGTCTCTTTGCGCCGCAGGAAGACGGCGAGCAGGTGCCCCATCAGGTGGTCGACGCCGACGAGCGGGAGGTCTTGCGCCCACGCGAGCCCTTTGGCGACTTGCACGCCCACGAGGAGCGCGCCGACGAGGCCGGGCCGGTTCGTCACGGCAATGGCGTCGAGCTTTTCAAGTGTCGTGTTGCCGCGACGAAGCGCCTCGCGCACGACGAAGGCGACGTTGCGAAGGTGGTCGCGCGACGCGAGCTCGGGGACGACGCCGCCGTACTGCGCGTGGAGCTTCACCTGACTTTCCACGACGTCGCTGTGCACGAAACCGGTCTCGTCGACGACGGCTGCGGCCGTCTCGTCGCACGACGATTCGACGCCTAGAACGAGCATGGGCCGACCTTTCGAGCGAGCGGGAAGACGCCGAAAAGCGGCGCCGACGCGAGGTCTGCCGCGCTCGCCGCTGCGCCCACAGGCTTCGTGATGGTCGTGGAGGGCGAGGCCGGCGCCGAGCGGAGAAGGCGCACTTCGACGTCACCCGATTTCATGAGCGAGAGGATCACCGTGACGTCCGTCGCGAGGAGTCCGGCGTCGAGGTTCGAGAGAGGGGTGGCCATGTAGACGAGGCTCTGCACGCGCGCTTCGCCGAAGGTGAGCGTCGAGAGCGGATCGTGCCATATCTGCGGAATAGGTCTTAGCGGTGTTGATTCGAAGAGGCCGTCCGACGTGGAGATCGTCCCGGGTGCGTCTTGCAGGTGGTCGCTGTCGAGCAAAAGGCAAAGCTCGACTTGGTCGGAAAGCGCCGCGCGGACGAACTCGCCGCCGATGATTTTCCCCTGGAAGTGATCGCCCCGCGACGAGAAGCGCGAGACGTCGCGGCAGCCCGTGAGGCCCGCGCAGAGGGCGCCGCCGATCGCGATCGCGAGCACGGTCGGGGTCGCGCCGTGACGCGGTCGAACGCAGCGGGGGCGGGGAGCCGTGGCCATGGGGAGGGGCGGGCACTATAGCGCGCGGTCGCCGTGGCTTATGCCTCGTGACGCAAGCGGCGTCTCCGCACCCAAAGTTACGGCGCCGAAATTGAGCGGAAACATATGGCGGGTTACGAGACATCGCGTCGAATGTGGATCCTCGTCGTCGGAATCATGGAGTCCATCGAAAGGCTCGGAGGCGGCTTCTGCCAGCTCCGCGACCTCGGCTGCCGTGTTCGCGGCTGCGATCTGCGCGGCTCGTTCCAAGAGCCGTGGCTCACCGAAGACCCGCCGAGCGCCGTGCTCTTCGAAGCGCATGAAGACGTCGACATGGCCCGTGCGGCCCTCGCCCGCTTGCGCGCGGAGGCGCCGCTCGCGCAAATCCCCGCGCTCGTCGCGGCGCCGCTCGCATCGATCGCGCGCCTCGACGTGATGGACGGCTTCGACGACTTCGTCCTCATTCCGTACATCCCGCAGGAGCTTTACGTTCGCATTCGGCGTGCGGAATGGAAGCGCGGCGAGTTCGTCGGCGAGGAAGTCATCAAAATAGGGCCGCTGCGAATCGACCTCGCCGCCCACGACGTTCTGCTCGATGGCCGCAAGGTCGACCTCACCCGCCAAGAGTTCGCGCTCCTCGGGTTTTTGTGCCGAAATCGCGGCCGCGTCTTCTCGCGCGAAGAGCTCTTGGCCCGCGTGTGGGGCGCGAGCCATTATCGAAATAGCCGCACCATCGATATGCACATGCGAAGGCTCCGCACGAAGCTCGGCGCGTGCCCGGTGCCCCTCGATACGGTCCGCGGAGTTGGCTACATCATGCGCGCGGCGTGACCCGAAAACGACCGTCGATTCCTTGGGGCATCCCAACCGCGATCCAACGGTGAGGCGGGGAGGCAAGGAGGGGTTGGAGGCAGAAAAAATGCCTACGATCCAATCCTGAATAAGGATTTTGGGCGTGCCGAGCGGGGTCTCAGACCTCCCCACTCTCCTTGCTTCCTCGCCTCACCGTTCGATTCCTTCTTCCGGATCAGCCTTCCGGATCAGCGAGCGCCAACGATCGCCCGCGCGGTGTCGCGGACGCGGGGCTCGGGGTCGCTGGTGGTCATCCGCTGCGCGAGGTCGCGGGCGCGGGGCATGTCGTAGCTCGCGAGCGCTTTCAGGGCCGCTTCGCGGACGAGGGCGTAGCTGTCTTTCGCGGCGGCCTCGGAGAGCGCGCGGGTGGTGCTTTCGCCTGCGCCTGCGCTTCCGAGGCGCCCCAACGCTTCGGCGGCGAGGACGCGCATGGCCCAGTTGTCGCTTTTCTCGAGGACGTGCGCGACGGCAGTCACGGCGCGCCCGCGGGATGCGGCGCGGGCGGGGTCGCTCGCCGAGCCAGACGCCGAGCCGACCGAGCCGAGCGCCGCGATGGCGACGCGGGCGACGTTCTCGTTCGGATCGTCGGCGGCGGAGATGACGGCATCGGCCGCCGCGTCACTCGAGGAGCGCGCCAAAATGGCGATCGCGGTAGTCCGCATGGCCGCGTCGGGGTGGCGTACGAGTGTCACGATCCGCGGCTCGAGGCGGCTCGTCATTTCGCGAATGCGAGCGTGGGCCGCGGCGAGATCGGCCGACTCTTTCGGCTCGATGAGCGGCTCGAGGCTGCCGTCGCCGGTGGCGAGCGCGTCGAGGACCGAGCGGGCGCGATCGCCCGAGGTTTGAAGCGCAGAGATCGCTGCGCGCTCGATGGCGTCGCCGTTTTTCAGCACCGCGGCGGCGCGGTCTTTCGCGGGCAAATCGCGGGGGACGAGCTGCGAAAGCGCGCCATCGACCTCGAGCGGCCCGTCG
>JANXMC010000703.1 GCA_025354825.1 Myxococcales bacterium
CGGAGCGGCCGCGGCATGCGCGCAATATGCGCGTGAACGAGGGCGAGGGGGTCGTCCTCCTCGAAGGGGACGTGCCCCGCGAGCATGTGATAGAGCGTCGCCCCGAGCGAGTAGAAGTCGGTTCGGTGATCGACCTCGCGATCGGTGCGCCCCGTCTGCTCTGGCGAGATGTACGCGAGGCGCAAATTCAGTGACGGTCCGCGTTGCCGCGCCCGGCGCTCGGCCTGCTGTCGAATGAGCGTCGCGTCGGCGAAATCGATGATCTGCGTCCGGCCGCTCGCCTCCTCGAACAGGATGTTCCCGGGGTGCACCGCCCGGTGAATCACCTCGTGGGCGTGCACGTCGGCGAGGCCACGCGCGACCTTGGTGGCGACGTCGAGGGCCGCCTCGAGCCCCATCGCCCCCGCTTTTAGATGCTCCGCGAGCGAGCGCGCGCCCACGTCCTCCTCGACGAGCGCCACCCGCGCGCCGCACGGCTCGAGAGCCAGATACCGAACGACGTGCTCGTTCGCGATGCTCGAACCGAGCCGGTACTCGTTGCGAAATCGCAGCAGCGCCGTCGGATCGGCGGACGTATCGGTGCTCAGCTTGACGATGACGCGCGAAGGCCCGCGGAGCGCCTTGGCGCGAAAGACCGACGAGCGCGGCCCGCGGTGTATCTGCGATTCGATTTCGTATCCCGGCAAGGCAAACATAGAGCTCCCCGAGTTCGCCTACTCGAGGAGAAGACTAAAGGAGCTCTTGCCGCCTGACGACGAACGACGCGTCGAAAGTGCTGGTTTTCGTTGCTTTGGTTACATGCGCCGCATCGCGTAGCGGGCGATGCGGCGCACGTTAGGCGCGCGGGTATCGCGCCGAAACGGGATTACGGATTCGTCGAAACGGGCGCCGGCGCGGCGGGAATCGCCTTCACGGCCTCGTGGCTAAACGCGGCGACGTAGCCGACATAGCCCGCGCGGAAGTCGCTGACAGTGTGCGAATAGCGAACATCGGGGGTGACGCCGGTGTTTTCGACGAAGTCGGCATCGCCGTACTTACCGTCGGCGCGATACGTCGTGAACATGCCTCGTGTGAGCGAGAGCGAGCCTCCGCTGTTCGCGAGGGTGGCGACCGGTTCCACCGTACCGCCCGCGCCCATCGTGTTTTGACCGAAGATGGGTGCCACGTGGTTCGCCTTGATGAGCATCGGAAGCGCGTCCGCGCCCGACGCCGAAAGCTCGTCGTCGAGCAGCACGAACGGTTTTGCCCAGTGGAACGACGCGTCGGGCTCCGTCGTGTACGTGCCCGTGAAGTTCATCACCGGCGACAGCGGTTTGCGCGCGCTGTAGGCCGTGTCGATCGCGTTCCCCCAGCCTTCGAAGGTGTTCGCGAGATCGGTCTGGCCGACCTGGCGAAGCAAGTCGGCGTAATCGAGATACGTGCCGAGCCACTGACGGTCCGCATGCATCCGTTGCACCCAGCCGTTCTTCGTGGACGAAATGAGGAGATTGAAAATGCTCCCCACGTAGCTCACCGAGCCGCCCGGGTTGTGCGTCTCGTCGAGGACCAGCGTGTCGACTTGCGGCTGGTACTCATCGAGAAGCGCGGAGAGGTATTTGATGGCCGAGACCTCGTCGGTCGTCTCGTAGCTTGGAATACGAAGGAGAAGCACGCGCTTCCCCTCGGCGACGTAGGTCGTTGCGAAGAACGTGAAGCCCGCCGCGACCGCGGGGTCGAGGCTGAACTTGGCGAGCGACGCGGCGCTGGGGCGAAGGCTGCCGGTGATCCCGAACGCCTGTTTCACCTGCGCTGTGAGGAAGAACGGATCGTTCGCCCCCTCGTTCCCGAGCTCTGCGTGAATGATGTCGGCGACGCTTTCGGAGAACGCGACCTCCTTGCCCATTTGCGTGGCGGTGTGGCTCGACGTCACGCTCCGGTTGCGCACGCGATCGGTGCTGTTCCAGGCGGTGTCGATGGCGTAGGTGGCGCCCGTGGCGTCACGAAGCTCGATGTGGGCCGTCTTGCTCGCCGGGCGGATCGCCTTCGGCAGAAAGTACGGCCGGTACGTGAGGTACTGCATCCAGACGTGGCGCGACGCGACGTCGTTTCCGAGCGCGGAGTAGGGCTTCACCGCTTGGAGGATCGCGTCGACACGCTTGCCGTCGACGGAGAGAATCTCATCGCCCCGTTGCACGCGCGTCCCGGCGAGCTGCGGGTACACCGCGTAGACGATCGCCTTCCCCTCGATCGGCATCGCGAAGAGCGGCGCGTACACGCCGTGGGACGAGTCGGACGCCAGCGACGTTTGAAGCGAGATATGCGCGTCGTGAAACTCGGCGAGGAACTTGTTGTAGAGGCCGATGCGCTCGGCGTCGTTCGTCGCGGCGGCCACCTTCTTTCGGTAGTCCTTCGCCATCGATTCGAAGTTGAAGCCAAAGCGCCCTTCTTTGAACTTCAGCGGGCCGTAGAGCCCCCGAAACGACGTGACGATCTGATCGAAGTCGGCGACGGCCTCGGCGGACGTCATGTCGCGAATCGCTTCGGCCGTGGAGCCGACGTTTTCGTCGCCCGTTTCGGAGACGGGCTGCGTGCAGCCTGTCGCGAAAAGGCCGAGAGAGGTGCAAACGAGAAGACCCGAGACGCCAGGCGATCGTAGGTATTTCATTCGAAGATATCCTTTGGCAAGAAAACGAGGGGAACGCGCCTCGCCCGCAACTGCGACGTGAATCGAAATGAGATCGAGAAGCTCTAAATAGGGAATTGCTAAAGCAAGGTGTCTGTTCGGGCGGCGGCACGCCAACAGAGGCGGGCCAGGCACCCGACACGCCACGCAGACCGGCGACCGCTCAGACGACGCGCGGACGGCGCTAAGTCCGCCGGAGCACCGAGGCAACGTGCGACTCGCGCCTCCGAGGGCGCGCGGCGAGTGCGCGGCGGGTACGCCGGAAAACGCGAAGTTCGCCTGTTTACGAGCGCTTTGAGCCGCTCACGCCAGGCGGAGCGTCACCCAGGGGCGAACGCAAAACGCGCTCTGGCAGCGAGCGACAACGACCGATGGCGACCGACAACAGGAAGAGGGGCGCTTCGAAGGCGCGTTCGACACTGGTTCATTCGAGTCTCCCAGCGAGAGGCAAAGCGAGAAAAAGAAGGGTGCACGCAGGCACCACGAATCGAGGTTAGTTGGTTGGGAGATATGCGCAAGGAGGTAGTTGCGCGAATTCTATTTAATCGTAGTAGCGCGTTCGAGCTCATTGCCAACTTCGGCAATCAGGCCGTGTCCAACGCCCCGCAGCGTGCCCATCATTTCGTCGTTGCCACGCCAGCACGAACGGAATCTTCGGCGTGGCGAGAGGCGTCTTAAAGACGTGAACACGAGAGGACGATTCCGAAATGTGGACGACCCCGCGCATCACCGTTCCTACGAGCGTTCGCGCCGTCGAACCTCGACGCTCGCGAGGGCCGCCCGCAGACGGGGCACGGCCGCACCGACGAACGCGCGCACCTTCGGGCTCGCAGCGAGGGCGGCCGGGTAGACGACGTGAACCGGCAGACCGTCCGGCTCGAACGGCTTGAGCAGCCTTACGAGCTCCCCCTCACGGAGCTCGCGCGCGACCTGGTACGACAGCACGCGCGTGATGCCGTGGCCTTCGACGGCGGATGCGATGGCGGCGTCGGCGCTGTTTACGGCGAGCCGCGGCTTCACCTTCACGTGGCGCGCGCGGTCGCCGCTCTTCCCCTTGAACGTCCAGACGTCGCTGGGCGTCACCTCTAAGAACGCGATGCACGCGTGCTCGGTGAGATCGGCCGGCACCTTCGGCTTGGCGCGCTTCGCGAGGTAGCTCGGGCTCGCGCAGACGACGCGCGACACCTCGCCGACGCTGGTCGCAAGGAGCGCCGAGTCGGGCAGGTGCGCGATGCGCACCGCGACGTCGACCCCCTCGTCGACGAGGCCCACGACGCGGTCGAGCAGCGAGAGGCGCGCCTGCACCTCGGGGTGTGCATCGAGGAACGCATCGACGATGGGGCGCACGTGGATGCGTCCGAAGCTCGCCGGCGCGGTGATGGTGATAGGCCCGCGGGGCGCCGCGTGCTCCGCGTCGTCGACCCCTTCGGCCGCCGCGATCTCGCCCAAGATTCGGCGGCACGCGGCGAGGTAACGCTCGCCCGCGGGCGTGAGCTTCACGACGCGCGTCGTGCGCCGAAGGAGCGCCGTGCCGATGCGCTCTTCGAGGAAGGCCACGGCCCGCGTCATCGATGCGGGAGAGCGACCGAGCTTTCGTGCGGCCGACGAGAAGCCGCCCGAATCTGCCGTCGCGACGAAGGCGACCATCGCGTCGATGCGATCCATGACCTTTGCATAGCACGCAACAATGTCTTTCCTTCCGTACCTATTCCGATGAGGCGCGCAAAGGCTCATGTTCCTCCTGTCCCGCAGATTCGCGGGGCCGAAACCCCAGGAGAACGACCATGAGCCTCATCGCCGCCATCGACCCCGTCACCGCTTCGGGCGCCACCAAAGAGCTTTTGGACGGCGTGAAGAAGGGTCTCGGCGTCGTCCCGAACCTTTTCCGCGTCACCGCCCAGTCGCCCGCGGCCCTCGAAGGGATGGTCGCCCTCCACGGCGCCATCGGCAAAGGGCTCGACGCAAAGCTGCGCGAGGCGATCGCGCTGGCGACCGCCGAAGTCGACGGCTGCGACTACTGCCTCTCTGCGCACACGTACCTCGGCAAACGTGCCGGGCTCAGCGACGGCGACCTCATCGCGACACGCCAGGGCGAGGCGTCCGACCCCAAGGTCGCCGCCGTCGCACGGTTCGCACGCCGCCTCGTCGAGACGCGTGGCCACGTGGGTGCAGCCGCCCTGGCGGAGGTCCGCGCCGCAGGCTTTCGCGACGGCGAAATCATCGACGTCATCGCGAACGTCGCGTGGTCGACCTTCACGAACTACGTGAACGAGGTCGCGGAGACCGACATCGACTTCGCGCCCGTCGTCCGCCATCGCTGACCCTCAATCACATCGAGGAGGCTCCATGAACCGGAACCGCACCCCTGCAAGCGACGTTGCCTTCACGCCATCGGTCAAAGCCGCACAGCGCGCCCTTGGCTCGCGCGCGATGTACGAACGGATCGAGCGGGGGGACGGTTGGGAGACCACCGTGACGAGCGAGCTCGCGGGCTTCCTCGCGGAGCGCGACAGCTTCTACCTCGCGACGGCCAGCGCCGACGGACAGCCGTACATTCAGCACCGCGGAGGGCCGAAGGGGTTGCTCCGCGTGGTCGACGAGAAGACCCTCGGCTTCGTCGACTTCGCGGGGAACAAGCAGTTCATCACCGTAGGCAATCTCGCCGACAACGACCGCGCGTTCATCTTCCTGATGGACTACGCGCACCGTCGGCGCGTGAAGCTCTGGGGGCGTGCGCGCATCGTCGAGGGGGATGCGGCGCTCACCGCGCGCCTCACGCCGTCGGGCTCGAAGGGGCGTGCCGAGCGCGTCGTGCTGTTCGAGCTCGCGGCCTGGGACGTGAACTGCCCGCAGCACATTCCGCAGAAGATCGACGCGAGCGACGTGCAGACGAGGGTCGAGGCGCTCAACGCTCGCATCGCCGTGCTCGAGCGCGAGAACGAGGCGCTGCGCCGCGCGGCTACCCCTTCGTCCGGCGCGTGATCCGCTCCGTTCGGCGTCGACGGCCGAAGGGTAACGGAATGCGATCTCCGACGGCACGCGATCGATCGGGTTGGTCTTACCGGGACGCGGCGGCGCGGTGCACGAGGAGCACGCTCTCTTCCGTCGGAACTCCGACGCGGAGTGGGAACCCGTAGTGCCCCGTCCCGCGGTGCACGTACATGCGATCGCGCCCCCGCGCCCAGAAGCCGTGGTCGGGGACCTTGATGCCGAAGACGCGCAAGAAGGTCCACTGAAGGCCGAGGCTCAAGAGGCCGACCTGTCCGCCGTGCGTGTGCCCCGAGAGCACCAGATCGGCCTCGCCCTCGGGCAGGTGCTTGAACGCCCCGGGATCGTGGAGCAAAACCAGGCGCATCGCCCCCGCGATGCGGGGGTGCGCGCTGCACACCTTCAGGAGATGCGCTTCGCGGTCGCGCCACACGAAGTCCATGCCGACGACCTGAACGCGCCCCGCGTCCGTGTCGACGACCGCCGCATCGTCGACGAGGAGACGGATTCCGTTCGCCGTGAGGGCGCGCCGGACTGTCTCGGGGGCTTCGTGATCGTGGTTGCCGTTGCACGCGAAGACGCGCCCCGGCATCGCGAGCAGCGGCTCGAGGGCGCGACGAAGGAGCTCTGGATCACTCTGCGACTCCATCGTGAGAAAATCGCCGGTGAGGCAGACGAGATCGGGGCGCTTCGCAACGGCGCGCTCGGCGATCTTGCGAAGGCGCGCGACTGACATGAACGGTCCGATGTGCGGGTCGGAAATCTGCACGATCTTCAGCGGCCGCTCTTCGCGGGTGTCGCC
>JANXMC010000721.1 GCA_025354825.1 Myxococcales bacterium
CTTCGAGGACGCCGCCGCGGACGAGGGGAATGCGAACGACCTCGTTCTCGTCGCGGGGGCGCGGAACGCTGATCGCCCCGCGCGCGACGAAGCCGTCGGCGGAGGCCGCGAGGGACGCGTCGCCTGGCGCCATCGGCCCGAGACGCGCGTGGCCGCGTTTGTCGGTGCGTGCTTCGAACGGGAACGGCGAGAGGCCCGCTTCGGCGAGGGTCACGCGCGCGGCGGCGACGGGCGGCGCGTCGTCGCTCTCGCCGTCGGTGACGCGAACGTCGACCCATTCGCCGGGGCCGAGGGTGAGCGTGATGGGCTTCTCTTCGCCGCGCTCGAGGGGCACACCGATTTCGATGGGCGAGACGCGATCGCGTTCTGTGGCGCGAAGGGCGTAGCTGCCCGCAGAGAGGCCGCCGATGCGTACGTCGCCGGTCGCGTTCGTCGTCGCGACGCGGGCAGGCCAGATCGACGCGCCAGCGATTTGCACGTTGGCCCCGGCGTGGGCGCCGTCGACGTGCACGAGAAGCGCACCGAGGCGGGGGAGCGTGACGTCGAGGCGTTCGCCGCTCTTCACGCCGCGTTGAACAATCTCTTCGTACCCGAGCGCGCGCGTCGAGACGAGGTACGGCCCGCGTCCGAGGCGCGTGACGTGCGCGCGGCCGTCGTCGCCGGTGCGCGCGCCGATGGGGAGAGGCTCGCCGAAGGTGACCTCGATGTCGGCGCCGGCGATGGGCGCCCCTTTTTCGTCGTGGGCGTAGACGTCGACGGCGCTCGCGAGGGCGAGCGGAATGGCGACGGCGCGCGACCCGGCGTCGAGCGCGAGGTGGGAGCTACCGCGGGCGCGGCCGTCGGCGTCGGCGAGGAGCCAGTGCTCGCCGCGGGGCAGATGCTCGAGGTGCACCTGACCGTTGCGATCCGAAAGCGCTTCGGCGGCGAGGTACGCCCGCACGCCGCCAGCGCCCGCCGCGCGGGTCGATGCGACGCCGTCGTTTCCGTCGCGATCGGCCGGCACGATGGTGAGCGCACGAACGCGCGCGCCCGCGATGGGCGTACCCACATCGGCCGCGGTGACGGTGACGACGATGGAGGCGTCGCGAAGGCGGAGATCGTCCGGCGGCGGCGGCTCGTGCACCTCGATGCGAAGCGGCCTGAGCGACGCGCCGGGAATCGCACCGAACGTCACGAGCACGCAGGCGACGACCAGCACGACGAGACCTACAAAGACCCCATGGCTCGCCCCTCGCGGGGGTCGCCACCGAGCTCGTTGCGCCGCGCGCTCCCCCGCCTGTTGCGCCACGTTCAGCGTGCTACCCTTTAAGGCAATGCGCGTCACGTCCTTCGCCGCGCTGGTCGTTGCTGGTTTCGGCGCGTTCGTGCTCGCGGCAGGGTGCGGAAGCACGCGCCCGCGCGATCTCGCCGACGCGCCAGGAACGTCGAGCGGCGTCTCCCCGGGCGACCAGTTCGACACGGATGCGACGGCGCCGCAGACGTGCGCTCAAACGGCCGACCAGGGCGTGTGTGGCTGTCTCGATCTCACGCTCCTGACAGACGTTCCGAACATCTATTTTGTTCTCGATCGCTCGGGCAGCATGACCGAGGACGACAAATGGACGAGCGTTCGAATCGTCGTGGCCGACATGGTGCGGCGCCTCGGCCCGCGCGCGCGCTTCGGTGCGGCGCTCTTCCCCGGCCGTGACGGCGACTGCTCGCCCGGGGTCGAGGTGATGCCGATGCGCGCGGGCGATACGCCGGCGGGCACCGTGGGGCCGACGACGCTCGCGCTATTGAGCCTGACCAACGAGCCCGCGACGGGCGGCACTCCGACCGCGGCAACGCTTCGCGCGCTGTCGCCGGCGCTCAAAGTGCTCCCCGGCCGCACGTTCGTCATCCTCGCCACCGACGGCGGGCCCAACTGCAACACCGGCGTCGCGTGTGGCGTCGACGGGTGCCAGGCGAACATCGAAGGGCTGTCGCCGCAGTGCCAGCCCACGGGGCCGACCAACTGCTGCACGACGGCGACGGGCGGCTACCGCGGTTGCCTCGACAGCACGGCGCTCCTGTCGGCGGTGAGCGACCTCAAGGCGGCGTCGGTGCCGACGTACATCGTCGGCGTTCCGGGGACGGCGCCCTACGGCTCGCTGCTCGACGCAGCAGCCGTGGCCGGCGGCACGGCGCGCGACGCGTCGCCGAAGTACTACAACGTCGATTCAACAGAGCGTGACGCGCTGAGCGCGGCCCTCGCGAAGGTGGCGGCGAAGATCACCGCGACGTGCGACTTGCCGCTCACGCAGCTCCCCGACCCGACCCGCGTGAACGTCTACCTCGACGACGTCGTCGTCCCGCAGGAGCCGGTCGACGGCTGGATGATCGACGGTCTCACCGTGCGGCTCGTCGGTGCGACCTGCACGCGGGTGCTCGCGGGCGAAGCGTTGAACGTTCGCGTCGTGGCGGGCTGCCCGACGGTCATTCCGAAGTAGCCTCCGAGTGCGATTCGACGCGCGGGCGCTGTCGTGCGCCGCGTCGCCGCCTCAGTGCAGCGTGTGCCAGTGGCCTTCGTGCTCGACCTTCGCGACCGAGTCGCGCGCGTGCGAGTCGCCGGTGCTGCGCGCGATTTGCGACGACGCACGAACGAGCGCCGCGTCGGGCATCTCGAGCTCGATGGCGGCTTCGGCAGCACGTGCGCGCTCGATGGCGGCGTCGAGGGCGGCCTCTTCGCGCTCCCAGCGTGCGAGCGTGACTTGCGACGCGCGGCGGCGCTTCACGTAGGCCGCGATCATCACGCCGAAAGCCGCGGCCCACAGGAGCGAGCCGCCCATAATCACGGGCAGGTAGTTGAACTTTTTGTCGACCTCGCTGCGCCACTGGTACTCGAGCTTCCGAAGGTCGGTGCCGTAGGCGTTCGCGAGCGCACCGTCGAACGCTTGCCCGTCGCGAACGCGCTGAATGAGCGCCTCGAAGCGCGCGCGGTCGGCCTGACGAAGCAGGTACCGAACGAAGTCGGCCGACTCGGCATAGGCGATGTTCACCTGGTACGGCTCCGACGGAAAACCGCGATCGAGCTCGTTGAGCGGGAGGATCGTCCCCGAGAGCCGCGCGTCCCAAAGCGCCTTTTGGCGATCGAGGTACTTCTCGCCGGACAGGTGAATCGCGAGCCCTTCGTTGAACCACGTGGGGACGTGGCGCTCGCCTACGGCGCCGTGGAGCGCAATGTGCGCCAGCTCGTGACGGAAGACTTCGCCGAGGTCGGTCCCTTCGGAAGTGTGCGGCGCCGTGAGCGTGAGGAGAATGAGATCGAGCCCCGGGTATGCCACGCCGACAGCGTAGGCCGGCGGAGGGATCTCGACGGGCGCATACGCGGTCATCTCTTCGGGCGTCCGAACGATACGGACTTCGACGTGCTCGAGGACGCGCTGGCCGAGGGACGCCGAGAGCTTGTCGCGAAACTCGTTCGCCTCGGCGAGAAGCGGGTTCACCCGCTCCGTGGCGTTGGGCGTGTAGTCGACCTTGAGCCAGCCGAGATCGCGATGCTGAAAGCTCGCCGGGACGGGCGGAATCGTAACCTGTACGCCCGCCGTCACCGTGGGGACGTCGTTCGGGGCGCTCGACGGCGGCGTCAGCGTTGCCGGGTCCGCCGCGCGCGCGCTCCCAAAAAGACCGAACATGACGAGCACGAACGCGGCGAGCCCGAGAAGGAGTCCTGCCGCATGGCGAACGGCGCGAATCGAACGGCGAAACGGCGTCACTTTGGCACCTGCATTTGAAGATGGATCGCCTGCGCGCCGTTGTCTCGCGTGCCGAGGTAAACAGCGCCCGCTCCGACCAAGGCGGCACCGACAGCGGTCCAGAACCACGGCGATGTGTAGAACGGGTGAGAGACCGACCTCTCATCCGTCTTGCTCGCGGGGACGGGCGACGTGGCCGTTAGGATCGCGGCGGTCGACGCGCTGGCCGTCCCACTCGCGGCCGCGGTGGCAGGCGCGGGCGCCGCACCGAAAGAGCGGACGAGGGAGCGGACGGCGCCGTCCCAAACGAGGGGTGCGACGGATGCGGCCGTCGAAGGCGTGGCCGTGGCGGCGGCTGCCCCGTCGGGGACGTAGCTCGCCGAGTCGAAGCCTGCGCCGTCGGCGACGAAGACGCGCGCCGTGGGTGCACCGCCGAGGGCGGGCGCGGCCGACACGACGACGAGGCCACGAACGTTGACGGCGTGGGCGAGCGACGTGAGCACCGCGCGGGAGGGCGCGTCGTCCCCCTTCACGGCGGCGCGCATTTCGGCGAAATCGCGAACCTCGGCGGAGTCCGTCGCGGCGGAGGGCTCGCCCGCGAGCGCGCGCGCACGGGGCTCGTCGAGCGCATTCGGCCGGAGCGAGGCCGCAGCGTAAATCTTCTGCGCGAGGGGCCACGCGATGGCGACCGTGTCGCCGACGGCGACGACCGCGAGACCGTGGGGCGCGCCTGCAGGCGCCGCAGCCACCACCGTGGGCGACTTCGCGGAGGCCAACGGAGCGGCGGCCACGACGGGCGGGGATTCGTCGCCGCGCGCGGTGGCGGCGAGCGACAGCGAGAGGGCGGCCGTGGCCGATAAAGCGAGAACGAAGGCGCGAATCGCCGCGGGGCGCGAGGTTGAAAGCATGGCGTCCCTTAGCGCGAGCGCGGCGAGGCCGGGGTCTCTGTCGCGCCTTCGTTAGGCTTCGTTAATTGCGGCGCGAAGAGAGGATGCGAAGCAGGTAGAGGAACATGTTGAAGACATCGAGAAACAGGCTGAGCGCAGCGCCGACGGCGTCGTCGCCTTCCTGCGATTTCATGATGCGCGACGTGTCGTAGAGGACGTACCCGGCGAACAGCAGCACGCCGACGCTCGCGATGGCGAGGTTGAAGACCGACGAGCCGAGGAACATCGCGAGGAGCGACGCGCCCAGGACGACCCAGATGCCCGTCGAGAGCGCGGCGCCCAAGAACGAGAAGTCCTTCTTCGTAATGAAGACGTAGCTCGTGAGGCCCGTGAACGCGGCTGCCGTGAGCAGGAACGCGTCGCGAACGGGGGACGCGCTGAGCGTGCCGCCCTGCGACGCCGAGAGCTGGGCGAGGAACAGCGCGGGCGCGATGAAGAGCCCCGAGACGAACGTGAACCCGAAAAGCGCCGCCGCATTGATGCCGGGCGTGCGGCGAAGGGCCGACGCCGCGAAGAACGCGCCGATGAAGCCGATCATGGCGAGAAACTGATGCTGCAGACCGAAGGCCACGACAGGCGACACCTGGATCGCGCGGCTGCCCGCGCCGAGAACCACCGGCTCGCCCGCATAGAGTGCGATGAGCGCGCCCGCGACGACGAAGGCGATGCCGCCGCCGAAGAGGGCGTAGACGCGACGCAAATACGTCAGGGCGCCCGATGCGGAGCGGACGGCAGGGGCGTAGGCGTTGGGCTGCGTGTTGTACATGGATGACCTCGAAGCAGAGATGGCGGGGCCGCGAAAGGCCTACAGGGAGCGAACTTAAGGACGCGAATCGTCTCGTCAATGTTCCGTGTAGAGCTTGACGATGGGTGTGCTGGCCGGTGCGTTCTCGCGGAGCGATGCGGCAAGAGCCGGCGCGGCGCGAAGCTGGTACACGCCGCCCACCAATAGGACGAGGGCGATGGGGACGCCCGAGATGGCTACGGCGCGCGAGCGAATCAGCTCCGGGCGCGACGCGAGAATGGCGGTGATGGCGAACGCGAGGCCGTCGATGAGGAGCTCGGCTGTGTCGTGGGCGCCTTCGGCCCCCGCGACGTGGGCGAGGCGCACCGCCAAGAGCGCGACCGCCAAGAGCGCCGCGGCCACGACGAGTGTGATGCCGCCGGCGCGAACGGCGTCGGAGCTCTCGAAGAGCGTGCGGGCGAACCGCAGCGCGATGATCCCGAGGACGCCGCCGACGACGACCGACACGAGCGCGAAGGTCGCGCCGGCGAGCGCGTGGTGGTGCGTCGAGCCGCGGAGGGCGGTGCCGAAGATCGCGAGGAAAACGCCGAACGCCGCGGTCCATACAGCGAGGGCCGTCGTACGTCGGCCGTGGCCGTCCCCTTCGAACGCACGCACGCCGACGCGCGCGTGCCGAAGCACGCCGACCGCGACGAGCATGGGGAGCGCCCACGCTGCGGCGACCGCGAGGCCGATGCCGACGGGGCCGAGCGCGAGCGCGCCGTCGAGCTTCGTCGCGATGCGCACCGCCGCGGGGACGCCCGCGAAGCACGACGCGACGACCGCCGCGGTCACGAGGGAGCCCGCCCGTTGGAGCAGGTGGATATGCGACGTCCCGGAGTCGGGCGGCGCGCTGGGCGGAGGGTGCGGCGGGGGCATGGCGGGCGCGTGCGGGTGAGGCCGTCAGAACGGGTCGGTGGAGAAAAACGGCGGCGTCGCGAGGAGCGCATCGGCCGCGTCGAGGGCGTCGGGGCTCTCGGCGTTGGCCCACCCTAGCGTGGCGGCCTCCGACGGTCGCAATCCGCCGTAGAAGATCGCGGAAAGCGCGTGGCTCTCCTCCCGGAGCTTCGGCGCGCGCCCCTCGCGCTCGACCCGCCCACGTCCCGCCGAAATGCGCAGCCGAACGAGCTCGGGGCGGCCGTCGATCTCGAGGTCGATGGCGCCGTCGTGGTCGTAGCCGCGCGCAACCAGTGCGCGCTCGACGTCGACCACGCGCACCATCGGTCCGCCCGCGAGAACACCCAGCGGATGCTCGACGGCCTCGGTGCCGCTGCGGGCGCTGTCGATGTCGACGAGACCGCGATCGAGCGGATCGGTCGAATCGAGCTCGAGGTCGATCTCGGCGATCTGATCGCGCATCGCACCGAGCACCGACACGAGAGCCCGCCGCGCCTCGTGGTCTTCGACGACGAGCTCACGAACGACGAGCCGCGTTCGCGCGTGGGCCTCGCTCTGCACGACCGTCCACGCCCCGTAGGCCACCGTTCGCGTGTGGCGCGTCGCGATGAACCACTGGCGACGCTCGTCGGCGAAGCGCGCATTCCACAGCGCCATCGGCCGCTCGAGCATCCCCGTCCCTCGCGTGCAGGCACGGGCGTAAAGCGCCTCGATGGCCGCGCGATCGTCCCCGCCCGCCGTGCGGATCTCGAAGCCCGCAGCGCTCGCACGCGCGCGCCACTCTTTGGGGATCGCTTGCGGCGCGATTGAGAGGACCTTCGTGGGGGTCACCGGCGCGTAGCCAAGACGTTGGTAAAACCCCTGGCGGAACGCGTAGAGCATCGTGATCGCATCGCCGCGCGCGTGGGCGAGCTCGTGCAGGTGTTGAACCAGGGCGCGCGCCACTCCGATGCCGCGCGCTTCGGGGGCGACGCCCACGCTGGCGACGCTTCCAACGGGAACCCGGAGGCCGCCGAAATAAAAGCCTAACGGGAAGAGAAACGCGTGGCCGACGACCTGTCCCGAGAGCTCGACGACGTGGAGGTCTTCGAGCGTTCCCAAGGGGTTCTCCACGAAGTTCCGCATGCGTTCCTGCACGCCGCGCGCGTCGGGAAAGGCCGCCATGTGGATGTCGATGAGGCGGTCGAGATCGGGCTCGAGGGCCGCGCGGAAGGTCATCATGACGGCAGATGGTACCGCCCCTTCGCCGAGAAGTGGCCCGCTCTCCGCGCACCGTGCTAGGCCCGGAACAACCGCATGACAGGCGCAAGCGATCGTCCCAGCCGGGGAAACGTTGACGAGACGAGCGGCAAGCTGTGGGGCGCGCGCGCGGACTACGTCGCGTCCCTCGGCCGCAAGGTGGCAGACGCGCGTGACGTCATCGGCAACCTCATCGTCGACCCCACGTCGCCCGGTCTGCGCGACGACCTCCGCCGCAGGCTTCACGCCCTCGGCGCGGCGGCGCGCCTGCTGCGGTTCGACGCCATGGCGAAGGCGCTCGGCGAGGCCGATCTCACGCTCGAACGCGCCGGCCAAGCGGGCACCGTAGAAGACGCGGACTTCGACGTCCTCGGTCAGATTTTGGACGAGCTGCCGGCCCTCGCGTGGAGCGAAGAGACGCAGAGCGAGCGCGGCGGCGACGACGGCCACGCGGCAAGCGGCACGATGTCCGCCGAGACAGCAGCCGCTCGCACACAGCTCGCGGTGTCGGCGCTGGTGTTCGGCGGCGAGGACATCGGCGCGGCGCTGAGCGGCGAAGACGAAGGGAGCGAAATCAAGCCGTTCGAGGTCGAGCGCACGACCCTCGTGCAAAGCGCTCTCGACGCCGCGCGCGCCATCGGCCCCGACGTGGTCATCATCGACGCGGAGATCACCGGCGCGGCCTCGCTCGTCGAATCGCTCCTCGACGATCCGCTCACCGAGCCCGTCCCCATCGTCGTTCTCGGCGAGTTCCCAAGTCCAGAAACGCAGGGGCGCTACGTCGCCCTCGGCGTCGCCAAGGTGCTCGTGAAGCCGGTCACGCCCGACGCGCTTCGGCGCGTCTGCGAAGAGCTCGTCGATCAACGCGAAGGGCGCACCGTGCGCATCACGTTGGGCGAGCCGACCCTCGAGCAGCTCGGCGAACGCTTGGCCGACGAAATGCGCCGTGCGCTGGTCGAATGCGTCGACGCCGCAGGGCGCGCGGTTCGTGTTCCGTTGGGCGAAGGGACCGAAGTGCTCGGCGCGGTTTGGGGCGCCATCGCACGCGTCCGCGAGGTCGTGACCGCGCGCACGGGCGGCACAGTACGGTTCGGAAGCAGCGGCCCCGAAGGCGCCATCGCCGTCGCGCCGTGGCTCCATGGCGATGCGGTCGGAACCAGCCGTGGCGCGACGCGAACGCGCGGCGGCTCGGCCGACGTGCGACTCGACGGGCGACGCGTGATCGTGGCCGACGACGATCCGGGTGTGACGTGGTTCATGGGCGATCTGCTCCGCGCCGCCGGGTGCGAGGTGCACGAGGCGCTCGACGGCAGGGCCGCCCTCGATCTTTGTTATCGCCTGGCGCCCGAGCTCGTCGTCAGCGACGTCTTGATGCCCGAGCTCGACGGGTTCGCCCTCTCGCGCGCCATCAAGCACGACGTCGCCCTCCGCGACACGCCGGTCATTCTGCTCTCGTGGAAAGAAGATCTGCTGCAGCGCGTGCGGGAGCTCGGTGGAAACGCCGCCGCGTACATGCGCAAAGAGAGCGACTCGCGAGCCATTTTGGCGCGCGTTCGCGAGGTTCTCCGGCCCCGCGTTCGCGTCGAGACACGGCTCCGCGGCGACGGCGAAGTCCGTGGCCGCCTCGACGGGCTCACGGTGCATTCGCTCCTCGGCCTCGTCTGCCGCGCGCGCCGCGCCGCACGCATCTCGGTGCGCGACGCGACCTATTTGTACGAGGTCGAAGTCCGCGACGGCGCACCGCGACGCGCCACGCGCACGGCGCCGGACGGCAGCTTTCAACGGGGCGAGCGCGTCCTCGCCGCGATGCTCGGCATCGGCGCCGGCCGCTTCGTCGTAGGCCCGAGCTTCGGTCAGCTTCAAGGCGACCTCGCCGGTACGCTCGCAGCCCAGCTCGCAAAGCCGGTCGCCGCGGCGCGCGGCGCGCTGCACGCCGTCACGGGGCAGAACACCGTCAGCGTCCACGGTCTCGTGCTCGACGACACGCTCCTCGACGGCTATCTGCGCGCGACGCCCGAGCCGATGCGCGACGTCATTTCACGCCTCGCAAAAGGCGCGTCGCCCAGGGCGATGCTTCTCGCCGGCGAAGTGTCGCCCACGGTCCTCGAAGACGTCCTCGCCGACCTCGCAGCTCACGGCGCCATCACGGCCGTACGCAGCGTGAACGGCGACGACCTTCTGAGCCCCGCCGTCGACGACGCGCTCTCGACGCTCGAAGGGCGCGGGACGGCGGCGAGCCGCGCGAAGATTCTCGCGGCCGCGCCTCCTGCCGCCGGTGGGAGCGAAGGCCCCGGTGCGAAGCGTCCGAGCCGTCCGAGCACGGGCGAGAAGGCCGCCTGGCCGGTCTCCGACGACATCGCAAAAAGCCTCGGCGTGAGCTTCGCCGATCTCGCGGGCCCCGCGATTTCCCCGAAACCGAGCTCGAACCGCCCGCCGCGGCGAAGCCCGCCGCCGCCCGCCATCGAGCGCGAGCTCGACGACGGGGGAATGCCCACGTCCCTCGCCGACGCCGTCATGCGCGAGCTGGTGGAGCGCGGCTCGGAAGCGCCGTTCAAGACGCCGATGCCGCCGGCCTTGGTCGAGCCCGCAGGGCTCCGTCCGCGCTCGTCGACGCCGCCGTCGATGGACGAGCGCGAGCACGAGCACGAAGACGAGAACGGGACGAGCGCGCCGTCGCTCCCCCCCGATGCGGTGGTGCCTGCGTCGACGTCGCAGGTCTCCTTCGACAGCCGCGAGATCGCCCCGGCCAGCACCTCGGCGCCGGGAGGCAGCGGCACGTTCATCGACGAGCCGCCCGAGTCTCGAGGCCCCCTCGCCCCCGAGCCTTCCCTCGCGATTCCGATCACCGAGGGGACCCCCGCTCCGGACGACGCCGCGGCGAAAACCGACGGCCGCAATGCGTACACCGTGAAGCTCATTTCCGACGCCGAGCTGCAGCAGACGCCGCCGCCGGCCGTCGCGGCACAGCGCGACACCGAAGGCGATCGTGGGAGCCGCAAGGCGTCGTCGAAGAGCTCGTGGGTCATCGGCGCGCTCCTCGCGGGAGGGTCGATCATCGCGTTCACGTCGATCGCAGGGACCGATCGCGGCCGCCCATCGTCCGGCGCGTCGACGGTTGACACGTCAACCGAATCGGCCGCGACGACGACCGCGCTCCCGGCTGCGTCCGCCGGCGCGGCGACCCCGCGCCCCCTCGCTGCCCGCGCCGACGCAGGGAGCGACGCCTCTGATCCACGGCAGCACCGGCTTCGCGCCACCGACACGCCGTGACGCCGAACCCCACGCGCGCCGCGTCGTTGGCGGTCGTCGTCGTGAGCTTGGGCCTTGCGCCGGGCGCTCTCGGCTGCTCGAAAAAAGGTACGCCCGACGGCAAACCCGCACCCGCGGCCTCGGGCGCCGCCTCGCCCACCGCGCAAGATCCGAGCGCGCCCCGCAGCTCGCGCTCGAGCGGCGACGTCGCCTTCGACGTGCTCGACGATCTCGACGCGTGCACCCTCGGCTACCGCGGCGAAGTGCTCGACCTCGGCGACGCGAGCACGCGGGCTGCGTTCGGCACGCGCCTCGACGACGCGCGCGTCGAGACGGTCGAGCGCGAAGGGGCCACCTGGGCACGCATCCGTACGCGCTCGTTAGCCCTCACCTTCCTCCACGCCGGCGACGACACGACGCCCGCGGAAGACGCCGCCGCAGCCTTCGTCGAAGCGCGCGTCCGTGCGGCAGGCGCCCGCGCTGCGAGCGTTTTTCTCAATGGAAAACCCGTCGGCTCGTGGTCGTTCACCCACGGCGAAACGCGCGTCGTCGTCGCCAAAGGCGGCACGGCGAACCTCGTCAAAGGGACCAACGAGCTGCTCCTGCGCTTCAGCGCCTCGCTCCCGCGCGGCAGCGACGAGACGCTCGCCGAGATCGACTGGGTCCACGTAGGCGCGGGCGAGCCGGAGCC
>JANXMC010000745.1 GCA_025354825.1 Myxococcales bacterium
TCTATTCGCACGAGGTGCCGCAACGCTCGTGGGAGACGCTCTCGTATACCTTCTATTGGGTTTGATTTTCTTCGGCGTTGAGCGACAAGTCTGAAGGAAGGGGCAGAGAACGCCCTGATGGGCGAGCTCGCCTGCACCTGCGGGAGTTGCGAGCTTGAGCCCATCAACACATGCCGATGCGACTTCGCCGCCGAGATACGAGGCGAAGCTCGGAAGGTACTCGACGGGTTCGATGTCACCACCGACGAGGGGCGGCGCGCTGCCACCGACGCCGTCAAGACGTCCTTCGTCGCACGGTATGGTCCGAAGGTGAAACGTCAGAGCCTCGATCCAAACGGCCACTTCGCGGGGTTCGTCGTCGTGGCCCTCGTCGCGGGGGCTGCCGTGCTCATCGGCCGTTCCCTTCGCCGTACCGGTCGCAAGGTGGACGAAGACGCGGATGCACCGTGATTCGCGGGCGTTCACCCTCGAGCGTCGAGGGTTTCAAGGCGGCGTTCCCGCCCGTGCCATCCGCTTCACATAAAGGACCTTGTCGTCGCCGTCCGCATAGAAATCAGGCACACGACCGCATTCGGCGTAGCCGCGCTTCCCGTAGAACTGCCGTGTGCGCGACAACGGCGGCGTCGAGCTCGTCGCGATCAGAAGTAGCCTTCCCTTCCTCGCGCTCACGTCGCTCTCGACCGATCGAAGCAACGCTTCGCCGATGCCTTCCCCGTGCCGCTCCGGCGTCACGCCGATCCAAAAGAGCTCCCAGACGCCGTCCGCCATCTCGTCGCGCGCGAAGTACGCCCACGCTGCGGGGAGGCCGTCGGGGCCATCCGTACAAACCGTCGCGACGTGATCCGCGCCGAGGCGTCCTGCATGGATGTTGTCGAGGACGTCGCGCAGGAGGAGATCGGCGTCAGCCGGCTCGAAGAGCCCCGTGGCGACGGCGAGCGCGACGAGGCGTGAGGTGTCGGCGGGCTCGGCGGGTCGGATCATGGATCTGCGTACGTGGCCCAGTGTCCGTTGGTTTCGCGATACATGTGCGCGCGCGCTCTGGAACCGCAATCGGGATGTTCGGGCGAAAATCGTGGGGATTTCTGGAGTTTGCGATCGTCGATCCGACCGGGAGCCTCATCACGTTCGTCGATACGCAGGCCGTCTGACGGCGCGGCCCGTGGCGTCGCCTAACCGCGCCGCCATGAAACCCGCACAGAACTCTCTCGGAAGTTGGATCCTCCGCGTGAGTGGATTGCACGCTGCGGCCGGCCGACGCGCGCGTCTGGACGTCAGCGCGAAGCCGTTCCAAAGAGCATCACTCCACGAGCTCGGGCTCCTTCCGAATACCGAAGTAACGCGCCGAGCATTCGACGCTCGCCGTCAACGCGATCGTCTTGGCGGAGGTCAGCATGAACTTGACCTTCCGCGGCTGAATTTCGTCTCCCCGAATCCATGAGAATCGTAGGGATAGGTCGTGTGTGGGTGGAGCGTGCGGGTACGAACGACGGCTGAGTCGCGACAAATAAGATTCGTCACACGATCTAGCGCGCGGTCTGGCCCGTAGCCGAACCGAGTGCTGCGGCTTCTTCGGAAGCGCGGGCTCTGTGCCGCGACCATTTCGTGAAGAATTGGAGACTAAAAAAATGAAGCGTTCATTTAGCGTGGGCCGCGCGTCCACAGGGGCGCTCTGCCTCGCCCTCTTGGTGCCGCTTTCGGCTGCATGCAGCGACGACACCTCGGACACCACGACGACGAAGCCCGATTCTGGCGGAGGCGGCACGACAGGTGGAGGCGGAACGACGGGAGGCGGCACGACAGGGGGAACGACCGCGGGCGCCGATGGCGGGACGACGCTGTCGCTCTACCAGCGGCTCGGCGGGAAGACGGGCCTCGAGATGTTCGTGAAGACAGTGGTCGAGACGAAGGTGCTCACCGACGCGGATCTCAAAACGTTCTTCTTCAACCAAGTTGCGTCGCCGATCCCGGCCGGCCATCCGAGCGCCCTGCAGATTGAGGTCTGCTTCGGTCGCTTCGTTGGAGCCGCCCTTATGGCGGACACGTACCCGGGCGCGGCGGTCAACGACCCCGCGAACACCAACACGCCCAACCACACGTGTCGGAGCATGATCGACGCGCACAAGGGCCCGGGTACGATGTTGAACATCGGGAGCGCCAACTTCGACAAGTTCGTCGGCGCCATTGCCGCGTCACTGATGCCCCTCGTGAAGCCGACCGCCACGAAGGCTGGCGAGATTACCCAGGCGGAGTTCGACGCGCTCGCGGCGGCTCTGAACGGCCAGAAGATGGACGTGACGACGACGGGCGCCCCGAGCAGCGGGCCGTTCGTTCCGACACTGTACGACCGCCTCGGCGGCAAGGCCGGGCTCGAGGCGTTCGTGAAGGGCGTCGTCGACAACCACATCGTGTCGGACGCGAACCTCAAGACATTCTTCTTCAATCAGGTGGCGACGCCCATTCCGGCGGGCCACCCGAGCTTGAAGCAGATCGAGGTCTGCTTTGGCAGGTTCGTCGGAGCGGCACTTCAGGCGGACACGTACCCCGGTGCGGCCGTCGCCGACGCGACGAACACGAACACGCCGAGCTTCACGTGCCGGTCGATGGTGGACTCGCACAAGAACGCCACCGTGGTGGGCTCACAGCTGCACATCGGCTCGGGGACGTTCGACAAGTTCATCGGCTACATCGCGATGGACCTGCAGCCGCTCATCAAGCCCACGGCCACGAAGGCGGGGCAGATCACCCAAGGCGAGTTCGATGCTCTCGCCGCGGCGCTGAACGGTCAGAAGGCCGACGTTACGACGCCTGGCGCGTCCGCGACGCTCGGCCCCTTCCCGAACTGACCATGCGCCACCGTGGGGGTCGTGCCGAGAGCATGGCCCTCATGGGTGTCGCCTGAGACCTCGCCCGCTTCGCAGGAGCTTCCCCATGAACAGCACGCACGGCTCGACCCTCTCGCCGCCCCTCGATCTCCCCGCACCCGTCGAGGGCGCTGGTCGTGCCGCCGCGCGCCCATCGGGGCCCAAGCAACGCGCACTGCGGATCTTCACACGTGTGGCGGTGGGCGCGTTCGTGGTGACCGGCCTCATCGGCCTTCTCCATATGCCCGCGGCCGCGCCGCTCCTTCGGATGATCTCCCCCGCGTCGGTGTGCCCGATCATGCGGGGGTCCCCTGCGCAAATCGACAAAGGCCACGCCCTCGCGGCCGCGGCGATTCGGAACAGCGCCGTCTCCGACGCGCCATCGCGCCCCGCGCTGGGCTTCAAGCTCGATGCGACGGGGCACGCGGATCTTCGCGCGTGGGCCTCGCAGAATCACGTCACGTGCGCGAGCATCGCGGGAAATGAAAATCTCCAACGGTGCATGGACGTCCCGGCCGCAGCCGTTGGCCAGCCCAGCGAGCTCGGTATGCTCGAGGAGCTGACGTTCGAATTCCAAGCGAGCGGCCAGCTCGTGAACGTCCAAACGCTTCGTCGCCACCTGTCCGCCGAGCAAGCGGCGCACGCGGCGCAGGTGTTGGAAGCGAAGGCCGCGGAGGCTCTTGGAGAGCCGAGCACGTTAGGCGGCGCCGCGACGGTTTCGCATCTCTCTCACGGTCTGCTCTCGACCTATGTCGCCGTGCATTCGTTCAAAGACTATCGGGCCACCGTGTCGGCCACGAACCTCGCCGAAACCGGGTACATGGTCCGCGAAGAGTACCTGTCGGCGCGCTGAGCGCGAAGTGAGCGAAACCCTATGAAACGTTCCATCTCTACGCTCTGCGTACCTCTCGCGACGGGCACGTTTTTATTCGCGCTGGGCTGCAGCAGCAACGACGTGACGAGCCCGACGCCGGCGCCGACCACGTCCCCCGTTGTGACCGACGCTGGCGGCGCCACGCCCGACGCCGCGAGCCCGCCCTCAGATGCGGCGAGCTCCGACGCATCCGTCGGTGCTTCGCCGCTCAACGGATGCGCGACGTACGAAGACAGAACGGCCGCGACCGCCGATAGAACGGTCGTATGGATTCGCAGCGTCGGCACTGTCTGTCTGCGAATCAAAAAGGGGCAGAGCGTCACCTGGAACCCAAAGGACACGGACTTCTCCGCCCATCCGTTGAAACCGTCTGGCGGCGATGCGACCAACCCCATCGTCGCGCAGGGGCCGGGCAACGCTCCGTACGTGCAGGCGTTTGCGTCGGCGGGAACGTTCGGATTTGTCTGCGGCTTTCACTTCGACATGACCGGGGCGATTCAGGTCGTCGAGTAGGCGCGAAGAAGCGGCGTGCGCGCGGTCACGCTCGCTGTGGACTTGGCGCTTCCAGTGCCCTCGCGCGAGCCCTTGAACGACGGGCGTCGGGTGCTCGCGGACAAGGCTCTCCTCGCCCTTGAACCTCGCGCCCACCGAACAGACCTGCGGCGCAGACGCGTCGCCGGGCGGCTCGCCGCACGCCACCCCGGCGTCCGACCCCTGGCCGTTCAACGAATGGGGCAGCTCGCCAGCCCTCGCGCCGTACCCGCGCGACAAGTTTGCGCTCTACAGCAAGGGCGGGATGGCCTACGGCTTCCGCACGGAGAACGCCTATATCGAGGGCCTTCCGGCGCCTGGCGGGCCGAGCGGCGCGTTCTTCCTAGCGGCCGCCATGTTCGCCGATACCGAAGGCACCGTGAACGACGACGCGTACGACTACGCAGCGGTGGCAGACCCGTTGCTCGCCGATGTTGCCGAGACGCTGGCGCGCGCCGTGTTAAAGGGGCCGCCGCCGACGCGTGGACGGTGGCCGCCCAGGCCGGCGTGGGATGCCGACTCCTCCGTCACGCGGGCTTCTGCACCCACGACTTGCAGTAGCCCTTCGGATGGATGGGACCCTTGAGGACTGTACACGCGCCGCAACTCTCAGGTGCTGCGGGCTTGAAGAGCTGGCAGCCGTCGCACTGCTTCGGCGGCGTCGGCGTCTGGTCCACGTACTCGAGCGTCTTACGCATGGCTGCTTCGTCCGAGGAGAGCCCAGACGTGTCGACGCAGCTCAGCGGCTTGCTCTCTTTCGTGCAGCCGATCAGCGCGGAGCCTGCGGCGAGAACGACGAGGTTGCGTACCGCTTCGCGTCGGGAGAGTGCCTTGCCGTTCGTCATCGCGCGAACCTACGGTTCGCAACCGGCGCGCGCCATGACATTGGTCATTGCCTACCACTCGAGACGCCCACCTCACGGAGCATCGCGTCTCTCCTCGTGAAGCTCGCGCACGGTTTGCGTTCGGGGCGCAGCACGTGCGCCTAGAGGCGCCACGCGGCGCATAGGCGAGGGCTGAGACTGCGGCACGGAGGGTGCTCGGGGATCGGCATGATTGCCGAAGCGCCCTCCCTCGAGCGGTCATTGCGCGCGTCCCGCCTGCTCACCGGGCTCGACGAGAGCGTCGTCGCCGCCATCGCGCAGGGGTCGCTCCGGAAGACCCTCACCCGCGGCGAGGTCCTCTGGCGCGCCGGTGAGCCGGCGCTCAACGTCGTCGTCATCGCCTCGGGCTTCGTGAAGGTCGTCCGCGAGACGCCGGACGGCACGAGCTGCATCCTAGGAATCTTCAGCGCCCGCGAGAGCCTCGGCGAGGCGGCCGTCATGGGGCGAGGCATCTACCCCGCCGAAGCGATGGCCGCGTCGGATGTCGTCCATGCCGTCTGCATCGGCGCGTCCCACTTGCTCGCGCTTATGGAGAGAAGCACCGCGCTCACGCGGGCCGTCAACCGATCGCTCACGGAGCACACGATAGCGCTCCAAGCGAAGATCCAAGTGCTCAGCGCGGGCGCCGTCGCGCAACGTTTGGCGACACTGCTCGTCCACCTTGCCGAGCGCTTCGGCGACGAGCTCGAAGACGGGACGGCGAACGTACCGCTGGCGCTGACGCGCGCAGAGCTGGCGTCGCTGGTGGGAACGACGGTAGAGACGACCATACGCACGATGAGCCGATGGCAGAAAGCCGGCGTGCTCACGACGTCCGATCTCGGCTTTCACATTCATAAGCCGTCGGCCCTGAAGACCGCGTCGGTCGGAAAGGACTGAGGTGGGGCTACGTCGAACGTCGCCCGAACCGAACCGTGTGGCCCAATATCTACGCGCGTCATGACGGATGTCATCGCCATCGCGAGCTCGAGGCTGCACCTAATTCGGCAATGCTTTCTAAATCCGCTGCGCGGGCGTTCTTCCTCGTCGGAACCGCCACCTGCTCGGCTGCCCTGATTGGGTTGACGGTCGACTCGTTCGCCCGAATTCCAGGCCAGACCCACGCGGAAAAGATCACCCCCGCCGTGGCACGCGGGAAAGATTTATGGGACTCGAGCAACTGCATGGGGTGTCACACCCTGCTTGGCGAGGGCGCGTACTACGCCCCCGAGCTCACCCGCGTATATGACCGACGTGGCCCCGCGTTCATCCGCGCGATGCTCCGCGATCCCGAGAAAATGTACCCTGGCCAGCGGAAGATGAAGAACTTCCACTTCAAAGAGAGCGAGATCGACGATCTCGTCGAGTTCTTGGAGTGGATTGGCAAGATGGATCTGAACGGCTTCCCACCAAAGCCCGACCTCGTGCCGCTCGCCGTGCCGATGACCGCGGGCACGGCGTTCGTGGCCAAGGCGGGCAATCGGCCGCAGATCTTCAATCAGATGTGCATCGCCTGCCACTCCCTCGGCGGGCAGGGGGGCAACGTGGGCCCGGCGCTCGATCTGGTCGGCGACCGACACGACGCCGAGTACATCGGCCGGTGGCTCTACGACCCGCTCGCCGTAAAGGTCGACTCGAAGATGCCGAAGCTTCCGCTCTCCAAGGACCAGATCCAAGAGCTCGTCGCATTTCTATCGCAGCTCAAGAGTGAGGCTAAGCCATGAGGTACCAATCTCAGCGAGTCGCGTACTGGTTCTTCGCGACATGCATGGCGCTTCTGAGCCTGCAGATCATCTACGGGTTCATCATGGCGTTCGCCCACGCGGGGTACGACGTCCTCCACAACGTCATCCCGTTTCACGCCGCGCGGGCGACCCATACCAACTTGCTCATCATGTGGCTCCTCTCGGGCTTCATGGGGGCCGCCTACTACATCATCCCGGAAGAGGTCGAGCGGGAGATCTACTGGCCAAAGCTCGCCTACGCGCAGCTCGTCGCCCTCGTCGTGGTGGGCGTGACGGCCATCATCGGCTTTCACTTCAACTGGTGGGAGGGCCGTAAATTCCTCGAGATTCCACGGCCGCTCGACTACCTCGTCGTCCTCGACGTCCTCCTCTTCGTCGCCAACATCGGGATGACCGTCCTGAGGGGGCGCCGCAAGACGACGACGGCGCTCGTCCTCTACTTCGGGCTCCTCTCGATGGCGCTTTTGTACCTTCCGGGGATGATTCCGACGAGCAACCAGACGATCGACTCCTACCTTCGGTGGTGGGTGGTGCACCTCTGGGTCGAGGGGGTTTGGGAGCTCATCATGGGCGGCATTCTCTCGTTCCTCCTGATAAAGCTCACCGGGATTGACCGGGAGGTGGTCGAAAAGTGGCTTTACGTGATCGTCGGCCTCACGTTCCTGTCGGGCATCCTCGGCACGGGCCACCACTATTACTATATCGGAACTCCCAAATACTGGTTCTGGGTTGGCGGTATCTTCGGCGCCCTCGAGCCCCTCGCGTTCCTCGGAATGGCCATCTACGCCGTCTCGATGGCGCGACGCGGAGGGCGCGACCACCCGAATCGGATCGCCATGCTCTGGACCGTCGGCTGCTCAATCATGTCCTTCGTCGGCGGCGGCTTTCTCGGCTTCGCGCACACGCTGCCGCAGGTGAATCTCTACACCCACGGCACGCTGGTCACCGCGATGCACGCCCACATGGCTTTCTGGGGCGCGTACGCGATGCTCGTCCTTGCGATCATCAGCTACGCGATGCCGCAGCTCACAGGGCGAAAGCTCTACGACAAGCCCGCGGCCCTTCTCGCGTTCTGGGCGTCGAACATCGGGATGGTGGCGATGACCCTGGCGTTCGCCGTCGCCGGCGTGACGCAGGTCTATCTTGAGCGAAAGGTGGGGCTCGATTTTCTCGCCGTGCAGAAGGAGATCGAGATCCACTTCGTAGGCCTCATTCTCGCCGCGAGCCTGTTCACCCTGGGCATCGCGTGCTTTATCTACAATTTCGTTCTCTACGGCCTCCCCGTTGGGGTGGTCGCCATCGACGGACGCGAGGTGCCGCTTGCTGTCGCCCCTGCCGAGTGACACTGGCAAAGTCGCGCCCTACTACCGCCCCACCGGCTCCGAAGTCGAGGCGTTCAGGCACGCCTACCAGTGCCATCTCCCGCTCCTCCTCAAGGGCCCGACGGGGTGCGGGAAGTCCCGCTTCGTAGAGGCCATGGCAGCCGAGCAGGGCCGCGAGCTCGTCACGGTCGCGTGCAACGACGAGACGAGCGCGACGGATCTGCTTGGTCGGTGGATCGTTCGCGGCGGCGACACCATCTGGCAGGACGGCCCCGTGACGCGCGCCGTGCGACGGGGCGCGGTGCTCTACTTGGACGAGATCGCCGAGGCGCGGGAAGACGTGATCGTCGTTCTCCACCCTCTCAGCGACCATAGGCGGCAGCTCTTTCTCGACCGCATCGACGAGACGATCGATGCGCCGCCCGGGTTCATGCTCATCGTGAGCTACAACCCCGGCTATCGTCGCGGCGTGCGCGAGCTGAAGCCGTCGACGCGTCAGCGCTTCGTCTCGCTGCGCTTCGATTATCCGATGGAAGACGCCGAGGCGGAGATCCTCCGCGCGGAGGCATCGGCGCCCCCTGCGATCGCGAAGAAGCTCGTTACGTTCGCCCAAAAGATCCGCAAGCTCGAAGAGCTGGGTCTCAGCGAGACGGTCTCTACGCGGCAGCTCGTCTCGGCCGCGGTCTTGATTCGAAACGGGTTGCCGCCACGCCTCGCCTGCAACGTCGCCATCGTCCAGCCGCTCACCGACGACGGCGACGTCGCCCGCGCGATCCAAGACATCGCCGATCTCGTCTTCTGACAATGAGCTGGGACGAGAAGCTCTTCGGGTTCGTCTACCGCGCCGTTCGCGCGCGGGCCCTCGGTGCGAAGAGCCGGAAGACGCCAGAAGAGCTCGCTCGGACCGTGATCGTTCATGAGGCGCTGCCTCGCTTGCGGCTCTTCGCTAGCGCGCTCGCGGGGGCGCCCGTGGAGCTCTTGGAGGCGGAGGGAGACGGGGGGACACGCGGTGGGTCGATCCTGCTGCCGCGCGAGGTAGGCTTTGCGACGACGCGCGCGCAGAACGACTCGGCGCTCCTGCTGCGCGTCGCGTACGCCGCGATCTCGGCGCGACTCGGCTTCTCTTGGGGCGGCGACCCTTCGCTGCGGGCGGTGGCCACGCTTCTCGCCGTGCCGGCGACGCTCGCGGTGATGGAGGCCGAGCTTCCTCAAACGCGGGTGCTGCGCGCGGAGCTCTTGGAGGCGGTGCTCGCGACGCGCGCGCCCATCCCGTCTCGGGCCGCGAGTGGCGGGCCCGAGGCGTACCTCGAGGTGCTGGCGCAAGCGCTCCT
>JANXMC010000761.1 GCA_025354825.1 Myxococcales bacterium
CCGCCGGGGAGATGGCACTGGCTACAAACACGATCGAAGATCGGCTTCAACGAACCGTCGAAGGTCGCCTCGTTGGTGGGCGACGGATCAGAGAGGGAAAAGCGACGAAGGGTGCCTTTCGAGACCACCCATACGTCGCCCGACGTGGACCCTGTGAGGGCCGCGTCCGTCGCGAGGCCTGCGCCTTGGGAGATGCGGACCACGTTGCCGACCACCGCGCCAAGCTCGCCTCCAACTCCGAACCAAACGTTCGCGCCCGATGCCACGAGGCCGTGGGTGCCTCCGGGGACGCTCACAAGGCGCTCGAGAGCACCGCCGTTGCCTTCACGATAGAGGTTGTCCCGTGTGAGAGCGACGAGCTTGCCTTCCGCGGTGAAGGCCGCGGCCGTGACGCCGTCGAGCGCGTAGGTGACCATCGACGCGCCTTGCGAATCGAACGTCGCGAGCTTCCCATTCGTGAGGCCCGCGAAGCGGGTGCCGGTGCCGACGAGCGACGGGGCCGCGAGATCGAGCGCGATGCGCTGCACGGACGACCCGTTCGCGAGCGCGATGCCGCCGGCGTAGGTGAACCCGATGTTCCCTTTTCCGAAGCCTGCAATCGATGTAACGGCGTCCTCGCCGAGACCGAAACGGTCGGATACGTCTTCGAGAGATCCGTCGGCGCGAATCCTCTGTACGGCGCCCGTCGCGTCGACCCCGAGAGTCCACGTTCCACTCCCCGTGACCGCATCGACCGTGGCGACGCCGAGCCACGTGGGGACCTGCGCATTCACAGAGACGATGGCGCCGCCCACCAGCGTGACGGCCCCCTTGTCGGAGAGGACGACGAGGCCGTCGGCGCTCTCGGCGACGCCCATGACGAGACCCACGTCGGCCTCGGAGGCTGCCCATTCCACGGGCCGAAGCGCGAGCGGCGAGGGGCCGTTGGTCGTGCTCGTGGCGCTCGAACAGGCGGAAAACGTGCTCGCGAGCGCGAGGGTGACGACGAGCGTGTACGAACGCGGCGTCATCCGACGAGCACTTCTTTCACGACCTCACCGTCGCGGAGATACTTTCGCGGATCGGTGCCGAACGCCGAGACGAACGTCGCTAAGAGATCCGGCGGGCTCACGGGGCGAACGCCGTCGGTGAACGCCCCCGCGTCGTCCGGAAGCAGCTGGTCGGCGTCGGTCTTGCCATAGACCATGTTCGTTTTGAAGCGCGGCGACACGACGATGGCCGATCCGTTGGGGTAGTGGTCCCGCCCGCCTGCCAGATTGATTTGGGGCGTTCGGCAGAAGTCACTCACGACGAGGATATGTGTGTGATCCGAGAGCCGCGCGCCCGTTTTCGTAGGGTGCGGGCTTGCGTCGAGCGCTCGAACGAGGCTTGCGAGCACGTCGAAGGCCTCTTGTTGTGTCTCGGCTTGGAATTTGTAATTTCCATTGTGCGTATCGAAACCGCCGAACGTGAAGCTCACACATCGCACGATGTTCCGCTTCATGGCCTCGACGGCGAACGCGGCGTTCGTTGCGGCGGCGCCTTGGTACTTTCGCGGCTTACCGCTCGCGTCCTTCGGACCCAACGTAGGCTGCGCCGCCGCGAGCGCCGACGCGCTGAAGAGGCTCGACAGCGAGTCGTCGAGCAGCCGGCGGAGCGAGCCGAGCTGCAGCGCCATGCCGTTCATCGTCTCGGGGAAATACGACCTGGCGGCGAGCTCGCGCGCCTCTTCGGCAAGCATCACGGTGACCGCGTCGCGGTCTGCTTTCGTGTCGTACTGGGCGCTTCGCAAGAGCGACTTCGCGATGTTGTCGATGCTTCCCACGCGAAGCGGAACGGCGCGAGGGTCGAGGCCGCTCCCCACGAAAGACGACGGGTACTGCACCGACACTACGGGGAACAGTTGGCTCGTTCCGTACTCGTTCGCGAGCATCGCATCGACGCTCGACGCGGCAGGATGACCGCCCGCGAGGTGGCGCCCCGAAACGGCGAACGCCGTCCCGTCCGGGTGGCTCACGGTGTTCATCGCAAGCCCGTTGAACAGAGTCATGCGATCGGCCATGTCGCCCATGTCGCCAATCGCCGGACCGAAGACCAAATTGCTTCCTGCCGGGCGCACGAGGGCAAACGACTGCGTGTCGGCATCGAGCGGCACGTCGACCCAACGCCGAAGGTTCGACGTGTCCGTGTTGTCGGTCGACGCGGGGTCGACGATCCCCTTCCGTTCATTTCGCGGGTCGAGCGAGAGGGTTACATCCCAGCCGCCGGCGGCGTGAATGAGAATGAAGAATTCGTCCCCTGTGGGAGGCGCCTGGGCGAGCGCTCGAAATACAGGCATGCTGGTCGCCGTAGCCGCGAGCATGCCGCTGCCGAGGACCTTCAAGAACGTTCTGCGGTCGGTACGTGTCATCGTCTGCTCCTTGCCGCAGTGCGCTCAATAAAGGTGAAATTCGGGGTGGCGTACGAGGCCGTAGCAGACGCTCGCCCAGCCAGCCTCGCTGGCTGTGAAGGCGGATTTTGCGGCACCAGGCGCTGCGTGGGCGGCCACGGCGTTCGTATAGAGCGTATAGAAACGCGCCGTCCGCGATGTCCCCGCCAGCGCGGCGGGGTACCCCAAAAACGTGCGATGCAGGCTGTCGAAGCGCGTCGTGAACGCCGCGAGATCGGGCTCTACGCTTGGGAGGTCGAACGCAAAGACCGGGCGGTTTGCGGCGGCGCCCGCCCCCGCGCGTAGGTCCCGCTCGACGGCCTTGTCACAAAGCGCGACTCCGAGCCGCTCGAAGGTCGCGAGCATGAGGGAGCTGGTTTGCGCTGCGCGGGGCAAATCGAGTCTATAGTCGGGCAGACCAAGGGCCGAGAGGTAGTCGTTCCAGGTATCGAAGAGGGTCGCGCTCCCGAGCTTTATCCTCTTCTGAACATCGGCAGGCGCGAGCCCTCCAAACAGCTGAAGGTACGTTCGCATGTACGCCTCCTGCGGCACCAGGCGTGGCGACTCTTTCAGCGCGGTATCTTCGCCGATCTGTTCGTGGCCGGGAATCTGTGAGACTGGCACCGGCGCAATGGGCGTCTCTGCGGGCGCGGCCGGTTTGTCTTTTCCGCATGCCGACGAAAGGGCTGCGCCGAAAAGCGCAACGGCGAGGAGGGATGCCCGAACGTAACCGTGGCCTCGGACCTTTTTCACGGCGCACCCCCATCCCGCGACGCGTGCGCGACGACGTCGTTCGTTGCTTTGTACGCGTCCGACTTCACGAGGGCTCGTACGAGGGCGCGGAGCTTGTACCCGCCGTCCGTAAGGGTTTGCGTGAGCGCCGTGCGCAGCGCCGCATCGTCCGTGGTCAGGGGGCGCGCGAGGAGCGCGCTCGCAATGTTCTCCGCGACACAGGGCGCGAACTCGGGAGCCGCCGTGAAGGCGTCCGCAATCCCGCGGGGGCCCGCTTCGGCGTGATCCGTCGACCCATAAGCTCCTCGAAGCATGGCGTGGGTCGCATCGGCAAAGGCTGGGTCGTAGTAGGTTTTGCAGCGGCCCGGGAGGTTCCCGCTCGCGTCTGCTTTGCAGGTTGTGCTGCTCGCCGGGAACGTCGATGCGGGCAGGAACGTCCAGCCCGATTCCGTGATCCGCGTGAAGTAGGCGGCCAGCGGTTCGAGCGTCGCGTGGCAGGTCGAGCACCCCTCACGAATCATGAGATTCGGTTCGGTCGATGGGCGAAGCTGGACGTTGCCAGAGATGAAGTCGCGGCACAAAAAGGTGCTGTACGCGACGTGGGCACGGGCCCTTCGGGTTCCATATTTCGTCAGAAAGACCGGCATCGTGAAAATGCCCGACGCCTGGGGCCCACGATCGGCAACGTGCTCCCAGCGCATCACGTCGTGGGGCAAAAGCGCGGGGAGCGTGCTTGGCTCGAGGAGCGGCTGCTCTTTGGTATAACCAAGGGTGAGCCCATCGCCGCAACAGGCAGCCGGCGCGACCGATTTGTAGAACTGTGTGAGAGGGCCGTTCACCCACGTGTCGCGCGCCGTCAGCACGTCGCGAAAATCGCGGTCTTGGGCGAAGACGTTGTCGAGAAAGTGAATTGCCTCCTGCCCCCAAAAGTAGCGAAGCCACGCCGACTGCGCTTGCGGGGAGTCGTCGAGAGGCGCCGCGTCGCCAAGGGGCGACGCCGTGGGAAACGAGAACGCCCGCGGGTCGAAGCCGGGGCCGTCGCCCGGCATGCACCGCTCGAGACCTACGCCGCAGCCGCAGTCGGCGGCCATCCCAAGAGACGACCCCATCGTACAAGCGATGGCCTCGCCGGCGTGGGCGGTCGCATAGGCCGAATCCTGGGGGAGCTGCGCGAGGCGACCGTAGGGCGGCGGCGCGCCCTTCACGGGGGCGGGCCTCTTCGGCGCGAAAATCGTCCCGCTGGGAGCCTGCTGCGCCTCTTCCTTGCAAATACGAATTTCGACGGTCGGCGTCGTTCCGTCGAGCTCCATTGTGAGCCCCACCACGGGCGTGAAGCCCGGCAGGCGCGTCGCCCACGTTGCAGCGTCGTACCGATCCGTCGGCGCCGCGCTGCCGTAGTCGCGATAGAGCCACCACGGTTTCACGACGACCGTCGCCGCATCGAGGGCCTCTTGGCTCACACTCTTGGGCGCCCCCGTCGGGGCGGTGTTGGGAGGGAACTGGAGGCCGGTCTCGTCCTGGGTCATGCAAAAGTCGCCATCGGTTTCGATGCGCGCGCGGCGTTGCCCTTTCCGGTAGTAGATTCCGAGCGGCTTACCGTTGGGCCCTTGGATCTGTTCGCGCCGCAACGTCGTTTGCGGCGGGACGATCTGAAACGTCGGCCCAACGTCGAGGCGCAAGAGATCCATGTAAATGCGCCGGACGCGTTCGGCGTAGGCGGGGCCGGCGAGCTGCTGATCGATGTAGCCGTCGAGATCGAAGCCGTCGGCTTCGAAGGCGGCAACCTCGGCGCGCGTCGGCATGCGACCGGCGAGGTCGATCGTGAGCGCTCGGAAGTAGCGGTAGTCGGCGAGACCACGCGCCGCAGACGCCGTATCGGCAGCGCCGAGGAGAGCGCCGGTGACGGCAAGAGCGGCGAGACACCGCGGGAGGAATGCGCGCATGCGAGCACGCCTCGCAAGTCGCGCACCACTCGGTGGAGAGCTCCCGATATGCGCTAAAAAGCGGCGGATCGTTCACGGCGAGGCGTGCGCAAGGCGCGGCGAGCCGCGGACGTCGAAGGGGCCATGAACGCGGCGCGGTCCACCGCCGCGCGCGCGTTCGTGGGAGAGGTGGGCCGCGCGCTTACGGCAGCGTGAAGGCGTAGAGCTTGTTGTTATTGAAGCCGATGGAGTAGCCCGAGCCCCAGTAGAGCACCCCGTTCACGATGGACGGCGCCGACATGACCGAGCCGCCGCTCGCGAAGGACCAGAGGATCGCTCCCGTCGCTCCGTCGAATGCGTACATATGGCCTTCGGGGTCCATCGACCCTGCGTACATCACACCGTTGGCCACTGTGATGGGGCCCATCGCCGCCGCGAAGAAGCCCGGCCCCTTGAACGCTCCGTACTGGGCGCTCAACAGGATGCCCGTGAGCGGGCGCGAGCTGGACGGATCGGGCGTTTGCCAGAGGAGCTCGCCGGTGCCGGCATCGAGCGCCGCCCACGTGCCGCCGTTGACCGTCTCGCCCGCGTGGGCGCCCGCGCGCAGCGGATAGGCGATGTGATCGAAGTTGGTATTCTGCACGTAAATGCGTTTGCCGTCGGTCGCCGAGCCGAACTCGACGCCGCCGAGAGCCGCGCCCGGGCCAACGGCCGTCGACCAGACGATGGCGCCGCTCGCGTCGGGGTCGAGCGCATAAAAGACGCCGCTCTTCTGCCCAACACCGAGGAGATCCTTCGCATGGCCGTTGACCGCGGCGGTGTAGATCATCGGCGCCTGGCCGAAGTCGAAATCGAGGGAGTCCAAGTCCTTGCAGGCGGCGCGGTTCGTCGGCAAGTAGGGGACGAGGCGCGGATCACACGCGAATGTCCAGGCGCCGTAGTTTTGAAACTTTTGCGCCCAACGTACGGAGCCCGTCGTGAGATCGAGCGCGACGATGGCGTCGGCGTAGTTGGTCGGCGCATCGAGCGGTCCGTAGCACTGCGTCTGCTGCGCCTGCGGATCGCCCGCGTGGGCGCTCACACAGTCGGCAAGGGCCGTCGGTACCGTGTAGTCGTTCCCCGTGCCAATATAGACGAGACCACGCGTTACATCGATCGACGGCGCGCTCCCCCATACGGCGGCGCCCGAATAGCCCGCCGTCTGGCCGAAATTGTCCGGCACCATGTACGTCTTCCACAAGATCTGCCCTGTCGCTGCATCGACGCTGAGCATGCTTCCGCGGAAGGTGCAGCAGCTGTGCGTGCCGGTCTTCGCCGCGGCCTCTTCGAGGGACGAGACGCCCACGTAGACCTTGCCGTCGTAGACGACGGGCGATTGGGTCACGAGCGAGAGGGGATGGGGGTCGAGCTTCGTCTTCCATACGAGCGCGCCCGTTGCGCGCTTCACGCCGTAAAGCATCGCCCCTTCGCCGAGCGTCGCCCCGAGGGCCGCCACCGGTTGGTTGATGAGGGTGCCGAAGATGAGCAGATCACCTGCGATTGCGGGGCTCGATCGGGACGTGTTGTTGAGAGGGTTGCTCGCGTAGGCGCTCACCGATTTCGACCAGAGCGAAACTCCCGTCTCGCGGTCGATGCGATGGAGCTTCCCTCCGCCGAGCAGGGCGGTCGCTCCGAGCGGCGCCCCCCAATCGGTCACGTAGACGTCGTTTTCGCTCACCGTCGGAATGGCCGAAACGTTCCCAGCCGTTTCGAATACCCATTTCGTTTTTAGATTCTTAACGTTCCCGACACCGATAAGCGTCTCGGATTCGGCGTTGTGGGTGTTGTGCAGGTTGCCACCCCAAAACGACCACTGCCCCGCGCCCGTCTGGGCCTCGGGCTCTTGGCAGCTGAACCCCGTGAGAGCGGCGACGACGAATGCGGAAACGATGACGCGAACGGTCGCGACGACTGCGCGTTTCAAAACCATGGCGATACCTCGCAGGCGCGTGGAAAGAGTGGCGCGCTCGCGAGCACAAACGCCCGCGCGCCCACCCGCGACCACACTTGCTCTTGCCGCACCGCGTCGTCAAGCGCGAGCGGAAAAATTCAGGTGCCGTGAGGAGGCGCGCGGCGCACGAGCTACTGCCCGAGAATGACCTTCAGGATCTTCTCGTTGCTGTTGTTGGGGATGCTGTCTTTGTCGCCGGTGTTCGTCGTCGTCAACCAGATGTTCCCATCGAGCGTCGGCTCGACGGTTCGCAACCGGCCGTAGGTGCCTACGAAGAACTGCTGCACGTTTGTGAGGCTCGAGCCCGAGATCATCTCGCGGTACAAACGCGTGCCACGCTCGCACGCGAGGTAGAGCACGTCGCGCACGATGGCGATGCCGCTGCACGAGCCGTCGGCCGTGGGATAGGTCTGCTTCGGGGCGATGTACCCGGCCGTGGTGCAGCCCGTCCCGCCTTGTGACGAGGTCCCCTCACAGTCGGGCCAGCCGTAGTTGCCGCCTTTTTGAATGAGGTTGGTCTCGTCCATCACCGAGTTTCCGAACTCTTGCTCCCACAGGCGGCCTTGCGAGTCGAAGGCGAGCCCCTGCGGGTTGCGGTGGCCGTAGCTCCAGACGAGATTGCCGAACGGGTTGTCCGACGGCGTGCTGCCGTCGGGGTTCATGCGGAGCACTTTGCCGTTCAAGTTGTTGGTATTACGAGCGTTCGCGCCGTTCTGCGCGTCACCCATCGTTGCGTAGAGCTTGCCGTCCGGACCAAAGCGGAGGCGCCCACCGTTGTGGAATTTGTTTCGCAACATTCCGCTCACGAGGACTTGAATCGTCGCCGTGTCGATCGTGCGGCCAGAGGTGTACTTTACACGGAGAATGCGGTTGTCCGTCGGCGACGTGTGAAGCACGTAGAGCCAACGACCGGTCGCGAAGTCGGGGCCGATGGCGAGCCCCAAGAGCCCCCCTTCGCCGTCGGTGCTTTCGACGTTGGGCACGGCGCCCACCGTGGACTTGGTGCCTGTTGCGGGGTCGAACCTGACGATGTCGTGGGCGTCACGCCGCGTATAGAGAATCGATCCATCTGTGAGGGTGACGAGCCCCCACGGAATGTCCGTATCGGTCGTAACCTGCGTGGTGGAGCAAATGGCATTGGCGCATGCCTGGCCGGTCTTCACCGTGACGCTGCCGCTCGCCGGGGAGGCGTTCGACTGCGAATCGCGCGCGACGACCGTGTACGTATAGTTGGTACTGGGCGCGAGGCCCGAGTCGACGAACGTCGTCGCCGGCGGTGTCGTTGCGGCGCCGAGCACCGTGCCGACCTTGGTCTGCCCGTCGCGGTAGACGTCGTACGCCTTCACGCCGATGTTGTCGGTCGATGCCGTCCACGTGAGCGTGATGCTCGTGCCGTTGGCCGTGCCTGCGACGTTGGTCGGCGTGCTCGGCGGCGTCGTGTCGATCTGGCACTGGGGCGGCGTGA
Source organism: Myxococcales bacterium (assembly GCA_025354825.1). Taxonomy (GTDB): domain Bacteria; phylum Myxococcota_A; class Polyangia; order Polyangiales; family Polyangiaceae; genus JANXMC01. The sequence continues at coordinate 8,517 of JANXMC010000761.1, forward strand.
CGGGAACCGTGGAGCTCGCCTGCGAGACGTTGCCGGCGGCATCGCGCGCGTTGACGTAGAAGCCCCACGTCACGCCTGCGAGAACCGTGACGCCGGTGGTCAGCGTCGTCCCCGAGACGGACTGGAGGAGCTGGCCGTCGTGGTAGACGTCGTAGAAGGCGACGCCGACGTTGTCGGTCGAGGCACTCCACGAGAACGTCGCCGTGTTGCAAGTGAGATTGGCTATTTGCGCGTTGCCCGGCGCCGTCGGCGCTTGCGTATCAGGCGGCGCGGTGACGTTGAACTTCTGATTCGTCCCCCCGGTGCACGTATAGATCTGAACGGGTGTGAGGTTCGCGGTGGCGCGCCCTTTCACATCGAGGCACATCGCCGTCGACGTATGGGTGATCGTCTGGCCGCTACCGATTCGCCACTGTTGGGCGACCTGGCCGTTGCAATCTGCAAGGACGACGGGCGCTTGAAGCGATGCGACGCCGGACTTCGGTTGAACGCACTTCGTTCCGTCGAAGGTGCGCAGCTCGCCCGCGGAGGTGAAGACGAACCGCTGATTCGCCTGCCCGTTGCAGTCCCAAATCTGGAGTGGCTGCCCATTGGCAGACGAATTGTCTTTGATATCGAGGCAGCGCCCCGACGGGACACCTTTGATGGGCGCGCCGACCGATAGGGCCGACGCGGATTCACCGATCGAATCGCGGCTTTGCTGCTCGCCGTTCTCGCCGAGCGAATCTGCACTACAGCCCTGCATTCCAGCCGCGCCGGCGACGCCGAAAACGGCAGCTCCAAGCAAATAAATGCGCTTTATCATTCAGTTCCCCATGCGGTGAGCGCTTGCGATCGAAGGCTCCTGACGCAGACGCCACGCAAGAGGTGGCGAGAGACGTCGGATGGTGAGCTGGCGGGCAGAACCATGGACCATGACGCGCCGGTTTCGCAATGAAACTTACGCAGAGACGCCG
>JANXMC010000763.1 GCA_025354825.1 Myxococcales bacterium
GGGGAGCTCCGGCGTGTTGGGCGGCGGCGGCGAGGGGGGCGCGCACATGAGGTTCTCGAGGATCCACGCGCCACGCCGCGTGGGGGACCCTCGCGTCGCGATCGAGGTCATCGTCAGGACGCTCGCTTGTGTGAGGAGACCGCCGCGGTGGCTCGACGCCGGGAGCGTCACGCGCGCGAAGCCGTTCGCGTCTCCCGATGGCGCATCGACGCCGTAGTAGGCCGCGAGGCGCGCATCGACGAACGTGTCCTTTGCCGTGAGCGCCTCTTTGAGATTGCGATCGGCGAGAACGAACGACGCGAGGAACGCTTTGGTCTCGCCCACCATCGACGCTTTGAGGGCGTCGTCGAACTGCGGGAACGACTCTTTCGCCGGAGCGGCTTCTCCCATCTTCGCGAGAATCCACTCGCCGCCGAAGTTGTCGACGAGCGCTTGTGACTTAGGGTCTTCCAGCATGCGCTGCGCCTGCGCGTCGATCTGCTCTTTCGTCACGAGCGCCCCCGAGGCGGCGGCTGCGAAGAGCGCCTCGTCGGGCATCGAGCTCCAGAGAAAGTAGGAGAGGCGGCTCGCGATCGCATACGCGTCGACGGGCGCGCCCTGGGCGCCGTCACCCCCTTCGTCCTCGATTCGAAAGAGGAACGACGGCGATGTGAGAACCGCGCGAAGAGCGACCCCCATCGCTTCGTCGAAGGTATCGCCAGCAGTCTGGGACGTCCGAAAGAGCGCCACGAGATCGTCGAGGTCGTCGTCGGCAATCGGCCGTCGGTACGCGCGCGTGGCGAACGCTTTGAGCGAGGTGCGTGCGCACGCCTCGGCGCCTGCGGTAGCCTGCGGGTCGCAGCTCACGATCACGCCGCGGCGCACCGACCCCATCGCGGCGGTGACGATCTTCTCGGCGGCCGTTGCGTAGAGCTCGACTTGCAGCGGGCTCGCGGTGAGCGCTTCGGCGTTGTTCGAGAAGCCGCCGCGGAGCGCGTCTTCCGGGAACGCCGAGGCGGGCGACGACAGGTCGCCCACGAGGTCGCGCACGGTGTTATTGTACTCTGCACGATTCAAGCGACGAATGGGAACCGATGCGATCGGGGCCGAGCCCGCGATGGCGGTGGTCGCGTCGTCGGCCGTCCCGCCGGGCGAGGAGGGGTGACCGCCGGCGCGCGCCGTGAGGAGGCTGTCGGCAGGCGAGGTGCACGCCGCGGCAACGCCGGCGGCGGCGAGGGCGAAGAGGAGATGTATCGACCGCATGGGAGCGACTACAGCAACCGTCGTGCCTTGCGACGGCAACGCGGCGTGCGCCGTCGCGCGCGGACAAGAGACTCAAAAAATAGCCATTTCGTAATCGAAGTAGGGTGGATCGCCCAAGCCCCTAGGCCCGTGGAAGTTGGGATTCGCGCCGCTCCTTCGCGCGACCGCTGCGGCACCGCGTGTCGCACTGGATCGACCGCGCATCGAGCTTCCCGCGCCTCTGGATCGCCGTGATCCGCCGCGAATCATTCACCCACGATCGATTCGATCCGGACGATCCCCCCAACATCCGTAGGCCTCTCGTGGCGAGCGGCAAATTCCCGAGGGACGCGATCGCGCGCCCCATGCGCCAGCGTGGGCATGGTCAGTGCAATTACCAAGTTCAACGCCGCTAACCCGCGGCTCGCTACGGAGGAATCGATTCATGCGCGCCCGAGAGTCCGTCTCACTCCGCCTCGTCAAAGCTCCTTCGAAGGCTCCGCGCTCGTCGTCCTCGCCCGCGCCGTCCGCGCCGCAGTCGCGCCCGCGCCGTCGCGCGCGCACCGCGCCTCCGGCGGTGAATCTCGAAGACCTCCCGCGTATCCCGATATCGGAGCTTCTCCCGCCTCCATTCGCGCGCCTCGCGACGGCGAGCCCGGCTCTCGCGTCTGTCTTCACGATGGCGGCGCTGCTCGCACCGACACAAGTCGCTGTCGTCATCGAAGGTGCGCGGGAGTCGGGCAAGGAAGCCCTCGCGCGTTGCATCCACGAGGCGAGCCGCCGCGCGGCGGGCCCCTTCGTCGTCGTGAACTGCCGAAGCTACGAGAGCGAGAGCGCAGGCGAGGGGAGAGCCTCGACGTTCGCGCGCGCTCTCGAGAAGGCCCGCGGCGGAACGCTCGTTCTCGACGAGCCGGGCGCCCTCGACTTTGACGCCCAAGACGCGCTTCTCGCGGCGTTGGCAGTGCGTGACGGCGCTCGCCCGAGCCCGCGCGGCCTGGACGTGCGCGCCGCCCGGGCACGCGTGATTGCGACGACGACGGTCGACCTCGAGGAGATGGTGCATCAAGGCAGACTTCGCGAAGCCCTCTTCCTCGAGCTTGCCGACGCGCGGCTCGCGCTTCCGACGGACGGACCCGGGCTCGCGCGTACGGGCGCGGGAATGGGCGCGGCGCGCTGCGCGTGACGCGCGGCTTCTTCTGCAGCTGCACGCCGAGCTGGAGACCGTTCGACACGCCGCCTGCCGCACCGTTGATCCCATACGCGCGAGCAGCGTCGAAGATCGTCCACAACGAATCGATCGGCTGTTGCCAACGCCTGGCGCGAGCGCAGCGCCGAAGTTGACGACGGTGCGGAGCGACGTGTCGGTGCCGCCGAGTGGGGGCCCGCTACGCGTCGGTGGGAACGGCGGCGGTCTCCGTTTCGGTGCGGGCGCTCGGTGCTGTCAAAGCGTCGCGCTTTCGTCCGCCGAGGCGCGCGCGCAAGATCACGAGAGCGACGACCCCTGCGACGACGCCCCAAAAGGCTGCCCCGATTCCGAAGACGCTCACACCCGACGCGGTCACGAGGAATGCGATGAGGGCCGGCTCGCGCTCCCCTTCGACCGACATCGCACCTGTGAGGGCGTTCGCGATCGTCCCCAAGAGCGCGAACCCCGCCAGGGCCAAAACGAGCTCCTTCGGGAACGCGGCGAAGACGGCGCCCACAGTCGCGCCGAAGAGCCCGACGATGGCGTAAAATACCCCCGCTGCCACCGCTGCCGTGTAGCGCTTGTCGGGATCCTTGTGCGCGTCGGGGCTCGTGCAAATCGCGGCTGTGATTGTCGCGAGGTTCAGCGCGAATGCGCCGAACGGCGCGAGCACCGTCGTGGCGACGCCCGTCCAACCAATGAGCGGCGACACCGGAACCGGGTATCCGGACGTGCGGAGCACGGCGACGGCGGGGACGTTCTGCGACGCCATCGTCACGACGAAGAGCGGCAGGGCGATACCAAGCACTGCCGCGACTGTGAGGCGGGGCATGACGAATACGGGGTGAGCGAGCTCGAGATGAACCGTCTCGAGATGGAGCATGCCGCGGGCGCCAGCGACCAGCGTCCCCGCGACGAGCGCCAAAATCACCGCGTAGCGCGGGAGGAGTCGCCTCGCCACGAGGTACGTGAAGAACATCACGAGCACGAGCGCGAACTGCGTTTTGAGAGAGGCAAATGCGTCGACGCCGAAGCGGAGTAGCACCCCCGCGAGCATCCCCGATGCGATGGGGAGGGGAATGTGATTGATCGCTCGCTCGAACCAACCCGTGAAGCCCGAGATGGCGATCAAGAGCCCCGTCACGATGAAGGCGCCCATCGCCTCGTTCATCGTGACGCCCGATGCGCTGGTGATGAGCATCGCTGCGCCCGACGTCGACCATGCCGTCGCAATCGGGGCTTTGAAGCGCAACGACAAGCCAATGCACGTGACGCCCATGCCTACGCCGAGCGCCAGCATCCACGAGCCCACCATTTCCGGGGTGGCGCCCAACGCCTGGGCAGCTTGAAAGATGATGACGGCCGAGCTCGCGAAGCCGACCAGCACCGTCACAAATCCCGCGTTGATCGAGGCCACCGAAACGTCTTTGAACGAACGCATTGCCCGTGAATCCTAACGTGATGCCTAGGGGCCGGCCGACTTCTACCAGCACAATGCCCGGGCGACGCCGAAGGCCTGCTTACCTGATGGGAGACGGCACGTACCGTGAGATGACTTTGGCGGAACGTTCGCAGCGTCGGGGCCGGGTTAACTAACCCCGAGACGACGCGAGCGTTCGCGCCTGAGGGAGCGTCACGCCTCGCGCGATGGGCACAGCATGCACGCCCGTAGCGCGCCTTTCGCGCGATGGAGCAGGACGGCGACATGCCCCGCTGAAATTCCCAACGCACGGGCGACGTCGTCGCCCGGTTGCTCTTCGAGCATTCGCAGCGTGACGACGGCACGTTGCACGTCGCACAGCTCCGATACGCACGCGCGGAGGCGAACGCGCTCTTCGGCGCTGGCGATGAGATCATCCGCCGCGGCGTCGGGCACGGCGAGCCGCGCTTCGTCGAGCTCGTCGTGCGGGCGCGCGCGAAAGTGGCGCCGCCGTCGGTTGCGCGCAGCGTTGCGCACGATGGTCGCGAGAAGCGCCGCGACCTCGTCGTCGCTAGGCGGAAGCGCCGTGGCGCGGGCGTTGTCCATGAGGGTGCAGAGCGCCTCCTGAACGCAGTCGACGGCATCTTCCGGCGTAACGCCTTCGGAGCGCGCGAGCGTAGGAAGCGTCACGGAGGTTCGCGAATCCGCGTTCGACACCGAAGTGCTCGGGTCGAGCGTCCCGGTGCTCGTCGATTTCACGGCCACGTGGTGCACGCCCTGCCGCGCGCTCGCCCCCGTGCTCACAAAGATCGCCGGCGAGCAGGCAGGGCGCCTCAAGGTCGTTGCCGTCTACGGCGACGAGAGCCCAGGGCTCGCGGCGCGGTATGGCGTGAAGGGGTTCCCGACGCTCATCGCGTTCGCCGGCGGGCGCGAGGTAGCGCGGCACGTGGGGCTCACCACGGCGGAGCGTCTGATGAAGCTCATGACGCCGCATCTTGGGGCAACC
>JANXMC010000760.1 GCA_025354825.1 Myxococcales bacterium
GCAGCACGACGGGCACCTCGACGGCGGGCACGACCGGCGGCGGCACGAACGGCGGCACGAACGGCAGCACGACGGGCACGTCGACGGCGGGCACCACGGGCGGCTCGACGAACGGCGGCGGCACGGGCGGCCCCGGCAACACGACGTCGGGCACCGGCGGTGGCGGCACCAACGGCGGGACGAACGGCAGCAGCGCGGGCACCAACGGCGGCGGCACGGGTGGCCCCGGCAACACGACATCGGGCACCGGCGGCGGTGGCGGCACCAACGGCGGGACCAACGGCAGCAGCGCGGGCACCAACGGCGGCGGCACGGGCGGCCCCGGCAACACGACCGCGGGTACGGGCGGCACCGGCGGTACGGCGGGCACGGGCGGCACCGGTGGCTCCACCGGCGGCGATTGCGACGGGCCCGAGTGCGGCGGCTGCGATGAGTCGAACCCCGAATGCACGGACGAGACGATCGACTACGGCGACTGCGCCTGCGGCGGCACGACGCCCGTCGGACCGATCTACTGATCGCTTCTACGTAGTCACAGGAACGCACGCGGAGGCGCGAGCGGCTCGAAAGAGCCCTCGCGCCTTTGGCGTTTCAGGTGCCCGTTCCGCCGATGACGACGCCGACGGTGCGCGCGAGAATGTAGATGTCGAGCCACGGCGACCAATTGCGAACGTAGTGAACGTCCATCTTCACGCGCTCGGTGAAGCCCGTCGAGTTGCGGTCGCTCACTTGCCACATCCCGGTCATCCCCGGCATCGCGCGAAGGATTAGCCCCTCCTGATGCTCCATGTCCGGGATCTCGCGTTCAAGGTACGGGCGCGGACCGACGAGGCTCATCTCGCCGCGCACCACGTTCCAGAGCTGCGGAAGCTCGTCGAGGCTGTACTTGCGCAGCACGCGCCCGATGCGCGTCACGCGCGGGTCGAAGCTCAGTTTATGAAACTCGTGGTACTCCGCGCGCATCGCCGCGTTGTTGTCCAAAACTTCTTTGAGGCGCTTCTCGCCGTCGCCGTGCATCGACCGAAACTTCAGCGCCGTGAAGCGCTGGCCGTCCCGCCCGAGTCGCTGCTGCGGATAGAAAATCGGCCCCTGCGAATCGAGCTTAATGAGCAGCGCGAGGAGCCCGATGATCGGCAGCACGAAGATGCCGCCGGCGAAGGTGAAGACGATGTCCATCATCCGCTTCGCGAGGCGCGGGCCTGCGAGAAGCAACTGCTGGCGCACCTCGATGCCGAGCACGCCGGCGACGTCTTTCGCGGGGACACCGAGGCTCGCGAATCCGATCATGTCGGGGATCACGAGGAGCGTCGAGAACGCGCCGCCCGCGCGCTCGGTGAGGCTCAAGAGCTTGCGCGAGCTGACCCCCGGCATCGCGAGAATGCCGTACGGAATCTTCAGCCGTTGCGCGAGCACCGGCGCGAGCTCGAGGCTTCCGATGACGGGGACCCCTTCGATCTCGGAGAACTGGCCACGCGGCGGCCGCATCGACTCGGGGGTGCCGTCGAGGCGGGATCGCGCGCTCATCGGACCGTGACGGCTCGACGTGGCGCCGCCGCTGTTGCGAAGGCGCGAGCTCGCGCGCTTCGAGCTCGAGACCCCCTCGCGGGTCGATTCACGAACCGAGATGCGCGCCGAATCTAGCCCCGGCGGCGGGACGCTCGAATCGGCCACGAGTTTCGCTTCGAGCGGCGTGCGCGGAGGGTCGCTCGGCGGGCGGTTGGATTCCGCCGCGCTTTGCGGGATTTGCGGCGGCCTGTCGGAGCCCGAGCCTGCCACGGACGCCGCCGAGAGGAGCAGGGCCCCCGGCCGACTCGATTCGACACGACCTTCGCCACCCGGCGGTCGGTCGGAGTCGAGCAGCGACTTCACGCCGTCGCGCGACGACGCGGAACGCTCCGAATCGACGCCCGCGGCCTTCGCGGCATCGCGCGCGGAGCCGATCTCCTTCGCCATCTGGTTGACGTCTTTGCTCGAGAGCAGCGCGACGCCCTGGCTCGTACGGAGCGACGGAATCGGCACGTCGCGGATCGAGTTCACGTGAAGCTCGTCGTCCTTGAAGCTCGCGCGCAACGTGCCGTGCTTGCGGCTGTCGTCGTCGAGGATCACGACGGGTCGCAGGCCGACCTGCGGGCGGTTCAGGAGGGCGCGCACCAAGATGCGGCCGGTCTTTCCCGCGCCGAGGACCACGACGGGGTGGCCCCACCACGGGCGCTTCGAATAGCGCTGTCGAACCAGCGCGCGCGTGATCGGAATGGCCACGACCGCGATGGCCCACTGCACCGTCAGAATCACGTGGACGTGGGGCGGGATCCACTGCATCCCGAAGAGCGCGATCGCCGCGTCGCCGAGGTACACGGCCGTAATGCCCGTCGTCGTGAGGCGTATCTCCTCCGGCGGGCTCGGCGCGGTCGCTTCGTAGAGCGACAGCAGCGTGAACACGAGCGGCACGAGGAGCAGCGCGGGGAACGCGTAGTGGAAGAGCGTGGGGACGATGCGCTCGGCGCGCATGTAGCCGAGACCGATGCCGATGGTCGCGGCGACCGCGAGCACGGCGAAGTCGGCGAGCAGCAGCGTCGCGACGGTGCGGTTCGGGCTGCACGTAACGTCGATCCCGAGGATCCCGGGGTTCTCGCGCGCGGCGAGAGAGACGCTCTTCTTACCGCCGGCGGCGTGATTGAGCTGAACTTGCTTGATGAGCGCGCGGGCGACGGCGCGCTCGGTGCACGCCCCCATCTGCACGAGGATTCGGCCGATCTGACCGCCGCGCTCTTCTTGAACCTTCAGCCCCTGACGAACGTGCTCGGCTTCGACGTCGCCGTTGCGCAGCAAGATCTGGCAAAGCTCGTTGCCGCGCTTCCGACGCCGTTTATAAAAGGCCGGATCGGGGCGCGACGTACGCTCCTCACCACCGGATTGCGTGTCGCGATCGCGCTTCTCGGAGGCGTCCGTCTCCATTCAATTGGCCGAGACTACATGGTGTGGCGTCTTTGGGCTATCGCCTGCCTACCGCGCTTATGCATCGCCTCCGGGACCGAGAAGGCCGACTCGTCGGGGCGTGAATCGTCTTTCATGCCGACGACGGCCACGAGCTTCGCGCCGAGGACGACGCTCCGAAGCTCGGCGTCCGACGTAGGTACGTAGGATGTCTGCGTATTGGACGAATGCCGACGACGGCCTCAAATGGCAAGGTCTCCGCCATGCGCGAGCTCCCGGTGTTTCAGGTCGACGCCTTCACGAGCCGCCCTTTCGCGGGAAACCCCGCGGCCGTGTGCCCGCTCGAGGCGTGGATTCCCGACGCGTTGATGCAGTCGATCGCCGCCGAGAACAACTTGTCGGAGACCGCGTTCTTCGTGAGGACGAGCACGCCTGACACGTTCGAGCTTCGGTGGTTCACGCCCTCGACCGAGGTCGATCTTTGCGGCCACGCGACCCTCGCGACGGCGAGCGTTCTCATGACGGTGCTCGAGCCCACCCGGCGCGCGGCCACGTTCCTCTCGCAAAGCGGCCCGCTTCGGGTCACGCGTACCGGCGATGGCGCGTCGACGCGTTTCGTTCTCGATTTCCCCTCGCGCCCGGCTTCGCCGACGAACGACTTCGCCGGCATCGTCGAGGCCCTTGGCGCGGCGCCCACAGAGCTTCATCTCGCGCGCGATCTCGTTGCTGTGTTCCGCACGTCCGCCGATGTGCGCGCGCTCAAACCCGACTTCCGCAAGCTCGCCGCGATGGGCGCGTACGGCTACATCGCGACGTCGCGCGGAACGGGCGACGACGCCGACGTCGACTTCGTTTCGCGCTTCTTCGCGCCGGGGCAGGGGATCGACGAGGACCCCGTCACCGGCTCGGCCCACTGCACGCTCATCCCGTTCTGGGCCGCGCGCCTCGGGAAAACAGCGCTCACCGCGCGCCAGGTGAGCGCACGCACCGGCGAGCTCGAATGCACGCTCGCGGGCGATCGCGTTCACATCGGCGGCTCCGCGGTCATCGTTCTCCGGGGTACGCTCTTCGTGTGAGCGTCCCGCTTCACCACATCGCGTTTCGCACCTTCGACGTCCCGCGCCTCGAGGCGTTCTACGTCGACGTTCTTGGCCTCGCGGTGCATGCGCGCCCGGCCGAAGGTCGCGTGTGGCTCGCGGCGGGCGGCCTCGTCGTCATGATCGAGCGGGCCGAGCTGGGCGAGCCCGGCATTCCCAACGGCTCGATGGAGCTCGTCGCGTTCGCCATCGACGAAGCGGCTAAGGGCGACGTGGAAGCGCGCCTCGCAAGCGCCGGCGTGGCCATCGAGGCGCGCACGCCCTTCACGATGTACGTGCGCGATCCGGACGGTCGCCGCATCGGCGTGAGCCACTACGCCTTCGCGCGATCCTGACGGCCTACGACGTCGCGCTAAGCACACGAAGCGAGCCGCGCACGACGCCGTAGCCACTTTCGGTCTTGAGCGTGCGCCACGCTTCGGTGGCGTCGAGCGTGCCGTCGAGGAGCGCGCGGTACGACGCGATGATGCGGCCAACCTCGGCCGGCGTCTCGCGAACGAGCTCGACGCGAAAGCGACGAACGCCCGCCTTTTGCAGAATGGGCACGAAGGTCGCCGCGCTCTGCGAAGCCGCGTGAAAGACTGTATTCCGGCAGCCGACGTCGGCTTCGACGGGGTGATCGACGCCCATCCGATCGCGCAGCGACACGGCGTGGCGATCGCAGGGTCGACCGCAGGTTTTGTGATCGCGCCCTTCGGACAAGAGCGCCGCGATCACGCAGTGCTCCATGTGAAAGAGTGGCATCGGGTGGTGGACGACGACCTCGGCGAAGGGGCCGAAGGGCGAGTCGAGAAACGTCGTGAGCTGCGCCGCGTCCATATCGAACGACGGCGTGAACGCCGCGAGGCCCCGATTGAGAACTTCGGCCGCCGTGAGCTTGTTCGTCACGTTGAGCGAGAAGTCGCCGATGCGTGGAATCGCGCGCGACCCGGAGCTCGCATGCGCCGAAAGCTCGTGAAGAGCCCCGAGGCCGCGAAGGAGGATCGCGTCGGGCGCGAGCCCTTCGAGGTACGCGTCGATCTTTTCTTCGCCCGGTTTGCGAATGCGGGGCGGCGCGACCGTGATGTGCACGCCGCCCCGCTCGCGAAGAGCGCGCACCGCCGCGCCCGTCCCCGTGAGCTCTAGGAAATCGAGATACACGCCGTCGGCCTTGGCATCCACGGCGGCCATCGCCTGATCGATCGTGCGGCACAGCACGAAGAGCCCCCCGGGCGGCGGCGCGCGATCCGGCGCGGTTGCGGCGGCGACGAGTTCGACGTGCGTGGTCGACGTCGTGGGGTGCTCGCGCGCGGCGGACGCGATGAGCGCCGTGACGAGGGCGCGGCGTGCGCGCTTGAGCGACGAGAGCGGCAGCATCGCGCCGTCGGGCAGGGTGCTCTCGAGACTGCCGAGAACGAAGGGGCTGTCGCCCAAGCCGCCGAGCTTGTCGCGGAGAACGTCGACCGTGAGCGCGCCGGTCGCCGTTGCCGCGTGCTCAAGGGCGACGTCGAAGAACACGCGGGCGTGGGCGCCGCGGTCGCTCCTCGCCTCGAGAACGGGCGGCTCGCCGAAGGCGCCGGTGATCGTCATCGCGACCGGCGTGCGGTACGCCTCGCGCTCGATCCTCGCGAGGACTTCTTTCTCGCGCGTGGGGTCGTTCGTCTTCCAGACGCGCCGTCCAGCGTCGAGCTCGGTGACGGTCTTTTCGGGGCCGAGCCACACGAGGGCCACGTCGCCGGCGTTCGCACGTTCGACGTCGGCACCGCGGACCGCGATCCCCCAAATGCGTCCGCCCAGCTCACCTTCGCTGGCGTAGCCGCCTTCGACCAGAATGCCGTCGCCGCGCGAGAGCGTCTCGTTCTCGGCCACCGCTATTTCGATATGCCGTTTGCCGCGCACGCTCTTCACGCCCGCGCATGCTCCAACGTGGGTGCCGCGGTGGTCGCAGGCGTGGGCCTCGACGAGGCGCTGGTGATTCACGCCTTCGAAGAAGCCCGTGCCCGAGCCGCGCGAGAACATTTGGAGCGCCGTTGCGCGCTCGCCTGGCGTAGGCGCGCGACCGTCGCCGAGGGCCGAATCGATGGCGCGGCGATAGAGCGTCGTCGTCGCGGCGACATACTCCGGCCCTTTCAAACGCCCTTCAATCTTCACCGACGAGACGCCCATCGCCACGAGATCGGGAATGACACTGCTCGCTTCGAGATCTTCCGGCGAAAGCAAATAGGCACGATCGCCGAGATCGCGAAGCACGCCGTCGACCACGAGCTCGTACGGCAACCTGCACGCCTGCGCGCACGCCCCCCGGTTCGCGCTGCGACCCCCGATGGCCTCGCTGGTCATGCACTGGCCCGAATACGAAATACAAAGGGCGCCGTGGACGAAGACCTCGAGCTCCACATTGGAGGCTTTTCGAATGGCGCCGATATCGTCGACCGAAAGCTCGCGGGCGAGGATCACGCGCGACGCGCCGAGGCTTGCGGCAAGCTCGACGGACGCCGCGTCGGTGCACGTCATTTGCGTGGAGCCGTGAATCGCGAGGGAGGGCGCAATTGCGCGAACGAGACGCGCCACGCCGAGATCTTGCACGATGACGGCATCGACGCCGGCGGCCGCGCAGGCGCGTACCGCGGCTTCGACGTTCGAAAGCTCGCTGTCGAAGACGAGCGTGTTGAGCGTGACGAACCCCTTCACGCCGTTCTCGTGGAGGTAGGCCATCGTCGCGCCGAGGGCCTTTTCGTCGAAGTTCTTCGCGCGGGCGCGGGCGTTGAAGCCGTGCAATCCAAAGTAGACCGCGTCGGCTCCCGCACGAACGGCGGCGCGCATCGCCGCCTCGTCGCCCGCCGGCGCGAGGACTTCGGGGCGCTCGTGCGTCAGGGCGCGCGGGGGCGCGGGCGCGTCAGAGAGCGCCGAGACGGCGGGCGAGAGCTGCGATTGAACCGGCATGGGGGCACTCTCTAGCCGTTCGCCGAGGAAATTCGAGGGTTGCCCCCTCGAAAGGGCACCCGATGCGTACACCGCATCAGGTTCTCTCCTCTTTTTGACGCAAAGCTTCCACTTCGCAAAATAGAATATGTCGCGAAACGGGGGCGCAACACGGGCCGCGTTATCCCCCTGAGTGCGATGGGTACGTGCCATCGCGGGCGGTAGGGCCACGACCTTCGTTCTGCGCACAGGGAGCTGCGATCTCCGCGTCTGCATCCGCAGCGTGAGGCTCGCGGAGTCGCCGATGTGCGCGCGTCACTCGTAACCAACACCGGAGATACCCCATGTCTAGTCCTCGATGGCGCACCGCGGTGCGCACAGGAAGCGTGTACTCTGCGTTCGCGCTCCTGACTCTCGCGGGCGCCAACCGCGCGGCCGCGCAGGATGCGGCTCCTCCTCCTCCCGCGACGCCGCCCCTCGCCGACACCCCGCCAGCCCCCCCTCCGGCCCCTCCGCCGCCCGCGGTTCCACCGCCGATTGCAGCGCCTGCGCCCGTCGCCGAGATTGCCCCGAAGTGGTACGAGCTGCTCGAAATCGGCGCCTTCGTCGATACGTACTTCAGCGCCAATTGGAACGGCCCAAAGCCGCAATCGGGGACGAACCGCTTTCGCCCCTATGACAACAACAACGGTTTCAATGTCGCGTGGGCGGGTCTCGATCTCGCGATGAAGCCCGACCCGGTAGGCGGCGTCATCAACATGCGCTTCGGCCCCGCAGCGCCCAATCTCGCGCTCGGCGACGCGACGATTCCCGGCGGGATTGGCAACTTGCAACAGGCTTACGTCTCGTGGAAGCCCGAAGGGAAAGACGGCAAAGTCACGCTGATCATGGGCAAGTTCGATACGGTTTACGGCGCCGAAGTCGCCGCGAGCCAGAACAACATCAACTACACGCGCGGCGCTCTGTACAATCTCGCGCAGCCGTTCTTCCACACCGGCCTCCGTGCCGACGTGCAGCTGAACGACGTCTTCGGGTTCAAGCTCCTCGCCGTCAACGGGTGGAACAACACCATCGACAACAACCGTGCGAAGACGTTCGGGGCGCAAATCACGCTCAATCCCGCGCCCATTGCCGGGTTTGCGATTGGCTACATGGGCGGCGCCGAACAGGCCGACACGGCAAGCGTCGCCGGGCCGACGGGCGTGTCGGGGACGGTCGACGTGCCCGATGCCAATTCCCACTGGCGGCATCTCATCGACGTCGTCGCCGACATCAAACCGACCGACAAACTGCGGTTTCTCGTCAACGGCGACTACGTCACCGAGACCGTGGCCGACCCGACGACGCCTGGCGCGACACGCTCCGTCTCGTGGTGGGGCACGAGCGTGATGGCGCGCTACGCGTTCACGGATGTCTTCGCGGCCGGCCTTCGCGGCGAGTACATCAGCGACAACAACAACCAAATCATGCTGCTCAGCGCCGGTGAGTTCGGCACGCCGGGCGACGAAAAGGCGAGCCTCGTGACGGGCACGCTCACCCTCGAAGCGGCGCCGACGAAGTACCTTTTGATTCGCCTCGACAACCGCATCGACGCGGCGAGTGAGAAGGTTTTCTTGAAGGGGACGTCCGAGGCCGAGAAGACGCAGTTCACCACCACGTTGGGCGTGGTGGCGAAAACGAATTAGCGCGAAGGAGCTCCGCTACTTCAGCGTCGTAACCGCAAGGGCCGAAGCCGTCGCCGCGTGGCGCGGCTTCGCGATGCGATTGCCATCGAGAACGGCCTTGGGCGGCGTGTGGAGATCCCACACGAGACCCACGACAGAGAGAGCGCGAAGGACGTAGTAGGTGATGTCGATCTCCCAGAAGTAGAACCCCTGGTTGACCGACCGCTGGTAGTAGTGGTGATTGTTGTGCCACCCTTCGCCAAGGGTGATGATCGCGAGTATCAGGTTGTTCCGGCTCGTGTCCGTCGTGACGTAGCGGCGGGTGCCGATCACGTGGGAAAGCGAGTTGATCGTGAACGTGCCGTGCCACAAGAGCGACGTCGACACGAAGAAGCCCCACACGAGCGCGAACCACCCGCCAATCAAGAAGAGCGCAACCGCAAGGGCGACCGGCGGGATGAGGAAGTAGCGGTCGAGGAAGCGGAGCTCGGGGTACTTCGCAAAATCGCGAATCTTCGCGTCTTCCGTGTGATCGAAGCGCTTCGACAGAATCCAGCCGACGTGGCTGAACCAGAAGCCGTCTTGGAGGACCGAGTGCACGTCGCCCGTTTGATCCGAGTGCTTGTGATGGACGCGGTGGTGGGACGCCCACCAGAGGACGCCCTTCTGCGTGCTGCTCATCGCCAGCAGCGCGAGGACGAATTGAAACGCGCGGCTTGTCTTGAACGACCGGTGCGAGAAGTAACGGTGGTAGCCCGCCGTGACGCCGAACATGCGCACGACGTAGAGCGCGACGGCGAGCGCAACGCCTTTCCACGACCAGCCGAGGGCGACCACGCCAACGATGGCGGCGAGGTGAACTCCGAAGAACGGAATCGACTTCCCCAGCTCGATGCGATGGTCGCGTGGCGCGGCGACGGCGCCTTCGTCGGAAGCGACCGTGGTGGGCAGTTGGCTGATTTCACCCGTTTCCATGGCGCAGAACGTACGATCGGCTCTGTCAGGAATCGGTCAGGTTCTCACCACACTTTGGCGGCTTCCTCGTGGCGAACAAGCGCGATCTCCGCGTAATCTCGCGGGCTTGATGGCCTTTCGCGTACTCGTCACCCTCGCGTCCCTCCCCGTTTTTGCGCTCGCGTGCTCGAAGCCCACGGCGCCGCCCGCGGCCGATGCCGCTTTCGCGGTCGAGGCGCCGGCGAAGTCGGCGAGCCCGCCTGCCTCGGAAGCCGCGAGCGCCGGGGCCGCCGCGAGCGCGCTCGCCTCGTCGACCCCCGATGTCGTGACCCACGCGTCGATGGTCTGGGACGGCGGCTCCCCGGCTTCTGGAAGCACCGTGGTCGCAAGCGGATCCATCGACGGCGCGGCTCTTCGCGAGGCCCACCGCGCGCGCCTCGCCGCCGACGTGTCGCCCGTCGTCGTCCTCGCCGGCGGCACCGCGACGCCGCGCGCCTTGGGCGAAAAACTGTGCAGCCAGGTGGTGCCGAAGCGGCCGCCCGAAACGCCTATTCTGCTCAAACCGAATATCGGCGGTTTCGACTGGTTCAAAGATCCGAAAAAGAGCGGCGGCGACGACGGCTTGAAGGGGCGCATCACCGACCCCGAGTTCGTGCGCGGCGTCGTGCAGTGCCTGAAAAAGCGCGGCCACACCCGCGTGACGATCGCCGAAGGGTGGGGCGCGGCACACAAAGATTGGGAGCGCTTGATGCGCGAGTCGGGCTACGCCGCCATGGCGAAAGAAGAAGGCGTGCCCCTCGTCGGCATGGACGACGATGGCGTCTTCGACGTGCAAGGCGACACGCCGGGCAAGCCGCTCGCGGTGACCGGAATGGAGGCGACGCACACGCCGACGCTCCTCATTCCGAAGATCCTCGCCGAGCACCTGCAGCACGGAATGTTCATCTCGATTCCAAAGCTGAAGGCGCACAGATTCGCAGTCTTCTCGCTTGGGATCAAAGGGATGCAGGGGACGGCGATGCTCTCGGACGCGTCGCCCGCCTATCGCCAGAAGTGGCGCATGCACAAAGAGCTCAACGCCGCGCTCGCGTTGCAAAAGAGCGGCGACGAAGGGGCGCGCGCGGCCTACGTCGCGGCCCTCGAGACGTTCGCCGAGCGCATGGTCGACGTCACCGAAATCGAAGCGCCCGACGTCGTCCTCGTCGACGGCTTACCGGCGATGGGCGGCGACGGCTTCGGCAAGCTGTACCCCATGCCGGACCACGTTGCGATTGGGGGGACGAACGTCGTGCGCGTCGATCGCGTCGGCGCCGGCTACCTCGGTCTCTACGGGAGCGACGCCCTCGCGAAGGCCCTCGGTGGCCACCGCACGTCGCCGCTCCTCGAGGTCGCGGCCAAGCGTTTCGGCGTCGACATCGGCGCACCGTCGATGACCGGCGACGGCGTCGCGCTCTTCGCAAAAGCGCGCCCTGTGCACTTCGTCGCGATGGCGCCTTTTGCAATTCACACCGACCCGTTCGCCGACGGCGGCGCCCCCCAGGCCGGCGACGACGGGTCGTCACAGCTCGCCGACGGCGGCAGCGCGTGGCGACCCACCGTCCACGCCGCGTCGCTCGGAAAGGACACGATCACCATCGACGGAAGCGGCGCCGAGGCCGCCTGGGCGCGCGCCCCGCAAGTGAGCTTCGCCACCGACTACGCGGGGACGCTCACCGACACCGTCACGCGCGCTCGCTTTCTCTGGTCGCCCACCGCGCTCTACGCGCTCTTCGACCTCGAAGGAGCAGGGCTCAACACCGACACGTCGCGCCCCATCGCCGACGAGCGTGCGCGCCTCTACCAAGAAGACTGCGTCGAGCTTTTCGTGGCGCCCGACGAAGCGCATCGCGATCGCTATTACGAAATCGAGCTAGGCCCTTTTGGCCATTTTCTCGACATTGCCCTCGACCGCACGGCGAAGAAGTCAGATGTCGCGTGGTCGAGCGGCGCGCGTATCGGCACCACCCGAGACGCGGCCGCACGCACTGCGACCATCGAAGTGGCCATTCCCGCAAAAGAGATTACCGATGCCCTCGCCGCGGGGCGCACGCTGCCGCTGGGCCTGTATCGCATGGAGGGCCAGGGAAACGCGACGCGGCCTCGGAAGTACTTGGCGTGGAGCCCGCCGCGTACCCCGAAGCCCGATTTCCACGTGCCGGCTGCGTTTGGCAGCCTCGTTCTGGACAAGTGAGCTTCGCCCTACGCGGGCCTCATTTCATCCCGGCGTTGAGCGCGTCGAGGAGCGAGCCGTCGTCCCCCGAAAGCCCCCACGCCATGCCGCCGCCGAGCCCGTTGGCCTTGATGGACTGCGCCTCGTCGCCCATCGACGCGGCGTCGTCGTACGATGCCAAAGGGGCCGAAGCGCTCGCAAACCTGCTTATGCTCGACAGATCGTGGGCATTGGCGGGAAACCGAAAATGCCGTCGAGAGGTGTCTCGACGATCATCGGATCGACGGGATCCAACTTCCGAACCGCCGCGAGATCCTCGTGGAACTGCGCGAAAGAATCGTTCGCGGCGCTACGCGCGAAGGGTTCGCACGGGGGTGAAACGCACCACTGCGCCGGGCTTTCGCGCAGCGAAGCTTCCGAACGATCGGCGCATGATCACTGCGATAACGGGGTATCCACCGGTCGTCGGGTGATCGGGGCCGAGCACGATGGGAAGCCCCGACGACGGCACTTGGAGCGCGCCGCGAACCATCGGTCCCGAGAGCCCACTGTCGGCGTCGCTCCGCGCGATCGGCGCCCCGTCGAGGCGCAGACCGACGCGATCGCCCACGATGGCTATTCGGTATTCGGACGCGACGAGCGCCTCGAAGGCCAATGGCGCGAACCGTTCGAGATCGGGCCCGGGCGTAACTTCGATGGGGGCGTCGAGATCGGGAAACGGAGGGAGAGCGGGCGTGTCGACGGCATCGCGAGGCGGCAACGGCGCGAGGCGGTCGCCCCGCTTCAGCGGACGCCCGTCGAGCCCGCCGAGCTTTGCCACGAGGAGCGTGCCGCGCCCGCCAAGGACGTACGGCACGTCGATGCCGCCCTCGATGGCGACGTAGGTCACGCGCGCGCGGGCGTGGAGTGCGACGTCGAAGCGTTCGCCGTGGGCGAGGGGCGCGCGCACGCCGGCGGACGTGGCGACGACGATCCCCGCGCCGTCGGCCGTCACCGTCATCCCGCCGAACAGCTCGATCGCCGCGGCGCCGTCGTCGTTGCCGGCCGCCCGGTTCGCTCGGGCCAGCAGCTCGGGCACCAGTGCGCCGCCCGGTGGAACGCCCTCGTGCATGTGACCGGGGCGCCCGCCGTCTTGCACTGTGGCGACGCCTCGGAGCGCGGTGACGACGAGGGAGGGTGACGCTCCCATCGAGCGCATCACACCGGCTCGAAGACGACGCGGTCGCCGAGTGACAGCGTCGCGCCGCGCTCGGCGTCGAACAGCGTGACGTCGATGGCGGTGCCGAGGAGCCTCCAGCCGCCAGGCGATGCGAAGGGGTAGATACCCGTGCGCCGCCCCGCGATGCCGACGCTCATCGCGTCGATGCGGGGCCGGGGCGTGGCGCGTCGGGGCGTAGCGATGCGCGGGTCGACTTCGCCGAGGTAGGCGAATCCAGGGAGAAAGCCGACGCGTTCGACGGCGTAGACAACGTCGGCATGGAGGCGCACCACGTCGTCG
The DNA here is from genome assembly GCA_025354825.1 of Myxococcales bacterium. Lineage (GTDB taxonomy): Bacteria > Myxococcota_A > Polyangia > Polyangiales > Polyangiaceae > JANXMC01. Next base: position 13,258 of record JANXMC010000760.1, read on the forward strand.
CACGTTCGCCCGGCGCGTGCGGCAACCTCGGCGAGGTCGACGCCGTCGTAGCGGACGCGAATGCGGTGCTCGCAAGCGGCGATGGCCGGCGCGCCGCTCGCCGTCGCGCGCGCGCCGAGGGCCGCCGCGAGGGCGGCGTCGAGCGCGGTCGTCGGCATTCGGGTGGTGGCGACGTAGACGGCGACGTGGCGCTCACCGACGACGACGTCGTGCACGCCGTCGCAGCGGCGGAGCGCGTCGAACAGAGCGCGAGGGCTCGTCATCGCGCCGAGCGTCGCGCGAAATGCGCCGTCGCCGAAGGGGACGAAGACGCTCGTCGCCGAGGCGGTCACGTCGACGTCGCGCGGGCGAGCGCCGCACGCACGGCCCGAGCGATCTCGAGGGCGTGGGGCGTATCTCCGTGAACGCAGATTGTCGCGACATCGCCGTGACCATGAGACCTAGAGACCAGGCGCGTGGCCTGCGCGGCGGCGACGGTTGCGTCGGTCACCAGCGCACCGGGCTCGCCCCGCGGGACGAGCGACCCGTCGCTTCGCGTGCCTCGGTCGGCGAAGGCCTCGCCCGCGAACGCAAGCCCGTGGGCCAGCGCCGCGTCGCGAAGGGCGCCCCGCGGCGGCGCAATGAGCGTGACGTGGTGACCAAGCGCGCGCGCCATCGCGCGGACGACGGCATCGGCCAGCGGCCTGGACACGTTCGCCGCGTGGTACAGCGCGCCGTGGGGCTTCACGTAGGCGAGGGTCACGCCGAGCTCCCCGGCGTGGTTCGCGAGGCGCGCGCACTGCGCGAAGACGTCGCCCGCGAGCGAGTTGGCCGTGACGTCGAGCACCGTACGGCCGAACCCCTCGCGATCCGCATAGGAGGGGTGCGCACCCGCCCGCGCGCCTTCGCGAGCGCAATGCGTGAGAGCGCGCCGCATCGACGCGTCGTCGCCGGCGTGGCCTCCGCACGCGATGTTGGCAATCTGCGCGATGGCGTAAAGCGCATCGGGTTCGCCCGGAAGCTCACCGACGTCCATGTTGAGCAAGACCGGAGCGGGGGACGCGGTCGCCATGCCGCGGCATAGTATCTAGAAACGGGTCAGGTGGTCCCGAACGCGAACACCGCCGTCGCCAAGACGGCTGCTGCCGTGCTGCTCGCCATCACCCGGAGGCCGATCCGCTCGAACTTGCAGCGGTCTTCCCTGCTGGCGACCACGTCGGTGCCGTCTTCCGTGGCGCGGCGGCCGCCCAGGGCCATGAAGCCGCACGTCCCGTAGAGGCCGAGGTGAATCGCATAGGCCGAGGCGAGGAACGGGACGAACAGAACGAGCCGCCAGCTGGGGGCGAGGCTCGTGTGGGCGAGAACCAGCCCTGCGAGGAGGGTGATGCCGAACATCACCACGCCGCGGCGGAGCATCTGGTTTTTAACGGGCAGAGCGAGGTTGCCTTCGTTCAATGCGCGCGCCATGGCAGCTAGTTAAGCATGCCTTCGGGCAACCGCAAGCTGCCGCGATGCCATGGTTTTCCCCCGCATCAGACTTGGGACCACTACCATCGAAGAGGCATGTTGCGCGCGGTGGCTCGGTTATTCGATTTACGTGAAGGGGAGGGGCGCATTCTCGCGCAGGCCTTCGCGACGCTCTTTCTCATCATCGCAGGCCACACGATTCTCGAAACCGCGCGCGATGCGCTCTTCCTCAGCCGCCTCCCGCCCGATCGCCTCACCGTCGTGTACGCGGTTCTCGCGGGGCTCTCGCTGGTGGTTTCGTTTTACAACACGCAGTTCGTGCGGCGGTTCGGGCGCCGAAATGCGCTCGTCTGCACGCTCGTCGTTGCCGCCTACGGCACCGGCGTGCTGCACCTTCGTGCCCCTACCTCGGGCGGCGTCCTCGGTCTTTACGTCTTCAGCGGGCTCCTGGGGACCGTGCTCGTCGCGCAGTTCTGGCTCGTTGCCGCGCAGACTTTCACCGTCGCCCAGGGGCGGCGCCTCTTCGGCCCCATCGCGGCGGGCGGCGTGCTCGGCGCCGTTTGCGGTGCAGGCGGTGCGAGCCTCGCGCTCGTTCACGTGCGCGTCTTGTCTCTGCTTTTGGCGTCGTCCGCCATTTTCCTCGTGACTGCAGTCGTGGTGACGACGATGCCGGACGACCAAGACGTCGTCGCCGCTCCCGACGCGACGGCGAGCACGCCGCAGCTTCCGTCGTCGGCCGAGCCCGACGGTCACCTCTCGTTTCTGCGGCAGAACCCGTACCTGTTGCGCATTGGCGCGTTCGTCGCGCTCTCCACGGCGGCGTCGCTCGCAACGGACTATCTGTTCAAATCGAGCGCCGCACGCTTCGTTCCCCGGGAGCACCTCGGCCTCTTTTTCGCGCGGTACTACGCCGTGCTCAACACGATTTCGCTCGTCGTTCAGCTGTTTCTCGCCGGTCGCCTCGTGCGCCGTGTGGGCGTGGTCGGCGCTGTGGTCGTCACGCCGCTTTTGCTTTTGGGCGGCGGCCTCGGAAGTCTCGTCGCCGGTGGCGTGATGACGGCGGTGCTGTTGACGAAGGGGGTCGACGGCTCGCTTCGCCATTCGCTCAACCGCGTCTCGTCCGAGCTTCTCTGGATGCCCCTCGCGAGCGACGTTCGCGACCGCGGCAAGGCGAGCGTCGACACCGTTTTAGGCCGGGTCGTTCAAGCGGCCGTCGCGTGCCTGATCCTGCTTCTCGCGATGGCCGATCTCGCGACCCCGCGAGTCCTCGCGGGGCTCGTCGCGCTCTTCTCGGCGGGGTGGCTCGTCGTCGCGGGCGGCCTTCGAAAGCCGTACCTCGCGCTCTTCCGCCAGGCTCTCTCGAAGGGGACGCTCGACGTCGACGCGCCCGGCACCGAGTTGGATCTCACCGCCGTCGAAGCGCTGCTCGAGGCGCTCTCGAGCCGGGATACGGCCCACGTGCTCGCGGCGATGACGCTCCTCGAAGCGAAGAAGCGCGACCGCCTCATTCCGGGTCTGATTCTCTATCACGAGGCCGAAGACGTCGTTCTTCGGGCTCTCGACATCTTCGGTCCGTCGGGTCGTAAGGACTGGCTCCCCCTCGCCGAGCGCCTCGTCACTCATCCGAACGAGCGGGTTCGCATCGCGGCCCTGCGCGCCCTCGGCCGCGCGGGGAGCTTCGCGTCGCTCCTTCAAGCGAAGGACGACAAGAGCCCCGCGGTTCGTGCCGCGGCCGCGTTCAATCTCGTGCGCCACGAGGGGTATGCGTCGCCCCTCGAAGATCCGGGGATTCTCGAGACGTTGCGCGAGCGCGGCGACGTGGGCCGCTCTGCGCGCCTCACGCTTATCGAGGCGATCCGCCAAAGCCCGGACGACCGTTGGCGCCCCGTGCTCTTGGCCCTCGCCGAAGATCCGCGCATCACGACCGAAGTCGCCGATGCGATGGGCGAGCTGAAGGATCCGCAGTTCATTCCGTACTTGATGGCGCGCCTTGCGAAGCGCGATGGGCGCGACGCGGTTCGCCGCGCGCTCATCTCGATCGGCGATCCGGCCTTCGACGTTCTCTCGGCCGAGCTGAAGAACGCCGACGCCGACCCGCGGGTTCGTCTCCACGTGCCGCGAACGATCTCGCGCTTTCGCTCGCAGCGCGCCGTCGACGTGCTCGTCGCCCAGCTCGCCGTCGAGCCGATTGGCCACGTTCGCTACAAGGTTTTGCGCGGCCTCGGGCGCCTCGTTCTCGAAAACCCGGTGAAGGTCGATCGCACACGCATCGAAGCCGAGCTCGAAAAGACACTGCGCGAATACATGCGCACTCTCTCGCTCTTCGCCCCGATCGAGGCGGGGCAGCGCATCGTCCCTGCGCGGAGTGAAGGGAGCGGCTCGCTCGTCGCAGGGCTCCTGGAGGACAAGCTTCGGCAGTCGCTCGAGCGCGCATTTCGCCTCTTGCAAATTGCCCATCGCGACGAAGACATTCACCGCGTGTACGACGCGCTTCGCTCGCGCGATCGCCGCGTGCGAGCGAATGCCGTCGAGTTCCTCGACGCGCTCACCCTGGGCGCATCGGCCCGCCGTGGCGCGGCCTCGCGCGAGCTGCTTCGCATCATTGCCGACGATCTCCCCGCGACCGAACGCGTGAACCGCGCCGCCGAGTACCTCACGAACCCGCCGCGCGGGTACGAAGAGGCGCTGACGGCCCTTCTTATGGAGCGCGACGAGACGCTCGCCGGCCTCGCCGCGTACCACGCCCTCGAGCTTGGCGTGTCGGGGCTGCGCGAGAAGGTCGCCGAGGCGCGCAAGGCGCGGC
>JANXMC010000766.1 GCA_025354825.1 Myxococcales bacterium
ACGCAGCACTCGGTGAAAGAGATGCGCGAGATCGGCATCCAGCCCGACGTGCTCATCTGCCGCACGCAGCATATGCTCTCGCAGGCGCTCAAAGAGAAGATCTCGATGTTCTCGAACGTCGCGGTCGAAGCCGTCATCTCCGGCATCGACGTGAGCTGCATCTACGAGCTGCCGCTGCAACTTCACTCCGAAGGGCTCGACGAGCTCATTTGCGAGCGCCTCAACATTTGGAGCCGTCAGCCCGATCTCTCGGCGTGGCAGCGCGTCTGCGAGCGCTTCACGCGCCCCACGCGCGGCACCATCAAGATCGGCATCGTCGGCAAGTACGTGCACTTGAAGGACGCGTACAAGTCGCTTCACGAGTCGCTCGTTCACGGCGGCCTTCACAACGACTGCAAAGTCGAGCTCGAGTACATCGACTCGGAAGACGTCGAACGCGACGGCGCCGAGAAGCTCCTCGCGCACCTCGACGCGGTGCTCGTTCCCGGCGGCTTCGGCGATCGCGGCACCGAAGGAAAAATCGCGGCGATTCGTTACGCGCGCGAGCAGAAGGTGCCGTTCTTCGGCATCTGCCTCGGCATGCAGCTCGCTGTCGTCGAGTTCGCGCGCCACGTCGCGAACCTCGAGAGCGCGAACTCCACCGAGTTCGACAAAGACTGCGCGTACCCGGTCATCGACCTCATGCCCGAGCAGCGCGGCGTGCGGAACAAGGGCGCGACCATGCGCCTCGGCGCCTACGCGTGCAGCATCGTGCCGGGCACCCTCGCGGCGGACGCCTACGGCTCGACGGAGATCTCCGAGCGTCACCGTCACCGCTACGAGTTCGCCAACGAGTTCCGCGAGAAGCTCGAAAACGCGGGGCTCGTTCTCTCAGGAACGTCGCCCGACAAGAAGCTCGTCGAAGTCGTCGAGCTCCGCGACCATCCGTACTTCCTTGGCTGCCAGTTCCACCCCGAGTTCAAGAGCCGCCCGCTCGCGCCGCATCCGCTGTTCGCGCGCTTCGTTCGCGCGGCCCTCGAGCGGCAGCAAGCACGCCTCCGTACCGGTGCAGAACCGCGCAAGACGCTCGAGAGCCAATCGAGCGTCAACTAAGCCCACGCGGACCGGCCAGACAGGTCGCACGGCTGCACGACGCCGCGCCCGCTCTACGGAGTCGGCGCGGCGCCTTTCTTTAACGGGTCGAGCACCACGGTGAACGCGAGGCGCACGCCCCAAACGGGCGAGACCGGCGCGTTCGGTTCGTCGAGGGGCGTGCCGAGGCTGTGGTAGACGCTCAGCGCCGGCTGAAGCCCCTTCGTGAGCAGCCGTAGGCTCGGCGAGAGGAACAGGTTCACGCGCCGGTCGTCGGCGACGGGGCCGCGTAAAAAGTAGTACTCGAACACCTCGAAGCCGACGCCGACGGCGTCTGCGAGATTGTACCCCATGTAGAGTGCAGCTATCGCCGCGATGCGCCCCGACCTGCGGTTCGCGATGTCGAGCGACCCGTCGAGCCCTTGGCGAAATTGAATCACGAAGCGGCCGTCGACGGCTCGCACGTCGATGAAGGGGCGCGCCGTGATGTACCCCGAGAGGAACATCGGATGGTCCCAGGGCCGCACCGACGCCGCGGCGCTGGCGACGCGTTCGGCCGGGCTCCCCTCGTCGTAGAACGCCGTCGGGGCGACGAGCCCGAGCCCCGCGCCGATGGCGAGCCCCGTGCGGTTCGCCCAGACGGTTCGCCCGTAAAGCTCGAGATTTCCGCCGACCAGCTTTGCGCTGCCGCCTCCGAAGGGCGGCGAGCCGGTCGTGAACTCGTACTGCCCGCCCACGAACCACCGACGCTCGTAGATGGGCGCTTCGGCGGCGATGCGCTCGACCAGCGTGAACGATCGCGAGTGCGCGGAGCCGTCGCTCGCCGCCGTCGGCGAGAGAACACCGAGGGTCGCCTCGGACGTGATCTCCACCTCGCCGTGGGTGAGCTCGGGGAGCGTGGGCGCGCGCGGCGTGTCGGGGAGATCGTACGGGTCGGTGAACGTGTCGCCGGCGAAGGCACGCGTCGGCACGAGCAGGCATGCGACCACGACGGCTACCGCGAGGCGAACGCGCGGGCACGCTGACGGGGGCCGACGCATCACGACGCGGTAGCATACGCGGGCGCGAACCGGGGTAACGTCCGCGCGTGATTTCGTCGCTCTTCGCTCGCGCCGGCGCTGCCGCAGACCGTGTCGTCCGTCGCTTCATGCCGGACCCGTTCGTCCTCGTGCTGCTGCTCACCCTGCTGGCGCTGGTGCTCGGCGCGGCGACGATGGATCCGCCACGGGGCGCCGAAGCCGACAGTCTCGTCACGCGGCTCTCCTCGCTCGTTCAGGCCTGGGTCACGGGGTTCGGCAACGCCGAGATTCTCAAGTTCGGGCTTCAAATTATCCTCGTCGTCGTCACGGGCGAAGCCATCGCCGCAAGCCCGCCGGCCGCACGGATGCTCGCGCGCCTGACGGCATTGCCACGTACGACGACGCAGGCGCTCCTCGTCGTCACCGTGTTCGCGCTCGTGACGGGGTGGGTCCATTGGGGCTTCGGGCTCATCGGGAGCGCGCTCCTCGCGCGCGAAATAGGGCGCTCCGCTGCGTCGCGCGGCATCGCGATTCACTACCCGCTCCTCGGCACCGGCGCATACACGTCGATGCTCCTCTGGCACGCGGGGATCTCGGCGAGCGCGCCGCTTTTGATGAATACCGAAAAGAACTTCCTCAGCGACGTGCTGGGCCTCTCGGGCCCCGCCGCGCGTGTGCCGCTCACCGAAACGGTGCTTGCACCCTACAACTTAATCGCCTGCGCGATTCTTCTCGTGGTCGTGCCGATCGTCATCGTCCTCATGAGCCCCGCGCGCGACGCCACGACGCCGTTCGACGCCGACGCGGTCCCCCCGCCCGACCCCGCGCCCATGGCCGCCGAACAGGCACGCCCGCAGACGCCCGCCGAGTGGCTCGATCACACGCGCGTTCTGTCGTTCGTCGTCGGCGCGCTGGGGCTTACGTTTCTCGTGCGCTACGTGCGCGAGCACGGCTTCGACGTGAACCACAACGTGTTGAACGCGACGTTCCTCATGCTCGGAATGACCCTCCACCCGAGCCCTGTGAGCTACGCCAAGGCCGTCACCAAAGCCGTTCGCGGCGTCTCGGGGATCGTCCTGCAATTCCCCTTCTACGGCGGCATTCTCGCGATCATGACCTTCACGGGCTTGTCCGAGAAGATCGCCCACGTGTTCATCGAAGCGTCGTCACCGCGTACGCTGCCGTTTTTCACGTTTCTCGCGTCGGTCGTGACAAAGAGCTTCGTTCCGTCGGGCGTCGGTGAGTGGGCCGTCGAAGGGCCCGTGATGCTCAAGGCCGCGCAGAATCTCGGCGTTCCGTTCGGCAAAGTCACGATGGCCGTCGCGTACGGAAACATGCTCGGTAACATGTACCAGCCGTTCTGGAGCCTGCCGCTCCTCGGCCTCATGGGGCTAAAGGCGCGCGACATCATGGGGTACGGCCTCGTGCTCTTCGTCGTCTGTTTTCCCGTGCTCGGCGCCGCGCTCTATTTCGGATAAGCGACGAGGACGCCGTCGGCCATCGCACGCTCCATCGCTTCGTGCGTCGCGCCGTGCCCCGGCCGAAACGCCTCGACACGCCCAATTGGCGGGCCTCCGTAGAGATACATGTCGCCGAGTAGATCAAGCAGCTTGTGGCGCGCAGGCTCGTCCGCCGTAAAGGGATTTCCCGCCGCGTGAATGGCATCTTCGGCAATCACCACGACGCTCGTGGGTGCAACGAACTGCGCGAGACCGCGCTTTAGAATGCCCTCGATTTCTGCGGCGAATGCGAAGGTGCGCGCGGGCGCGATCCGCGCAACGAAATCCGAAGCGTCGCCGCTCCACGCCGCATCGAGCGCGAGGCGCGTATCGTCGAATTCGATTTTGGCAGTGGCCTCCACCCCCTCGCCCACCGCAAATGCAAACCGACTAGCCCTCGCTTCGATCAAGGCCTCGCGCGCGACGCGAAGGCGCGGCTGCGACGACGCGACCGCCAACGTCGCGAGGGCTGCGCACCACTCCGTCGCGCCGCCATCAAGCAGCGGCAGCTCGCCCCCAGTCACGTCGATGCAGAGGCCGTCGTAAATCCCAAGCCCCGCGAGCGCCGCGAAAAGATGGTCGATCGTCACTACGCGAAAGGCCGCCGCCGGCGCTTCGAGCGTCATCGCGCGCACGGTGCCGACGACCTTCAGCTCCGCGAGCGCCGCCTCGCGATCGCCCACGCGAATCGTGACGGGGCCAGGCCGCGCAACGAGGCGGACCGACGACGGCTTACCACCGTGAAGGCCTCGCCCCTCGAGAACGACGTCGCGCACCCGCTTGCCTACTGGTTCATCGACTCGAGGAATTCGCGATTCGAATCGGTGCGCGAAAGCTTATCGAGCAGGAACTCCATCGAGTCGATGACGTTGAGCGGATGCAACAGCTGACGAAGGAGCCAAATGCGCTGAAGTGCCCAATCGGGCGTCAAAAGCTCTTCTTTGCGCGTCGCGCTCTTGTTGATGTCGAGGCACGGAAAAACGCGCTTCTCCATCAGTTTGCGATCGAGATGCACTTCAGAGTTTCCAGTCCCTTTGAACTCTTCGAAAATCACTTCGTCCATGCGCGATCCGGTGTCGACGAGCGCCGTCGCGATGATGCTGAGCGACCCGCCCTCTTCGACGCTGCGCGCAGCACCGAAGAAGCGCTTCGGCTTGTGAAGCGCGTTCGCGTCGACACCGCCCGAAAGCAGCTTGCCGCTGGGCGGCACCACGGCGTTGTACGCGCGGGCGAGACGCGTGATCGAGTCGAGGAGAATGACGACGTCTTGCTTGTGCTCGACGAGGCGCTTCGCCTTCTCGAGAACCATTTCGGCGACCTGCACGTGGCGCGCAGCCGGCTCGTCGAAGGTGGACGAAATGACTTCGCCCTTCACCGTGCGCTGCATGTCGGTGACTTCTTCGGGCCGCTCGTCGATGAGCAGAACGATGAGGTGCGTATCCGGATGATTGGTCGCGATCGAGTTCGCGATATTCTGAAGAAGGACGGTCTTCCCCGCGCGCGGCGGCGAGACGATGAGGCACCGCTGCCCCATTCCGATGGGGACGACCATGTCGATGATCCGCGTCGACATCGCCTTCTTCCGCGTGGCCTTGTCGGCCCCCGGCGGCGCAGGTATCTCCAGGTCGAAACGTTTCTGCGGATAGAGCGGCGTCAGGTTGTCGAAGAGGATCTTGTCGCGCGCGACTTCGGGCGCCTCGCCGTTGATCTTGTCAACCTTCGTAAGCGCGAAATACCGCTCGGACTCTTTCGGCGGACGAATCGTACCGGTTACGGCATCGCCCGTTCGCAAATTGAATCTACGAATCTGCGACGGCGATACATAGATATCGTCCGGCCCTGGCATGTAATTGTAGTCCGGCGCGCGCAGAAAACCGAAACCGTCGGGCAAGCACTCGAGAACACCATCGGCGAAGACTGCCCCGTCCTTCGCGGCGGCGTGCTGCAGAATGGCAAATACCATATCCTGCTTTCGCAAACCGGCAGCGCCGTCGATGGCCATCTCCTTGGCCATCGCGAGGAGATCGGGCATCGACTTCTGCTTCAGCTCTCGAAGGTGCATGCGGGGGTGCCTCGAACGAAGTGCGAATAGGGCGGGAGCAGGAGGACGCGACGCTCACTCGAGAGCACGTGCATCGCCGACGAGAGCAAAGCGCGTGCGGCCCGACGTGGGCGCGTGGGGCGGGTCTGAACCGGGATTGTGGCGGGAGAGCGCGGGCGAAGGCGGGCGTGACGGAGCGCAGTGAACGCGCGGCAGAGCGGTCGTGCGAGATGCGGGTAGCGGCGACCGGCGTACGGTATTCGCCGCGATCGGCATGTCAAGAGCCCGGTCGTCGCGCGAAGCGGTCACGCCTGTGGTTCGACAGTTGATTGGACGCGAGGAATTGGTTACGGGCGTTCCATGGCGCAGAAGCGTGTACAACTCATCGTTCGAGGGCGCGTCACCGGGGTTTACTTCCGGGCGGCATCCCAGCGAGAAGCGAAGCGTCTCGGCATCACCGGCTGGGTCAAAAACCGCAACGACGGCAGCGTCGAGGTCATGGCCGAGGGGGACGAGGACACGATTAAAGAGATTATCGCGTGGGCACACCACGGCCCGTCCGCTGCCCGCGTCGACGGGGTCGACATCCGATGGCGCGGATATACCGGCGAGTTCGCGGATTTTCGAATTGTCGAATGAGTCGAAACATCGGCGGCGCGCAGCGGCGCGCGCCGGTTACGCGGTTGCCCTTGCAACGGCCGTCGCATGCGGACCTCACGCCCGTGCGGCCGAGGCCGTGACATCGCGCGGGGTTGCGGCGCCCGCAGATGCCTCCTCGCCGGTCGACGGACACGCGATCGATCGCCTGGTCGCGGCCCTTGGCGATGACGCCGTTCCTGCACGCCAAGCCGCCGTGCGCTCCATCGCCGAGCTCAACGCCGACGCCGTCCCGGCAATCGCCGATCGTCTCGCGAGGCTTCGCGCGTCGCATGCCGCCGAGCGGCCCGACCCTCGCGCCGAATCGCCCGTCCTGGCCGTCGTGCGCGAGGCACGCAAAGCCCCAATAGCTGCTGGCGTCGCAAGCGACGCCTTCGAGCTCGCCGACACGCTCGCCGCAAGCCCGGCTGCGGGCACTCCGGCCGGCCACGAAGCGCTCGTCGTCGCGTCGCTGATGCGCGCGCTCGTCCACGTGGGCACGACGCCCGCGGTCCGTGCTCTGCTCGCAACGGCCGCCGATGCAAACGGCGCGTTCCGCCCCGACCTCGGGCGCGCCGTCAAAGCGCTGGGCGATCGCGCCGTCCCCGCGCTCCTCGAAGCGCGCGCCAGCCAGTCCGCCGACGTGCGACGCTGGTCGGCAAATCAGCTCGAGGCGATGGCGAAGCGCATCCCCGCCGACGCCGTGCAGACGCGGAGCAACGAAGTATTGGCGGACGTGCTCGAGGCCTTCGCAACGCTGAAAGATCCCGACGCTCTTTCGATTGTTCTCTCGTTCGTCAATTCGGACCGCGTGCAGGTGCGCCTCGCTGCACGCGATGCGATCGCCCGCTACGGTTCCGACGTGACGACGAAGCTCCGCGAGGCCTACGCGAACCTGACCGGCAAACCTGCACCTGACTCATGGAGCGTGAGCGACACCGCGCGCGAGCTGTTCGCGGCCTACGACCGCTCACGGCTGCAGGAGGTCTACAGCTTGATCGACGACGGCGTGGCCAAAGAGAAGTCGGGCGACGCCGCGGGGGCCGTCGCCGCGTTCGATCGCGTGCTCGCGCGGCAGCCGCTCATCGAGCGCCGACGCGAGATGGTCCCGGCCTACGTCGCGTACGCCGAATCGCTGTCCGAAAGGGATCCCCAAAGGGCCCTCGCCGCGTATCGAAAGGCCTCACGCCTCAACCCCGAAGAGCACCGCGTTGGGCAAATCGAGAGCGCCGTCGCGTACCTCGAGGCCAATGAGCTCCGCGCGCGCGGAGTGGACGACGCCGAGGCGTACCGGCGCGCAGTGCTGCTCGATCCGGCCAATTTGAAAGCGCGCGCAGTGCTCGACGAGCTCGAGTCTGCGGGCGACCAGCGGCACGAGCGCATCCGGCGCATCGCCGGCGCGGCCGCCGTGCTGTTCGTGGCCGTCGTCGGGATCATACTCTTCGGAGGCCGGCGCCGACGCCCCGGTGGTCGCGCCCCCGCGCCCTAAAGACGGCGAGCGAGCCGCCAGGGTCTGACGGCCTCTCGCGGCCGTGGGTCGCCCCACTCGCGGGACGCCAGGCTCGAGGTTGGCCGAGCACCTCACACGCGCCCGTCGGCCCCTCGCCGCCCTCACGGGACGATCGCAGCGGACGCATGTGCTGGCTCGCCTCCAAACGGACGGCGACTTCCGAACGCAGAAAAGCCGCACCGAACCAAAGGTTCGTGCGGCTTTGTTCTGGCACAAGCGCGCCTCCCGCGACGGGAGGCTGTCACTCACTCGGCCGCAGCAACCTCGGCTTCGGCCGCGGGTGCGAGCTCACCAACGAACTCGATATACGCCATCGGAGCGTTGTCGCCGCGACGGGGTCCGAGCTTGATGATGCGCGTGTAACCGCCCGCCCGACCCTTGAATCGCTTTGCGAGCTCGACGAAAACCTTCTCGACGAGGTCGACCTGCTTCGACTCTCCGCCCTTCTCGATCCGAACGCCGAAGCGCGGGATCCAGGAGGCGACGAGGCGCTGCGCCGCGAGACGCTTTGCCTTGTCGTCGGCCGAAAGCTTGTCCTGCGGCGTATACGCAACCTCACCGAGGCGCATGGCCTTGGTGATCAGACGCTCGGCAACCCGACGAAGCTCCTTCGCCTTGGTGTCCGTCGTCTCGATGCGCTCGTGGAGGACGAGGTTCGCCGTGAGATTCCGCAGCATTGCGCGGCGGTGGCTGGTGTTCCGGTCGAATTTCCGACCCGCGTTTTTGTGACGCATGACGCTGTTCCCTTTGCACGAGTGCCCACGCGGTTAAGCCGCGCGGGCACGATGAGTACTAAATCAGTTCTGCGCCTGCTGAGCCTTCCAGCGCTCAAGCATCGCGGGCCAGTTATCGATCTTCATGCCGAGCGAGAGCCCCATGTTGGCGAGGATCTCCTTGATCTCCTTCAGGCTCTTACGCCCGAAGTTCTTCGTCTTCAGCATGTCCTGCTCCGTGCGCTGAACGAGCTCACCAATGAGGGTGATGTTCGCGTTCTGGAGGCAGTTGGCGGAGCGGACCGAAAGCTCGAGCTCGTCCACCGAGCGGAAGAGATTCTCGTTCAGGGGCTCGTCGTCGCCGCCGGCGGCGACGTACGTCGTCTCCTCGGTCTCCTCGAAGTTGATGAAGATCGAGACCTGCTCCTTGAGGATCTTCGCAGCGTACGCAACCGCATCCTGCGGCTTG
>JANXMC010000846.1 GCA_025354825.1 Myxococcales bacterium
GAGAAGAGCACCGTGTGGCAGCGCACGCAGGTGCGGTTGATCCACGCGGCGCGCGTCGCGGTGTCGCCCGCGGGGCCCGCGCGAAAGAGCGGCGTTCGCACCTCGAAGGTCGAGAGCACGCGCGGGTCGGCCGCGTGCTCGCGGCTCCCGTTGTGGCACGACTCGCAGCCGATGCCGACCTCGACGAGGTGCTTCGCCTCGAGCTGCGTGCGCGTGGTGCCGAGCGCACGCTCGAGCATCGCGTTCGTCGGTGCAGACGCGGACACGGCGCGCGCGTCGCCGCCCATGTGCGCGACCTCCGCGCGCAACGCGCGATCGAGCGCCGCGCCGCCCGTGATCTCGAACCCTGCGCGACGCGACGGCGGCAGCAGGCGATCGACGACCTCACCCTGGTAGCTCGGCGCGCCGCGGCCGAGGAGCTCGCCGTAGAGGCTCGAAAGATAGGGGTTGGTATTGTGACAGAGAATGCAGGTCTGGTTCCAAACGCCGCCCGCGCGCAGGCCGGGGCGCGCGTCGACCATGACCGAGTAACCCTTCACGCGGAACGTGCGCGACGCGACCAGGAAGCTCACGGGAAGAACGAGCTCGTCGCGCGCGTGCAGGCTCGTCGCGACGGCGTTCGCGTTCGCGTCGGCAACCTCGATGCCGGCGAAGTCTTCGCGCACGCGTCCGCCGATGATGCGTGTGACCGCATACAAATGGGTCGACGCCGCCTCTTTCGCCGTTGCCGCCGCCGTGATCCGCATCAGGCGCGAGCTTCCGCGCGTGAAGAGCTCGGCGCTGTCCCCTTTGAAACGGAACACCGTTCCGTCGAACGGCGCGTGGACCTCGGCCCCCTCAGGCACACGCGTCATGCGATGCATCGGCGACGCCGCCCATGCGCGTGTCTCGCTTTCGTGGCACGCCGCGCACACTGCGGACCCCGCGTAGTCGGGGCGCGCGATATTGCTCGCGACTGTCTTCGCGTCGGCGGGCGTCGCCGCACGCTCTCGGTCGACCTCGCCTCGAGGCCCCATGGCCGTGGCGGCGCAGCCGGCGGCAACGAGCAGCGACGCGGCAAGGGCGATCGCAGGTCGAGGTCGTCGTCGTGACGGCCGCGAGGCGGCCTTTCGCCGCCGGAGACTGTCGTTTACCGCCACTTTTGCCGCACTCGTCGCGCCTACCACAGTTTTCGTCGCGCTGGCAGCTGACCGATTCCTGACACGAAACCACGTCGTGTGACGGAAGGATGAGGGCGACCTGGCCGGCTGACCTTACAATGACGCGGGCTTGGAGCTGCGGCGTCTACGTGACGCGTGCGAGCGTCGAGCGAGGAGCTCTCCTTGGTCATCATCGTTTTCTTCGTCGCGCATTGGCAGCTGTCGGTCTTCTTCCAGACCTTCTTTCTGCACCGCTACGGCGCGCACCGTCAGTTCGAGATGTCGAAAGGCTGGGAGCGCTTCTTCCACCTCTGTACCTACGCCTCGCAGGGGTCGAGCTTCCTCTCGCCCCGCGGCTATGGAATTCTCCACCGCATGCACCACGCCTTCAGCGACACGCCGAAGGATCCGCACTCGCCGGAGAACTACTCGAACGTCGTCACGATGATGCTCGCGACAAAGCACACCTACGACGACTTCGCCTACGGCCGGAAACAGCCCGAGGCGCGCTTCGACGGCGGGTTTCCGGAGTGGCCGCTCGTCGACAAGCTCGGGCAAAACTGGGTCGCCCGCATCGCGTGGGGCACGGCGTACGTCCTCTTCTACATGAAGTTCGTCACGGCCCCGTGGATGTGGGCGCTCTTGCCGGCGCACTTCGTCATGGGGCCGATTCACGGCGCCATCGTCAACTGGTGCGGCCACCGATACGGCTACCGCAACTTCGACAACGGCGACGTCTCGCGCAACACGCTCCCCTTCGACTTTCTCACGGCGGGCGAGCTCTTTCAGAACAACCACCACAAGTTCGGAATGAGCCCGAACTTCGCGGCGCGGTGGTTCGAAATCGACCCGACGTACCAAGTGATGCGCGTCCTCAACATGGTCGGCATCATCGACATGACCGGCGCGCAGAAAATGCGGTACCCCGCACGCGGGACCGATACGGAAGCCGCCGCGGAGGCCAAGTCCCTCGCGGCTTAACGCTACGCGTTGGCGGATACATGAAGGTGGGGAGACCCGCCTTCATGCGTTTAAGCCCGGAGATCTCAATGGATGTCACAGGACGAGAGCAATGAGCGCCCGCTGCGGCCATAATCCTCCGTCATGAGCAGTACGGAGCCCGGCTTCGCCTCCACAGTCGGGGCGCCCAGCTCGAGCTCTTTGTCGCCGGCCGAAGGGCTCGTCGGCAAGACGGTCGCCGACAGGTACCGCGTCGAAGCGCTCATCGGCGAAGGCGGCATGGGCGCGGTCTACCGCGTCGAGCACATGCTGATGCGCAAGCGCCTGGCGCTCAAAGTGCTCCACCCGGAGATGAGCCGAAACCCCGAGGTCGTCGCCCGGTTCGAGCGCGAGGCGATGGCCGCCGCACATATCGAGCACCCGAACGTGGCCGCCGCGACCGACTTCGGGCGCACGGAGGACGGCGCGTTCTTCCTGATCCTCGAGTATGTCGAGGGGACGAGCCTCGGCAAAGCGCTCCGCAGCACGACCTTCTCGGCGGAGCGCGCTGTCATCGTCGCGCGTCAGATCGCGCTGGCCCTCGTACGCGCCCACGAGCTTGGGATCATTCACCGCGACCTCAAGCCCGACAACGTGATGCTCGTCGATCGCGGCGAGGCCCACGACGTCGTCAAAGTGCTCGACTTCGGCATCGCCAAAACGACCGACGGCGTGTTCGCGCGGAGCACGAGCAAGCCCGGCGAAGCGCTCACGCGCGCCGGCGCGATTTACGGCACGCCCGAATACATGTCGCCCGAGCAAGCGCTCGGCGAGGTCGTCGACGCGCGGTCGGATCTCTACGCCCTCGGCGCGGTCATGTACGAGATGCTCAGCGGGCATCTCCCCTTCGACGGCGGCG
>JANXMC010000849.1 GCA_025354825.1 Myxococcales bacterium
CCACGTGCGCGTTCGCTCCAGTCCGCGATCGCCCTGCGCAGGCAGCCCTTGGGGCAATCCCTCGACGAGATCTCGCCAGAACTGCTCGACGCCAACGACGCCGGCGCGCGCGCGCACCACCGGCTCGAGGTACGTCGCGAGCCCCTCTTCCATCCACGCGTGTTGGCGCCCGAGCGTTGGAAAGCTCGTATGAATCAGCTCGTGGGTAAGCACCCAATTGTTGCGCGCGGCCGCAGCGGTGAGCTTCGTTCCGACGCGCATGATGATGGCCGCGCCGCCGCTCCCCATGGTCATCCCGTTCACGCTCGTCGCGCGATCGGGCGCGACGATGACGAGCACTTTTTTCGCGGGGAAGCTGCCGTAATAGCGCGACAAGTTGGTCGCCGCCTCGCGTGCCCAGGTCGCGACGTCGTCTTCCGACATCGCGAACGCCTGCTTCGACATGGCGACGTCGACGCCGCCGCCAGGAATATCGATGTGGCGTAGTCGGCACTCGCCCATAACCGCATAAGGTCCGTCGAGGAGATCGCTGGCCGTCCCCTCGTACGTGTCGTTCACCGCGGGGATGCCCGTCGCGAAAAGCGCGCCTTCGTGGGACGTCACGTGGAAGCGGATGCGCGCGCCGTCGGGCACATGGGACGGGTGCACCAGCCACGTCGACGGCGGCGCCTCGAACATGCCGCCAAGCTCGGTCGCGACGTCTTGATCGTCGACGGCCGCCGCGGCACGTGCGATATTGACCGTATACCGAATACGGCACCCGGCGGGGCCGCACGCCGACGCGGGGAACCCATCGCCATGGCGCGAAAGTGGCTGCCAAACACCTGAAGACTCTACGGCGAGGTCGCGCACGAACGGCGCCGCCCCGTCGCTTACTTGCAAGTCGCTCCCGTCCCCCGCGACGACACCTTCGATGGAAAGCTCACGGCCCGAATTGCCAATGGCAACTTCATAAGACCACTCGCCACCAACCGCCTTGGGCGCATCCACGGTTTGACTTCCGGACGCCACTACGGGCGGCCCGCCGGCGTTGGCCGCGTTGCATGCGACCGTCGAAGCGCCCGCGACGCCGACCACGGCGCCCACTGCAACGAGGTGCATCACGGCGCGCGCCGTGTTCCGAACCCGCGGCTCCGTACGACGCGCCATCTCTTACGTGGGATGATTACCCGTCCCGCCCGCGGGATCTACAGGGTCGATCCCAACGGCGTGGCTCACGCGGCGGTCGCAGGCTGGCGCGCGCCGCTTTCGCTCGCCGCCGCGTCGTCGCGCTGGGACTGCGCCGCGCGCTCTTCACGCCGGTAGTCGGACTTCAGCTCGCGGAGGGCCCCGAGAATCTTCTGCCGCCACTCTGCTTGATCGCTTGCCATTGGATGCTCCAGGTTCTGCTTAGGTAACGTCGGGTACGTCGGGAGGAAGTTGGCGAGGGGCGCCGTCGGAGCCGCTCTGTTTTCTCGTAAAGCAGACACCGTGCCTCGCAGTCGACCTCGGCGTTTCTCGCAAAAAAACCGTTCTCACCACGCAGGCGGCGCCCGTCCGCCGGGGCCTTCGCGCCACCCTGGCAGCCACAATGTGTCGCGCTGCCTCGCGCCCCTTCCCTGAGGTGCGGCGCCCCATCGCCTACATCCGACGGCGCGCGTACCGGCAGAGCGCCCAGTTGTGGCAAGCTCGCGCCCAGAGGCATAAAGCCACACGTGGTGGTGCGTACTCGTTCGGCAATTCTCGCGTTCGTGCGGCGTTATTCTACGTGGCACAATGGCTGCTGTAGGCGCCGTCGGCTCCGGCTCAAGTAGAGGCGCTCGCGCCAGATCGAGAACACCATGTCCAACGCCACGCCCCCCCAGGGCTTCGCCCCCTCGATGACGATGACATCCGGCCTTTCGCCCGCCGGCTCTCCCCCCGCGTCCTCCGCGTTCGGCGCGCCCGTGCCGAAGGCCGCCGTCGCCGACACGACCACGAGCAACGGGCCGGCGAGCATCACGGGGCATCACGCGAGCATCGAGGGGCAAGGCGGCAAAGTGCTCATCGTCGACGACGACGAGAGCATGTGTGAATTGGTGCAGTCTGCACTGAAACGCATGGGGCACGACGTCACCTCATGCACCTCGGCCACCGACGCGGTCGTGCGCGCGAGCGAAGAAGACTTCGACGTCATCGTGACCGATCTCAATATGGGAGGAATGAGCGGCCTCGAGCTCTGCGAGCGGATTGCAGGAATGCGCCCCGACGTCCCCGTGGTCGTCGTCACGGGTCACGGAAGCATGGAGTCTGCGGTCGCCGCAATTCGCGCGGGCGCCTACGACTTCATCACCAAGCCCGTCGACATGAAGATGCTGTCGCTCACCGTGGGGCGCGCGCTTCAACAGCGGCGGTTGCGCGACGAGGTGAAGCGCCTTCGTCAGGCCGTCGGCGAGGGGAAGCGGTTCGAGAACCTCGTCGGCGCGAGCCCCGCGATCCGTCGCGTGCACGACCTTGTTTCGCGCGTGGCGGAGAGCGATGCGTCGGTTCTCATCACCGGCGAAAGCGGCACCGGCAAAGAGCTCGTCGCCCGCGCGATTCACGAGCGGAGCCCGCGAAAAGAGGGGCCGTTCATCGCCCTCAACTGCGCGGCCATGCCGCCCGCGCTTCTCGAGAGCGAGCTGTTCGGCCACACGCGCGGCGCCTTCACCGACGCCAAAGCGTCGCGCGTAGGCCTCTTCATTCAGGCGAGCGGCGGAACGATCTTCTTGGACGAAATTGGCGAGCTGCCGCTCGACGTGCAACCGAAGCTTCTTCGCGCGCTCCAGGAGCGAAAGGTTCGCCCCGTGGGCGGCAACATCGAAGTGCCCTTCGACGCGCGCATCGTCGCCGCGACGAACCGCGATCTCGAGACCGAGGTCGACGAAAAGCGGTTTCGCGAAGATCTCTATTACCGAATCAACGTCGTCAAAATCGAAGTCCCCCCCCTGCGCGAGCGCGGGAACGACATCCTGGTCCTGGCGCAGCACTTCGTCGAACGCTTCACGCAGCGGAGGCCTGGCGGCGTGATGGGGATCGCCACGCCCGCGGCCGAAAAGCTGATGAACTACGAGTGGCCGGGGAACGTGCGCGAGCTCGAAAACTGTATCGAGCGCGCCATCGCCCTCACGCGGTTCGATCAGATCACAGTCGAGGACTTGCCCGAGAAAATCCGCGATTACCGCGCCAATCGTCTCGTCGTCTCGGCCGACGACGCGACCGAGCTCGTCTCGATGGACGAGCTCGAGCGCCGGTACATCCTTCGTGTGATGTCCCTCGTCGGCGGCAACAAGTCGCGCGCCGCCGAAGTGCTCGGCTTCGATCGCCGCACGCTTTACCGAAAGCTCGAGCGCTACGAGAGGGCGCGCACGTAGCCATCGAACAGACGCTCCCGTTGAGGCGTGCGCCTTGCAAGGTCGCGCCTCAACAAATGGAACTCTATACAGGCTTTCCGTATCCGCTCGGCGCAACGTGGGATCCCGAGGGCGTCAATTTCGCGCTTTACTCCGAACACGCCACAGCTGTGGAGCTCTGCCTCGTCGACGCTCACGGCAAGGAAGAACGCGTCTTCCTACGTGAACAGACGGCATACGTCTGGCACGGCTACGTTCCTGGATTGAAGCCTGGCCAGCGTTACGGCTACCGCGTCCACGGCCCCTACGAGCCGCACGACGGCAACCGCTTCAACCCCGCGCTGCGCCTGCTCGACCCCTACGCGAAGGCCGTGAGCCGCATGTCGCGGCGCGAGGAGGGGATGTTCGCCTACGAGCTCGGCCACGCCGACGAAGACTTCGCGAAAGTCACCCAAGACTGCACGGGCGCACCGCTGGGTCTCGTCATCGATCCCACGTTCGATTGGGGGGGCGACGTGCGGCCGAACGTGCCGTTTCATCAGTCGGTCATTTACGAGACCCACATTCGTGGGATGACGGCGCAGCACCCGGACATTCCCGAAGAGCTTCGCGGCACGTACCTAGGAATGTGCCACCCGCTGATTATCGATTATCTCAAGAAGCTCGGTGTGACGGCCGTGGAGCTTCTGCCCGTTCACCACTTCGTCGACGACCTGCAGCTTCTCGATCGGGGCCTCCGCAATTACTGGGGGTACAATTCGATCGGCTTCTTCACGCCGACGCCGCGCTACCGTCAGGGCGACGCCCCCGCCTGTGAGGTGCAGCAGTTCAAACAGATGGTGAAAGAGCTTCACCGCGCGGGAATCGAGGTCATTTTGGATGTGGTCTACAACCACACCGCCGAAGGAAACCACCTTGGGCCCACCTTGAGCTTCAAGGGGATCGACAACGAGACCTACTACCGCCTCGTCGACGAGGATAAGCGGTTTTATTTCGACGTCACCGGCACGGGAAACACGCTCCATGCGGGCCACCCGCAGACGCTGCAGCTCATAATGGATTCGCTCCGTTATTGGGTGACCGAGATGCACGTCGACGGCTTTCGCTTCGACTTGGCCTCGGCGCTCGCGCGGAGCCTCCACGAGGTCGACAGCCTGTCGAGCTTCTTCATGATCATCCACCAAGACCCGATTATCTCCCAGGTAAAGCTCATCGCCGAGCCTTGGGATGTTGGCGAGGGCGGCTACCAGGTCGGCAATTTCCCCGTTCGATGGGCGGAGTGGAATGGCAAGTACCGCGACTCGATCCGCGCCTTTTGGAAGGGAGCGGGCGGCCTCGCAGGCGAGCTCGCGCAGCGCCTCACGGGGAGTAGCGATCTCTACGAGCAGACAGGACGAAAGCCCTACGGAAGCATCAACTTCATTACCGCCCACGACGGCTTCACGCTGCGCGACCTCGTGTCGTACAACCACAAGCACAACGAAGCGAACGGCGAGGGCAACCGTGACGGCGCCGACGACAACCAGTCGTGGAACTGCGGCGCGGAGGGGCCGACGCAGGACAAAGAAATCCTTAAGCTACGCGCGCGCCAGCAGCGCAACCTGCTCGCGACGCTGATTCTCTCGCAAGGAACGCCGATGATCAGCGGCGGCGACGAGTACGGCCGAACGCAACGAGGCAACAACAACGCCTACTGCCAAGACAACGAGATAAGCCACTACGACTGGACGTTCACCGAAGCCGAAAAGAGCCTCTACGAATACACGTCGAAGCTCCTTCGCCTCCGGCACGAGCACCCCGCGCTGCAACGAGCGAGCTTCTTCCGCGGTCGCCCACTCAAAGACAAAACCGCCCGTGACTGCATGTGGTTTCGCCACGACGGCGAAGAGATGAACGACGGCGACTGGAACAGCGCCAACACACAGAGCCTCGCGCTGTTCATCGCCGGCCTGGGCATTCCCGACCGCGACGAGCGAGGCCGCCGCCTGAAGGACGACAACCTTCTTCTGCTCCTGAACGGAAGCCACGTCGACCTCGAGTTTAAGATGCCGACGCTCGATGTGTCGTACAGCGACTTCGATCTTCTCCTCGATACCAGCGAAGAGAAAACCGAGGAGCGCGTCGGCGCCGGCAAAAGCACGCACGTTGGGCAGCGATCGATGAAGCTCTTTCGCTCCAAAGCCGAGCGGTAGCTGCCGATCTACCTAAAGAGAAATAACGGGGAGGCGGGGAGGCAAGGAGGGTGGAGAGCGGGAGTTGAGGCGAAGGTTCGGCTGCCCGCCCCACGTCTCTTTTAGTCTTTGATAACCGCGCTCGCGCGGCCAGCGACCCCTCCAACCCCCTCCTTGCCTCCCCGCCTCCCCGTTGGATTCTCCCCTACTCGCCTATGAGCTCACGCGTTCGTAGACAGCGAGGGGGAACGTGGCGAATACCTGGGTGAGGGGTAGCTCGCCGCCTTCGGTTTTTTCGCCCGTGAAGATATTGACGTACGTACCGTTGGGGAGTGTGAGGCTCCCCTGTTTCCAGGCCGTTCCCACCGGGAAATAGGGTTGGCCGTCGGAGAGCGTGTACGAGAACCGTGGGGTCACACAGACGATACGCTCGCCCTTGTGCTCGCGGGTGAAGGCGATGACTTTGTCGTCGACGGCGATCGGCGTGTAGCTCCCCTCGAGGAACAGATCGCGGTGGCGCCGGCGTAGCGCGAGGCAGCGGTGGGTTGTGAAGAGCTTCACGCCGCCGTCGCGGTACCGTTCGAGCAGCGTCGGAGCGACCGATGCGGGGCGGGTGGCGGTTTCTTCGGCGATCGACGCGAGAATGCCGCGGCGGGCGTCGTAGTCGACGGGCCGTCGGTTGTCGGGGTCGACGAGGCTCAAGTTCCACATCTCGCACCCTTGAAACGTGTCGGCGACGCCCGGGACCATGAGGCGCAGGGCCGTTTGGGAGAGCGATGTGACGGTGGCGTGAGGAGCCAACAGATCAACGAGGGCGCGGACGCCGTCGTGGAAGCGCGGGTTGCCCATCATCGTCTCACAGAACGTGCGAAGCGCACTTTCGTACGCTTCGTGGGGGTTCACCCACGACGTTTTAACTTTTGCCTCTCGGCTCGCTTTCGCCATGTATTCGCAAATACGCGCGGTGAAGCTGCTCCACGTTTCGTCGTCGGTTTCGTAGGGGCACGCGCCTACGACGCTTTGGTAGAAAAGGTATTCGTCGTTTAGCGACGGAGCGGGCTCGTCTTCGAGGGTCGTTCGTGCGGCCGTGGCCAATCGCGAGAAGCCTGTGACGGCTCGGCGCCATGGCCCCGTGGCCTCGGAGAGAACGTCGATGCGCGCGCGGACATCTTCGCCGCGTTTGGTGTCGTGGGTAGAAATCGCCGTCATCGACAGGGGGAACGCCTCGGCGCGCGCCGTGATGCGCCGATGGAACTCGTCCACGGTGATTCCAAACTTCTCCCCCGCGCTTCCCACTTCGCTCAAGCTCACGAGGCGCGTGTCGCGGTAGAAGGCCGTGTCCTCCACACCCTTCGCCGTGACAGGACCGGTCAGCTGTTGAAACTTCATCGCGAAGCTGCGGCGCGCGTCGGCGTCGCCTCCGTCCCAACTGCCGGCGAGGACGTCGCGCAAGAACCGAGTGACCGCGGAGCTTAAGGTCGGGCTTCGCCGAAGAGCGCGGCGGATCGCCTGGTCGATGACGAAGAGATCGGCCTCGGCGCGCGTGCCGTCGGGCCGCACGTAGGTTCGGTATACGGGGAAGGATGCGATCACCTCGACGATCGCGTTGGTCAAAATGTGGCGCGTGAAATCCCGGGAGCGGCGGTCGTCTTCGGCAATGCGCTCGAGCGCTCGGGCGAGGACGTTGATTTCGCTCGCGAGAGCGTCGCGCAGAATCTCTTCTTTCGCCGAGTGTGCGAGGTCGCGCAGCGACTCGTGCACGCCGGCGAAGCGCCCTCGAAAAACCGTGAGCGCAGCTTCGGAAGACGCGTCGATGAAGACCGCATTCACATCTGTGAGAAAGTCGTAGCCCGACGTTCCGTGGATCTTCCAGGCGCGGGGGAGCTTCTCTCCGGGTGTGAGAATCTTCTCGGCGACGACATAGAGCGGCGACTCGCCGACTGCAGACGCGCGGGCGACCGCAGCGTGCTCGGCGAGGGCGTCGAAGTACCCTTCCGGATCGTACAGTCCGTCGGTGTGATCGAGACGCAGGCCGCTTACCGGGCCGGTCTTGATGAGATCGAAGATCAAGTCGTGGGCGTACGCGAAGACTTTCGGGTCTTCCATTCGTACGGCAGCAAGCTCGTTCACATCGAAGAAGCGGCGGTAGTTGATCTCTTCGGTCGCGACCTTCCAGGCGCAAACACGAAAGTTCTGGTTTCGCAAAAAGGCGTCGAGCGGGTCGAACGACTTTGGATCGGTCGGTGTGCCGTTGAGCGTCGCCACGGCCGAATCAATGGCCCCGGCGGCGGCGGTGCTCGCCGTGCAAAGCGCCGCGATCCTGCGTTTTACGACCTCTTTTTCCCGCGCCCGCTCGTCCCGGCGTTCCGCGTCGGCCTCGTTCGACGGCGGCAAATGCTGAATCGCCGTGCGGATGCTCCGTAGCTCGGAGAGGTCGTCGCTCTCGCGCGGCGGCGTCACGTCGCCGGGCTCCGCGGGCGGCGGCGTCGAGGCGGAGGACGACGCCAACGCGGCAATGGCGCCGTCGAGGATGGCCGCGATGCTCGTCGGCTCGCACGGCAGCTTGCGGCCGTAATACGTCACGACAAAGGTGCCGCCGTCGCGCAAGACGTTGAGCTCACCGCGCTCGAGGACGAGGCCGTAGGGGTCTCCCAAGATCGGGAGGAGCACGCGGTCTTTCAAACCGACTTTCGGCGGATCCCAATCGATATCGAAGAACGACGCGAACGCCGAGCTGCGCCCGTTCTCGAGGACGTCCATCCATAGGCGGTTCTCTTCCGACGCGATCCCCATGTGGTTGGGGACGATGTCGAGAAGGACCCCCATCTTCTTGTCTTCGATCGCGCGGGCAAGGTCGTCCCACGCCTCGCGCCCGCCAAGCTCGGGGTCGATGCGGCGGGGGTCGACGAGATTGTACCCGTGCGTGCTCCCAGGCTCGCTCATGAGAATAGGAGACAGATAGAGATCGGTCACGCCAAGCTCGGCGACGTAGCTCAACACCTCGCGCGCGTGAGCGAGCGTGAAGTCTTTATGGAGCTGCAGGCGATACGTAGAGAGCGGCGTGCCGCGCGGGGGTGCCATCACCTCGCATCGCAATGCACTCCGCGTGCCTCGACCGCTATCTGGGCATCGCGCGAAAAAGCGTGGTGCGTACGGGCAGCAGTCCTGATGACGCGCGACGTCGCATTCGTGCGCGCCGTGGCGCCATTGCGCCGCATCGCTGTGACTTTGCCTACAAAAGCGCGCTTACGCAGCGCGGCACACACACTGCAAAGGCCCCCCACCGGTCAAGGACTGCGCCGACTGCGCCGAGCCCAAGGCCTGCACCGAAGTCAGCTCGTGCACGGGCGACTGCCTCAAGGTTCTTCTCGACTGAGAGTGAGGCCGGGGGGCCACTGTTCTAACGTAATGAAGCCCGCCTCTCGACGCGTCGAGGGCGGGCTCTTTCGTGACCTCGGAAACCAGATAGACGGGCGTTCTACGCCGCCTTCGGGTGCTGACGTGCCGCGAGCTGCTGCCGCACGAGCATCATCGCCGCAGCCTCCTCGGGTGTGAGCTCTTTGAGGGCCTCGCTAAGCGCGTGGTCGGCGCGCTCTTTGATCGTGTCGACAGTGATGCCGTCGAGGTAGGCGTCGATGACGACGGGGTGAATGTAACAGCGCCGGCAAACGGCTTTTGTGTTGCCCAATCGCTCGGCGACGTGGCCAATCGCTTCAACGACGTTCTTCTTCGCGCGGGTCTGCGAGTCGACGCTCTCGAACGCCCTCACGGCCTGCGAAAAGAGCACCGTTCCGGCAAACGTTCGAAAGTCCTTCGCGGTAAAATCCTCGCCGGCGATGCTGTGTATGTACGCGTTCACGTCGGCTGACTCGACGACGTGGCGTGCGCCGCTCTCGTCTTTGTACTGAAAAAGCTCTTCGCCTTCGATCGCCTGGCACCGCGCGACGATGCGTGCGAGCCGCGCGTCTTTGATGTCGACGTCATGCTCCACGCCGCTCTTTCCGCGAAAGTGAAACCGCAGGTGGGCGTGGTCGACGTCCACGTGCTCGTCGCGCAGCGTCGTTAGGCCGTACGAATCGTTCTGCACCGCGTATTCGCGATTGCCCACGCGAATGAGGGTCGCCTCCAGAAGCTTCACGACGGTCGCAATCACCTTTTCGCGCGAGAGGCCGCTCGTACGCATGTCGGCGTCGACCTTCGCGCGGAGCCTCGGGAGCGCTTCGCCAAAGGCGATCATCCTCTCGTACTTCGTCTCGTCGCGGACTTCCCGCCAGCGCGCGTGGTAGCGGTACTGCTTACGCCCCCGCGCGTCGCGCCCCGTCGCTTGAATGTGCCCACTCTCAAGAGGCGATATCCAAACTTTCGTCCATGCAGGTGGGATGACCAAAGAACGAATGCGAAGAAGGGTCGCTTCGTCCTTTACGCGTTTCCCATCGGGCGCCGTATAGGTGAACCCTTTCCCGGCGGCCTTGCGCGAGATGCCAGGGGTATCGTCCGATCTGTACCTTAGCCCCGCCGCTTTCGCGGCCGACGCCGGCTCCTTTGGGGCGTGCGCGCGTGCTTTTGCCATAGCGCCTCAGTCGGGTTTGTTGGAGTGATCGGGTGTTTTCGGCGGCGCTTCGGCGTCGCTCTTCGCGCCGTCGCGCGCGTGCTTTACGGGCGTTGCGCGCGGATGTTGTTGGAAGCCGCCGCCGCCCAGGCTACCGCCGCCACCGCCGCCACCTCCGCCGTCGCCGCCGTCATGCACGACACCCTCGGCTTTCTGGTTCGGCTGCCGCTGCTCGTGCACATCGTCTTTTCCGGGTTTGTCCGACATGACTGCGAAGCTAAGCACCCGAAGTGCCAACGCCGTTGGATTGCAATCCGCTGATGGGGCACACACCTCGCAACGCCACGCGAGGGTGCGTCGCACGGTATCGCGCGCCGCTCAGCCTCCGCGCGCGAGGAGCCAGGCGACGCCGTAGACGATGACGGCGAATATCCAAATACCGCCGCGAACGAGCATCTTGTTCGTCATCGCCCAGACGGGCGCGAGGGGCAGAACGAACAGGGATATCGCGGCTTTTCCCGGCATTTTTCGTGCAAAAAGCCCGAAGACGATGGCGATGTGGGCGGTAATCGCGAGGGCGCACGAGAGAACGAGCGCGGCGAGAAGAACGATATCGTCTTTCATGGAATCACCTGGCCATCCCGTTGCCCCGCGTCGCTCGCGGCGGGCGCCGCGCCATGAGACTGCGCCTGTGGCGGAAGCGCGAAGGCTGGCGTGAGCGTCGGCACGGCCAGCGACGCATCTTGAATCAGAGGTGTGAGATCGTAGAGCTCGCTCGCGTCCGTGCGGTCTTCACCCTCGCGCCCAATGCGGCCGCCGTCTTCGCGAATACCCTTGCCTGTCGGCTCGCCGCGGCGGGCGCGCGAGAGAAACGCCGGCGCTTCGGCAAGGGGGCCCCCATCGGCGCCATACCAAGTGGGCGCAGCGAAATAGAGCCTGCCGTCCGTCGAGCGCTGCACCGCCCACTTCGTAAACGAAGAGCCAGGCGGGGGTTTCACCCAGCCGCCAAGATCCCACGTCCACTTTTCGCGCGAGAACGAGGACCACTGGCCGTCGATGTACACGGCGTCGCTTTCGGGGCGCGCGGGGACGATTTCGATGTTCCCCGGCGGCGGCGCATAGGGCACTTCGACATAGGCCGAAGTTGGCGGCGGAGGGCCTTTTTGGGGTGTTGGGAGGCTACCGCCGCAGCTCGCCGACGACGCGACGACGGCTGTCGCCACCGGCATTGCGAGGCTCGCGATGGCGACCACCAGGCGTGCGGCGTGGAGCTTCACAATTCGACACGCGCCTCGCGAAAACACTCGAGGTCCGATTGCAGGGGGTGTGCCGGCGTCACGTTCGGCGGTTCTACCGCCGCGCAAGGAGGCTTGGCGAGCCCATAGCGCTATGATGCGGCGCGCCCGCCCGACCCCCTCCATGTTTTCACGCCGTAGCCTCCTTCCCCCTGCATTCGCCGCATTTTTTGCGCCGTCCGCCTCTCTCGCGTCCGCGTCGCTCCTCGCGCCCGCCGTCGCCCTCGCGGGCTGCTACTCGGTGCCCACGGGTCGAACGGCCGTCGACAGCGTCGTCCTCGAAGGGACGTCGCAGCTCGACGACCGCGATATTCTCGAAGCCCTCGCCACGACGCCGAGCCCGAAGTTCCTAAACCTCTGGTCGGGTGTTCTCTTCGATTACAGCTTTTACGACCGCTTCGCGCTGAAGGCCGATATGGCGCGCGTCGAGCGCTTTTACCGTGCACGCGGCTTCTACCAGGCCCACGCCCGGGTCGCGCGCCTCGAGTCGACGTCGGATGGACATGCTTCGGTCGCCATCGATGTCGAGGAAGGAGCTCCCGTCCTGCTGCGTTCTGCCACACTACGGGGCACGGAAGCGCTCCCGAAGGACGACGCCGACGCGGCAACCGCAGCGTCGACGCTGCTCCTGAAGAAGGGGGCGAAGTTCGACGAGGACGAGTTCACCGCAACGCAAGACGCGATCGTCCACACGCTGACCGACCGCGGATATGCCTATGCGCGCGTGAGCCGCGTCGCGAACGTCGATATCGCGAACCACGTCGCCGACGCCCGATTCGACGTCGCGGCCGGCGACAAGGCGACCCTCGGAACCATCACCATCGACGGGCTCGCCAACCTCCCCGAAGCGCCCGTTCGCCGCGCCCTCGATCTCAAACCCGGTGAGCCCTACTCGACCGCCGCCTTCGCGAGCGCGCAGCAGGCGGTGCTCGATCTCGGCGTCTTCAGCTCCGTCGAGATTCGGCCCGACCTCCCCGAAACGCCCCCGGCGAATCACGTCGTCAACGTCGTCGTCAAAGTCGAAGCGACGGCGCTCCACAGCGTGCAGCTCGGCATCGGCGCGGAGGTGGACATGATCAAAACCGATATCCACGCCATCGCGCAGTGGGAGTCGAAAAACCTCTTTGGCGGAATGCGCAACTTCACGGTTCGCGACAAGCCCGGCGTCGTCTTCTACCCGACGCGCCTCCCCGACTTCAAACCGCCCACGCACTATCTTCCCGAGAACCGCCTCCGCGCCGACCTTCGCCAGCCGGGTTTTTTCGAGGCGCGCACGACCGGGCGGATTCGTGCGGAGTACAACATTTATCCGCTGCTTCTCGGCACGAGCGACGACGAATCGACCACGCTCCTCGGCTACCACGAGCTCATCGCCGCCGCCGGCGTCGAGCGCCCCTTCGGGCGGCTCTTCGTGAATCCCAACTACAATATCCAGGCGAACTTCCCCTTCGCCTTCACGGGCCCGAAGACCGAGCTCAAAAGCGTTCTCGTCTCCTATCTCGATTTGCTGACGAGCGTCGATTTTCGCGACGACAAGATCCACCCGCGCAAAGGCTTCTTCGCGAGCTTCGACTTTCAACTCGCCGGCGGCGTCCTCGGCGGCGACGCGAAGGACATTCGCATTCAGCCCGACGTGCGAGCCTACATTCCGCTAAGCAAACGGTGGACGATCGCCGCGCGTGCCTCCGTAGGCTTCCTGTTCCCCGAAGGGTACGGCGATTCGTACTCGCGAAACGCGGCGAGCGGCGTTCCCCCCGCCAGCGAGAACGACAGCTGGATTCGCGATTTGCAGATCCTCTTTTTTCGAGGCTTCTACTCGGGCGGATCCACGGGTAACCGTGGCTACCCGCTTCGCGGCGTAGGCCCCCACGGCGCCGTTCCGTTCTTCAACCCCGACGTCGCCGCCCAACAGTTCGCCTCCGATTGCGATCGCAAGTCGGCTGATTTCGATACCGCACGATGCCTCTACCCCCTTGGCGGGTTGTCGCTCTGGGAGGCGTCACTCGAAGTGCGATTCCCCATTAGCGGACCCCTCACGGGCGCGGGCTTCTGCGACGCGAGCGACGTCTCCCCCAAGACTGTGAGCATTCGCTTCGACCGGCCTCACCTCTCATGCGGCCTCGGCATTCGGTACGACACCCCGGTCGGCCCCGTGCGCCTCGACATCGGCTACCGCATTCCCGGCGCGCAGTTCCCGTCGAGCATCTCGTCGCGCGAAGAGGTCGAACCGCCGCGCCTCTTCGGCTTCTTCCCCGGCGCCGTCGCCTTCGGCATCGGCGAGGCCTACTGATGGCGAGCCGCCGTCATTTCCTCACCAACGTCGCGCTGGTCGTCGCCACGGGGACGACGTTCACCGCCGCCGTCGCGGCGAGCGCGGTCCTTCATTTGGGCTCGGCGCCGGCGCGCCGCATCGTCGCCTACCAAGTCACCGCGGTTCTCAACGAGGTGTTCGAAGGGCGCCTCGCCATCGACCGGGTCGACCGCATCGGCTTTCGCGGAATCGGCGGCGCAACGGCCCACGTCTACGACGCCCAGGGGCACGAGATCATCCGCGCCACGGGCATTCGCGCGAAAGCCTCCCTCGGGGGGATCGGCGCGTCGGTGCTCTCGTCGCTCACCCGCAAAACAGTAATGCGTATTCCGGTATCGGAAGTCACGGTGCAGCACGCGGAAGTGCTCATGGTGCCCGAGGGGAACGGATCGAGCATTCCAACGATCGCGCGGGCGTTCCTGCCGAGGCCGACACCCAACGTGTCCGGAACGCCCGGCCCCGACGTGGACGTCGACCTCTCGCGTATCTACGTGGGGCACGCGTGGGTGCACGGCGAGCTTCCGGGCATTCCTCGATTGGATGTCGATCTCACGAACGTAGAAGGGCGCGTGAAGTCCGGCGGCGTCGAGACGAACGTCGATGTGACCTCGGCCGACCTCGTCGTGCGATCGCTCGTTGCCCGGGAAATTCGCGGCCACGCCGAAGCCTACGGCACCTTCCCTAGCGCGAAAGACGGTGCGATTCGCGCGCGCGGGCAGGTCGACGCAAGGGCCGGCGATATCGATGTTCACGCCAACGCGACCATTGACGGCAGCGACCTCACGGCCAGCGTCGACGTCCCCGCGTTCGAGGCCGAGGCGCTCCGCGCGCTCCTCCCGCAAAGCCCCCTCGAGCAGAAGGGTGAGGCCCATATTGCGGTAAAGGGGACGCTTCCGAATCTCAACATAACGGCAAGCGTCAACGCGGGCGCGAGCAAGGCCGACGTCGACGGGAGCGTCACGATAGGCGCTGGCGTGCGCGCGAATGCCCACGTCAAGGCGACCGATATCGATGTTCGCGCGTTCGCGAAAGACGGCCCATCGTCGAAGCTCAACGCCGAGGCGACGGCCAACGTCGTCGTGAGCGACGCCGGCACGGTGAGCGGCACGTTCGACGCACACACGACGAGCGGCGTCGTCGCGGGGCAGCGGATTCCCGCCGTCGACGCGACGGGCGCGGTCGCGGGCACGAGCGTCAAAGGGTCGGCGACGGTCCACGAGCCGGGCGTACCTACGTCGGTGACGTTCGATCTCCACGACGTCGCGCCCGCTGCAACGGCCGTGAAAGCTACGACTTCTGCGCCGATCGAAGCTGCATCCGTCGTCGACTTCACCACGACCTCCCGCGTCTCGAGCCTCGCCTCGATCCCGCGCCTCGGCCTCGACGCACCCGTGAAAGCCAACGGCCGCGTGACGACCCGTGGACGCGTCAACCTCACGACGATGACCATCGACGCGCGGGCGACCCTCGCCGCGAAAGACCTTTACGCCCCCCTTGTTCATGCCGCCGAAGCCGAGGTGACGGCGTCGGTGAAAGGGCCTTTCCGCGCCCTCGTGTTCGATACAAAAGTCGCGGCAGTCGACGTGGATGTCCAACAGGGGGGAATGCATTTTCTGAAGGTCGACGCGACGGCGCGCGGCCCTCTCACGGCGCTCGCGGTTCACGCCTACCTCGCGGGGAGTGAGACGGCGCCGAACGTAGAGCTCTACTCGGTCGTAGGCTTTCAGACCGGCGGGGCGTTCACGCTGCGCGACGCACACTTCATGGTCGAGCGCGACGAGGTCGTGATTCGCGGGCAGGTGAAGTCGCTGCGCGCGACGGCGTCGTCGATCGACATCAAAGAGGTGGCGATCGAAGGGCTCGGCGAGAGCACGCTCCGCGCGAACATCCATATCGATCCGGAGGATCTCGCCATCGACGCCGAGAGCGAAAAAATCGAGCTTGCGCGCATCGCCACGATTTTGGGCATTCCCGACGAAGTCACGAGCGGCGTCGCCTCCTTCGAAGCGTTCGCCGGCGTGCACGGCAAAATTCCCTACGGCGAGGTGACGCTCGAAGCGAGCGACATACGCGCCTATGGCCAAGAGCCGATGCACGCGCGCGTGAGCGCCGTGATGGACGGCAGCAAGCTCGTCGGCACGGCCGACATCGAGATGGATACAATCGGCGTCGCCCACGTCGACAGCAACGTCGATCTCGACGGGTCGGCGCTCAAAATCGCGACGTGGCGCAAAGCCTCGGGCGCGGTTTCCCTCGACGCCCACTCCGACATCGCGAAGCTGTCGACGCTCATTCGGCGCGAGCTTCTGCCCGTGCAGTCGCTCACGGGCGAGCTCTCGGTGAAGGGGAGCGTCTTTCGCCAGGGGGACACGATTCCCGATTTGCGCCTCTTCGCGACAACGAAGAACCTGGCGATCGTCGGCCGCAATACCGATCTCAAAGGGGCCGACGGGACCGTCCTTCGGGCGAAACCCGGCTTTCAATCCCGCGACATCGACGCCGACGTAACGGTGAGCATCGACGGTGAATCGGGCTTCTCCGAGCTGTCGACGGTGCTTCGCGATCCCAAGGGGAAGCTCGTTTTCGTCAATGCGAAGGCCGACGTCCCCGTGATGCAGCTCCTCGAGAACCCGTCGCAGGCGCGCGACGTCTTCGAGCATCTTCCGATATCGGCCCATATCGAAATTCCGCGTCGCAAAATCGAAGAGCTCCCGGCGGTGCTTTCGGTCCTTCCGCTCACGGGCGAGGTCACGGCGGGGGTCGACCTCACCGGGACGGTGTTCAAGCCCGTCGTCGACCTCACGCTTCGAGGCTATACGCTCAAGCCTTCGGGGAGCGCGGCGAGCAACGATCGCGGCCTGCCGCTCGATCTCACAACCCGCGCGAGCTACGACGGCCACGTCGTCAGCACGCGAATCATGGTCGCGCGAAGGGCACGCACGGTCTTCGATCTGTACGGCGTCGCGAGCGCGCCGCTCGACGGCATCCTCGACGGAATTCGCGATTCGGCCCCGCTCCCGTGGGACGCGTCGTTCCGTGCGCAGCTCGACAAGTTTGCCCTCGAAGACGTCTCGCCCCTCGTGCGCGAAAAGATCAACGGCGCGGTTTCAGGCCAAATCGCCCTCGACAACGTCAATTCGAAACCGAATCTCGATATACGCCTCACGATGGAGAAGCTCGCCATCGGCAAGGCCGAAGTGCCCAAGGCCGCCTTGAGCTTCTTGGTCGACACGACGTCCGCGAAGGCGGCGGTTCGGCTCGAGCAGAAAGACGGCTACGCGAGCGCGAGCGTCACGGCGCCCGTGAAGTGGGTCACCGCGATCCCGAGGCTCGACACCACGCGATCCCTCGACTTCGCCTACGACGTCTCGCGCTTGCGACTGGCGGCGTTCGCCCCCTTCGTTCGTTCGGTGTTGGGCTCCCTCGACGGGCGCATCGACGGAAAAGGGAGCGTGCACCTCGATCCGAGCACCGGGGAAGGAAACGTCCAAGGCACGCTCGCGGTCTCGGAAGCGAAGTTTCATATCGTGGCCCTCGGCGACGAGCTTCACGACGTGAAGGCCACGGCAAAGGTCGATGAGTGGGGCACGGTGCGTATCGTCGGCATCGAGGCTTCGGGCGTGACCGGCCGCGCAACCGGCTCGGCGTCGGCGAAGCTAAAAGGGTTTAGCGTGCAGTCGGCCGAAGCCAAGGTGAACATCGGCTCGCGCGAGCCGCTGCCCATCTCGCTTCAAGGCGTCCCCCTCGGCGAAGCGTGGGGCGATATCGAGGCTAAAGCCGAGCAGAATCCGGCGAAAGACGGATATTCGATTAACGTCGCTATCCCCACGATGCACTTCGATCTCCCGGACGTGGTGGGTCGCACGCTTCAAGAGATTGGCTCGGACGCAACGGTGCGAATGGGGACGAACACGGCGGGCGGCTTCGTGCTCCTACGCCCCGAAAAGCCGTGGCAAACGAAGGAGACCTCCGACGACGCCGAGAAGGTCGTGCCGACGAAGCTGCACGTCGCCGTGAAGCTCGGGAACGACGTGGTCGTCACTCGCGGAACGTCGATTCAGATCAACCTCACAGGCGCTCCGGTGGTCGACTACGACGGCACGACCCGCATGTCGGGCGAGATCACGACCAGCCAGGGGTATCTCGAAATCCAGGGGAAGCGGTTCCAGGTCGAACGCGCCGTCGTGAGCTTCACCGGCTCCGACCCCGCGAACCCCACCGTGGTCGCAACGGCCTACTACGACGCCCCCGACCGAACGCGCGTCTTTGCAGACTTCGTCGGGCCCGTGAAAACCGGAAAGCTCACGCTCCACTCCGATCCACCCCATACCAACGACGAAATCGTCGCCATTCTCCTCTTCGGATCCGCCGACGGCGCCCTGGGAGCCGCCACCCCGTCGAACCGCACCGGCGCGACAGAAGCGAACACCGCCGTCGCCGTAGGTGGCGGCTTCGTCGCCGAAGGGCTCAATCAAGCGCTCTCGGGTATATCGCCCTACGTGACGGCGCGGATCACGACGAACGAATCGAACAACCCGCGCCCCGAGCTGGCGGTGCAAGTCTCGAAAACCGTATCGGCCCGCGTTGGGTACAACCTCGGCCTCCCCGCCCCCGGCCAAAATCCCGACCGCACGATGCTCATGCTCGATTGGCGCTTCCGTCGCCGCTGGTCAATGCTGACGACAGTGGGAGACCGAGGAAGCTCCATCCTCGATTTCATCTGGCACCTTAGGTACTAACCGGCGAGATCGGGAAAGAGAGCAAGGTCTGAGACCCTGCTCTCTCTTCCGAGAGACCTACTTGTTAAGGAGCGTCTGGAGCTTCTGCGCTTCTTCCAGGTGATGAACGATCGTCGGTCGCATCCCCGCGACGAACGTCTTTACGTCGGCGCTCTTGGCTTGGGGGATGAGCTTGGTATCGATCGTATCGAGCACTTCTTTGTGCTCCTTGATCTGGGCGTCGACGTAGCTCTTGTCGAAGTCGCTTCCAGACTTGGTCTTTAGCTCGTCGAGCCCCTTCTTATTTTCGCTGACGAGGGCGGCGGTCATGTCGCTCTCTTGGGGGGTGAGCTTCGCCTTTTTCACAAGGGCCGCTTGCTTCGTTTTGGCCTCGCCGTGGTGCTTCACCATCATTTGGGCGTACTTCTTCACCTCGCCATTTTTGGCTTTGCCAGCGGCGACTTTCCCCTCTTCAACTTCGGCCGAATTGAGGGTGTTCGTGATGGCGAGAATTTGCTCGTCCGTCAGCGACGGCGGCGCGGGCGTGGTCGGCGCGACCGGGAGCGGCGCCGTGTCAGCGGCCGACTTGTTCGGCGGCATGTCGACGGCGGGGGTCGTGCTCGCTGTTTCGGGGGGCGGGGGTGTTTCGACCGCGGGCGCGGGCGAGTTCATCGGCATTTTCGGATCGGGGCTGTCGGCCCCTCCGCAGCCAAGGGCGGCGGCGAAGGCCGTGCAGGCGATGGCGGTGGTCGCAAACGTCGAGAGGCGGGCCAATGCGAAGTGTGAGGTCTTGGTAGGGCTCATGGGTTGTCCTTTTCGAGAATTTCAATATCGAGCGCGGTTGCGTCGTCGCGATCGTACGCACGCGCGAGCTCGTCGCTCTCGCGATGAAGGCCGCGACGCTCGTCCGCCCGCTCGAACGTGCGGGCGGGAGATTCCGTAGTGGCATTCGCAAGGCGCGGGAAGAGGCGCGCTCCCAAGGCCGACGTTTCGGCGGCCTGCAGCGCAAGAGCGTGCCCCTGGGCCTCGATGGATCGCCAGCCGCGCGCCGGAACGGCAGCGCCCGCCGCAATGCCCACGATCGCAGACGCAACCAGCGCGCGCGCGATGCCATGTTTGCGCCCCGGCCTCCCGCGCGGGGTCGTGAGGCTCATCGCCTCGTCCTCGACTTCACGTGCCACGGGCGCAATCGATTGAACGGCGGCCGTCGCGGCCCGGGCCACAGACGTAAGCGCCGGTCCCGGCGCGGACGCAACCAAGCCGCTCGCCTCGAGGAACGTGTCGCGAAGCTCGTACGCAGATGCAAACCGTTGCCTCGGGTCGCGCGCGAGCGCCTTCGCGAACCAAGCGTCGAGGGTCGCGGGCAGATCGCGCCGCGCGGAGGCTGTCGACACCGGCGGGAATTTGGCCTTGTGAATCGCGACGCAGAGCGCGCCGTAGGTCTCCCCTTCGAACGGAGGCTTCCCGACGAGTCCGTGGTAGGCCACCACCGCAAGCCCCCACAAGTCGCATTTGAAATCGACCGACGCGCCGCCGAGAACCTGTTCGGGGCTCATGTAGAGCGGCGTACCGACGGTGGTCCCCGTACGCGTAATATGGATGTTGCCGGCCTTCTCCTGGTCCTTCGCGATACCGAAGTCGAAGAGCTTCACCCGGAGGTTCCCGTTCACGGTTGTGAGGAACACATTCTCGGGCTTCACATCGCGGTGAACGATGCCGGCTTCGTGAATCTTGGCGAGCGCCTCGCACGTCTGTGCCAGGACGGTGGCCACCTGCGCGAGAGACAAGCAGCTCTCGCGCCGAATGACCCTCTCGAGATCTTCCCCCTCGAGAAGCTCCATCACCATGTACGGCAGCCCGTCTACCGTGGTCGCGAAGTCGTAAATACGAACGACGTTATCGCTCACGATTCGCGCGAGAGAGCGCGCCTCCGTGCTGAAACGCGCGATCGCCTCCCCGTCCTGGGCGTACTTCTCGTTGAGAACTTTAACCGCGACGTTGGCGCCGAGGGCCGAATGCTCCGCTATCCAAACATTGCCCATCCCGCCCTGACCGACGGGGGCAATGAGGGTGAGCCTCTCTGAGAGCTTGGCGCCGGGCTCGAGCTGCATAGAGAGGCTCCCTTCCAACTGCGGCGACAGACGATTGGTGCGGCGTGACGAGCCGACCTCCCAATCAGTGGCCGTTGACCTCGATCTGCTGCTCGCCGCGCGGCGCAATGCGCGCCTGGACGTCGTTCTCGGCTTTCTCGGCGGCATTCTTCATGTCGTCCGCGAGGCGCGTAACCTTCTTCGAGATGTCGTCGCGAAGGCGCGCACCCGGCTTGGGCGCGAAGAGCAGGCCGAGGCCCGCGCCAACGGCGATACCGAGACCGAACGCGCCGACTGTCGGGAGCATCTGGCTGGCCGTGCTACGGCGACGCTCGAGGCCGACCAGGCCAAGCGCGTTCGCGAGGCGAATGCCCGAGGTGACCGACGTGAAGACGTTCGCGATGTCCTTGCTGTTCATGGTGCTCTCCTAAAAGTGTGAGGCGTCTTGCGACGGGTCGTGTTGGCAAACCGGTCTGCGACATGCGTGCCACGCAGAGTTCCCGCAAATCGCGACGCGCCTCGGCGGTTCGGTGGCGTTTACGTGGCGCCGCGTCGTGGCGCCCTGCGCAAGCGCGACAGAATTGTACGCGTCGTGCCTCGGCCGTGTCGCGCGGCCGAGGGGCCGAGACCGCTATTTCCCGTGTGGGTCCAGCTCGGCAAGGGCCGCCTTCGTGAAGCGCTGCCGCAGCTTGGTAATGCCATCCCAGGGGTCGGTCTTTCGCGCGCGCACGTGAGCCGCCACGGTCGTGACGTTCAGCTCGCTCGGCACGACCGACGCGACATCCTTCCACGGGATCGGCACGGCGACGGGCAAGCCCGGGCGCGCCCTGGGCGAATAGGGCACGACCGCTGTGGCCCCGCGTCCATTGCGGAGATAATCGAGGAATATTTTCCCTTTTCGCGCAGCCTTCGCCATGTTCGCCGTATACGCTTTTGGGTCGCGCCGAACGGCATCGTGGGCAATCGCTTGGGAGAACGCCTTGAAGGTCTCCCAATCATAAATGGGCGCAATAGGCACCACGACGTGGAGCCCTTTGCCACCCGTGGTTTTGACGAAGCTCGTGAGACCGAGCTCTTTCAGGCGGTCGCGCAAATCGATCGCCGCCGTCGCGACGCGCGCCCACGGAAGCCCTTCGTCCGGATCGAGATCCAATACCATCAGATTGGGCGCTTCGACGTCGGCCACCGTCGACCCCCACATATGAATCTCGAGAGCGCTCACCTGCGCGAGCTCGACGACTCCGAGAGGGTCGGACACGTAGAGAATCTCGTCCCCCTTGGCGTGGGTGACTTGGATGTGAGGCCCCATCCAGGGCGCCTTGTGCTTTTGAAAGAACGTCTCGCCACCCGTGCCGTCGGGGCAGCGAACGAGGGCCAGCGGGCGGTCTTTCCCATACCGCAAGATCTCGGGAGCGAGCGCCTCGTAATATGCCGCCAGCCCTTCTTTCGTCACCTTCGAGGTGGCGTCCAGAACACGCTCGGGGTGTGTGAGGCGCACGCCGTGGGACGTCTCGTCGCCGCTCTTCCCAGTCCCGATCGCCTTCGTAGGCGCCTTGGTGCTCGCCTTCGCCTTTACTTTCGCTTTCGCGTCGGGCTTGGAAGCGGCCTTCTTCGCGACCTGCACGGGCTCTTCTCGGATCACGTCGCTCGCCTCCTTGTCTTCGCGTAGGCCGAGAAACGAAGGGTGCCGCAAGCTCCCCTCGTGGGTCCACTCCGTGAACGCGACCTCACATACGAGCTCGGGCCTCACCCACGTCGCATCGCGAAGGCGCGGCGGATTCACAACCGGGGGCGTGTCGACCTCCATTGCGTGAAGGCGTTTGTACAAATCAAGAAGGACCTTGTGTGAAAAGCCGGTCCCGACCTTTCCCGCATACCGAAGCGGCTCTCTCTTCGCCTTCGCGCGCGTCTCGCCCGCTTTACCGGAAACGCCGAGGAGCAGCGCCCCAAGCCCTTTGCGCGACCCCGACGGCTTCGTATAACCGACGATGGTCAGCTCCTGCCGCTTGCCACATTTGATCTTTTGCCAATCGAGCGACCGCTTTTCGACATAGGGCCTGTCGAGGCGCTTCGCGATGATCCCCTCGAGGCCGAGGCGGCGCGCTTCGCCGAAGAACTTCTCGCCCGACCCCTCGAGGTGCTCGCTCACGCGCAGTGGCGACCCTTCGGGCGGCTCGCCGAGGACCTCCGCGAGGAGCTTCTTTCGCACGGACAAAGGCTCGTTTCGAAGGTCCTTCCCGTCGACGTAAAGAAGGTCGAACACGTAGTAGACGAGGCCCGTCGCCTTGCCGTCGTGAAGGGCACCTTGGAGCGCTTGAAAGTCCGTCACGCCGCTCTTCTTCACGGCACAAACTTCGCCGTCGAAGATCGCCGAACGCACCTCGAGCTGCGCAAGGGCGTCGCGAATCTCGGGAAAGCGCGCCGACCAGTCCTTGCCATTCCGCGACGCGAGGGCGGCCTGCTTGCGCGCTACCGTCGACACGATTCGATAGCCATCGAACTTAATTTCGAAGACCCACTCGGGCCCCACCGGCGGGGCGTCGACCAACGTTGCGAGCTGCGGCGCCACCTCCTTCGGCAGCGGCGCCCGTCCCTGGGGCCGCGCCTCGGGTTTCGTCGCCTTTTGGGCTGATTTCGCCGCGATTTTCGCGATTTTCTCGTGGGCCGCGCCCTTCGGGGTAGCGGCGGTCGCGCGAGGCTTCGAGTGCCACACGGCGCCGTCTTTCTCGGCGGCGACCTCTTCGACCGTACGCTTCGTCAGCACGCTCCGGGCGTGGGTTTCAGTGATTTCACGCTTGGCCGACTCCTTGGCGAACTCGTCGCGTTCTTTGATGAGAAGCCAATTGTGCTTTTTGGGGTCTTCGCCGTCGCGGTTGTGAAGGCGGATGAGCGCCCAGGAGCCGTGCATCTTTTCGCCGTCGAGCGAAAACTTGAGATTCCCCTTTTTGAGCCCTTCGCGCACGTCGCCGTGGGGCGTCCAGTCGCCACGGTCCCATACGATGACGGCGCCGCCGCCGTATTCGCCGTGGGGAATCGTCCCTTCGAAGTTGGCATATTCGACGGGATGGTCTTCGACCTCGACGGCCAGGCGCTTT
The DNA here is from genome assembly GCA_025354825.1 of Myxococcales bacterium. Lineage (GTDB taxonomy): Bacteria > Myxococcota_A > Polyangia > Polyangiales > Polyangiaceae > JANXMC01. The sequence continues at coordinate 23,580 of JANXMC010000849.1, forward strand.
TCGCCGAGTACGAAGCTCGGCCCTTTGGGAATCGCCCAACTCTTGAGAACGCCGCCCCACTCGAGGCGAAAGTCGTAATGAAGGCGCGTCGCCGCGTGCTTCTGAATCACGAAGGAGTGGGCGGAGTCGCCAGTTTTTTTGGCCTCCTTGCCCTTCGCATCGCCGCCGCGCGGCTCGGCGGTGCGCTCGAAGTTTCGTTTCGCGTGGTACCGCGCGAGACCCACGGTCAGGCCGCCTTTCCGCGCGCGCGGCCCTTTTTGGCGGCGGCCTTTTTGGCCGTCTTGGCGCCGGCCTTCTTGCCTGTCGCAGAATCGCTTTTACGCCCCGTTTCGGCCTTTTCCACGCTCCGCTTCAAGAGACTCATGATGTCGATGACGTTCCCGGTGCGCTCGCCCTTCTTCGGCTCGTTCGACGGCGTCACCTTCCCCGTGCGCGCCTTCTCTTCGATCTTGGCGAGGAGATCGTCTCGATACTGATCGTGGTACTTCTTCGGCTCCCACGCGGTCGACATCCCCTCGATGAGGCGCTCGGCCATCTCGAGCTCGCGCGGATTGATCTTGAGCGACGTCTTCCCCGTCGCAGGCAGCGCAAGGTGCTCGGTGGTGCGAAGCTCGTGAGAGAAGCGCAGAATCTCGAGCAAGAGTGCGTCTTCCTGGGCGAAGATCGCACACAGGTGCTCGCGCGACCGCATCACGAACGTCGCGACGGCCGCCTTTTTTTGCTTTCGAAGCGCCTCGCGAAGCACCGTATAGGCCTTGTTCGATTTCTTCGTAGGGGCGAGGTAGTAGGGCGTCTCGTAATACGAGGGGTGAATCTCTTCGGCATCGACGAAGTCTTGAATGTCGATCGTCTGCGTCGCTTCGACGTTGGCCGACTTGAAGTCGGCATCCGTCATCACCACGAACTGCCCTTTTTCGTATTCGTACCCTTTTGCGATATCGCCCCATTCCACTTTTTTGCCCGTGGTTTTATTCACGCGCAAATAGCCAATAGGCGCGAGATCTCGCTTGTCGAGTTGGTGAAACTGAAGCTCCTTCTTCGACTCGGCGCCGTGAACGCTCACGGGGATTTGCAAAAGACCGAAGCTTATCGAGCCACTCCAAATGGGCCGCCCGCTCCCGTCGGCGGCGTCGTCGTCGTCGTCGTGACCAGACGCCTTGCCGTGGGAGGTCTTCGAAGCCGATTTTGCGGAAGAAGAAGCACGACGGGACGCGGCCATGTCTCACCCTTGTCGATCTTGCCACAGCCGCGAAGCCGCCCAATGCGGCCCCAAGGCTGCGATGTCAGCGCGCCAACGTCGCGCGTCATGAGGAAAGCACCGCGATTCTGCAACGCTCGGTCCACCCTGGCGAGAAGCCTCGCGCGCCTCCCAAACCCGCGCATCGGCTGGCACGGGCTCTGCTGAGCGGACGACGAGGAGACGAGACCATGCAGGCCAAGACCCCCCAGACGTCCACGGCGCTCGACGAGGCCGATATTCCCGTTCACATGTCGCACGATCACGTCACGGACGATGACGACGACTTTATCGATAAGATGGCGATGGATTCGTTCCCCGCAAGCGACCCTCCGTCGTTCTCGCCCACGGCCATGGGCTCGCCGTCGCGCGAGCGGCCGCGGGAGGCTCCGCGCAGCCGCTCGAGACAACCCGCGACAGGCGTGGCGGTCCTGCGAGGGCTCGGCTCGATCGCCTCGTCGACGGTGAGAATCGCCGTCGCGAGCTGCAAGCGGCTACTCTCGCCGTCGTGACCCAGAAGGCGAAGCCACCGCCACCCGTCAGTCTGCTTCGCGACAGCGAGCTTCCGAACCTCGTCTCCGTGGCCACCGCGCCCGAGACGCGGCGGGGTCGGCGGCTCGCTCTTCGCGTTCTGGTGTTGGTTTCGTTCCTCGCGGCGGCCTACGTCGCCTCGCCGCTCTGGGTCGGTATCGCATTCGGCACCGTGATGGCCTTCGCGACGCAGCGCCCCTACCGCGCGCTCTCGGCGCGCATCGGCGGCCGCCGTGGCTCGCACGTTATGGCGGCCGGTCTGTTGACGCTCGTGACGGGGCTCTGTTGCCTCGGGGCCGGGCTCATGGCCATTTACGTCATTAGTGGCGAGCTCGTGACCACCGTGGCCTATCTGCAGGCCCACGGAAACGCAGCGTCGCTTAGCGAAATCATCGGCCCCCGCGGCGCGCGCCTCGTCGTGAAGCTCGGCGTCGATCCGACGGCGGCGGTGCTCATGATTCACCGCGAGCTCGACGGGGCGATGAGCTCGGCGACAACCGCGGCCGGGTCGATCCTGGCGACGACGTCGACGGCGGTGCTCGAGCTTATCTTGTCGCTCATCACCATGTACTACGTGCTCATCGATTGGCCGCGAATCGCAACCCGCCTCGAGCGCGTGTTGCCGCTCGACCCACGCCATACGCGGTCGCTCATTCTCGAGATGCGCGAGGTGGGTCGCAGCGCCTTCATCGGCACGATCGCGACGGCGCTCATTCAAGGCGCGCTCGCCGCCGCCGGCTATACCGTGCTTGGCATTCCGCGAGCCGCGACGTGGGGCCTTCTCACGGCCCTGTGCTCGCTCATTCCGGTCATCGGAACGGCTGTCGTCTGGGCGCCCGCCGCTGGCTATTTGGCAATGACGGGAAACCCTGGGAGCGCGCTGCTTCTCGTCGCGTGGTGCGTGCTGGTCGTGACGTCGCTCGCCGACTATGTCATTCGGCCGCGCATTGTCGGTGCGGGAGGGCACGGCCACCCGCTTCTGATGCTGATTGCCATTCTCGGCGGGATCGAAGTGTTCGGCATTGCGGGGCTCGTCGTCGGGCCGATCATCGTGTCGCTCTTCGTTGCCGCGCTCCGCATCTACGAGACCGTCGAAGTCGTCGACGACGAGCCGCTGCCGGTCACGGCGCTCGTCGCCGCAGGCGTCACGGACGCGACCGCCGCTACGGCAGCACTTCGAGAGGGAGCGGCCGCTGTCGCCCCGCAACGAGAACGCTCGGCCAACGGGGATCGAACGTAAGGTTCTCGAGCTCGCCGCCTTCGTGCAGCAGAAACGTGTCTTCGATCGTTGCGGCGCGCACGCTCGGATGAAGGGCAAATGCGCCATTGCCCACGAGGCGCTCTTCGCTCTCGGCGCTGGCAAGAAGCTCGCGGGGCAGATACCCCGTCGTTCCTCCTTGATGGTGCTCGTGCTCGGCACCTTCGTACCCGTGCTCGGCGTACATTTCGGGGAGCACGCCAAAAAGCCCCGCGAGCGGCGCTCCCACGCGGCACTGATCGAGAACACTGGCTTCGATCGTGCGCACGTGGGCGTGGCGCGCGTGCTCCTCCGATGTGAGCTCTCCGCGAACCACGAAGCGCGTGAGGCTCACATAAAGCCCGTCGCCGCGCGCGCACGCCTTGAGCATCGTGATGCGTCCAAGAGGCACCAGCCATACCAGCTCGAGAGATCGAGCGCGCCCTCCGCGCGCCTCACGGCCTCACTCGGCCGGGCTCTCGGTCGCGCGACGCGAGCGGCGCATCACGACGGCGTGCACCAAGAGAGTCAGGGCGATGGACGCCGCGGCCGCCATTCCGAAGCCGCCGGCACCACCGAGCTTGTCGTAAAACCCGAGAGCGTGGCCGACGAATCCGCCGAGGAGCGCGCCCGCGATGGCCGAAACCATGTTGATGGCGATACCGGCTGCACCGCGGCGAAAGGGCAAAATCATCGCGACGATGCTCACGCAGAAGCCGAGCGCGACCCAACCGAAGATAGCGAGTGAATCCGTCATTGGTCCCTCCTCCCAAAATGTCCAATCGGCCTATCGCGTTGGCGCGGTCATCACGCCGGTGCGCGCTTAGCCGATGTCTTGTCCGTCGCTCTCGATGACCTCGCAGAGCCACCAGCCGGCCTCTTTCTTTGCCAATGTTCGCTGGTGCACGAGCACGCGCTCGCCCGGTGCGCACTCGCCGAGAAGCGCTTCTTTCGCACGCCCCGTCTGCTCGGTTCCACGCGAGGTGTAACGAATCGATTCCCCCTCGACGGCGGCGGGGCCGTCGAGCATGAGGACTTCGTAAGGGACGCGGAGCGCGGTTTCGCCGCCCGACACGAGCACCTGTCGATCGGTGGCGAGGTCACGAACGCGGATTTGTTTTGCGAGCTCCGTCATGAAAACCTCATTTGATCTCGACGCGAATGCGAGCGTCGGCTCAACCCCAAGCACCGCAAGGCATATGCCAATACGGTGCGCTCGCGCTGCGGCGCGATCCACGGCGCAGGGAAGCGAACCCACGGCCCGGCTCCCGCGCGCGGCGTGCGGCACAGCGCCTCGATCGGGGCGAAGCTGAATGCCGCGTCGCGCTCGAGCTGACGCCCGCGAATGCGGGTCTCTCGCAAGCACGCGTGCCCCCGATGCGCGCTTCGATGGTAGGACGAACACCAAGAACGATGAGCGACGCGAACCTCGATAAACCCGCCGGCGATTTCGCAGAGCTCGCGGCGACGTCGCGCTTCTTGCGCACAGTGCTTCTCTCGCGGATTGCCCACGACATACGGGCGCCGGCGGGCGTCGTCGCGGGCGCGCTTCACGAGCTCGAATCGGCCCTCGGCACAACGGCGGCCGAGCACAGGGTCTGGTTGACGATGCTCAACCGCGGGTTGAAGCGCCTCTTGCGGCTGGCCGACCGCCTCTCAATGGTGGCAGAGCTCGAGGAGCGCCCCATTCAGGTCGCGCGCGTCCGAACCGACGTCGGCGAGATGGTGAAAAAATCGATCGAGGGCGCGACCTTCGTCCAGTCGCGTTCGTCGGTAAAGGTCGAGGCTCTCATCGATGAGGGCGTCTTTGCGTCGGTGGATGCACGTTGGCTCGAGCCCGCGCTGGTCGATGTACTCTGCAATGCCATTCGCTTCGCGCACCGAAACGTCCGTGTGCAGGTGTCGGCCGTGACAGATGCGTCCGGCTCGCCCACGAAGGCGAGCATTTCCATCGAAGACGACGGCGCTGGCGTCGCGCCCGAAGCGATGGCGACGCTCTTCCACCGCCTCGTCTCCCGCCCTTCGGGGAGCGGCGTCGGACTCAGTCTCTCCGTGGCCCATGCAGTGGTGATTGGCCACAACGGGGCGCTTAGGGTCGAGCCGAGCACCCTCGCGCCTGGGCGCGGAGAGGCGCGCGGCGCTCGTTTCGTCATCGAGATCGACGACGTGGGCGGCGCCTGATTTGCACCGTTGCGGAGCCATGACTGTTCCGTCCCCCTATCCGCATTCGCCAAACGAAATAACGGGGCCGAGTGAGCCGACCCATCCGGGCCAGCCCTCCGGCCCCACGCCCGAGGTCGGCCCCTACGAGCAGCCGATTCATCGTCCGATCCCCGTCGAGACGCCGCACCCGTCCGTCCAGCCGCAGCCGCCCGGGCCCGAGCGCGCGCCGCCGATGGAGCCGCCGCCCTCCTGAGGCATCGGCACGCAGCGTGCAAAGCTCATTCGCAGACGTCACCGCACGATTCGCGTCCAACGCGGCGGCGTCTGTAACTGCGCACCAGCCTCGTGTTGGCGCGCAGTTTCTTTTTTGTCCTTTGGAAAGATCGCGGTAATTCGCGCCAGACCCACGACTGCGCGGACTAGGCACGATGCGCGGCGCGCACACCGCAGTGGGCGGTTGAGGCGAAGTGTCACGTCGACTCGCCGCGCAGATGAGCCGTCAACGGTGCCGCGGAGACGCTCGAAATTGCGCGTCGAATGCCAGCGATCCGGCGCAAAACGGAACCGAGCCGTAGAGCAACGGACGCCGGCGGCATGTGCGTTGCTGAAGCGCCGAGTGCGCTCGCCAGCAAATGACGACGCGCTTTTCAACCAAATACGTAAGTACGCGATTCGAAGATCGCCGAAACCGAGAATGCAACCGCAGGAGGTTTTCTCATGATTCGTACCCTTTCGACGCTCGCGTTCGTCGCCTGTATTCCGGTGTTCGCCACGGGTTGCGAAAAGTCGCCCGAGGCGGCACGCACCGAAGCCATTCAGGCGCAGCAGTCGGCAGACGAGACGGCCGCGAAGGCCGCGCGCGAGGCTGCCGAGAAGTCGGCGAAGGCGCAGAACGAAGCCAACGGGAAGATCAACGAGGCCAACAAGGCGGCCACGGACGATATCCAAAAAGCGCAGGCGAAGGCGTCGGAAAAAATTGCCGACTCCATGGATGTCGTGGCCAAGAAGCGCATCGAATTCCGTAAAGACGCCGAAGCCAAGCTGAACGACCTCACGAAGAAGACGAACGAGCTTAGCTCCAAGATCGCGTCGACGACGAAGGTGTCGAAGGCCGACGCCCAGGCCGCCTTGAAGCGCGTTCAGGCGAAGGGCGACGAGGTCCGAACGGATCTCGCGAAGGTCGACACGGCGACCGTGGGCGAGTTCGAAGGCGCGAAAGCGCTGGTCGAGCAGAAGCTGACGGAGTTGAAGCAGGCCGTCGAGGATCTCGACAAGCGCACGTGAGCGCCCGTCAATTCGCGAACACGGGGTGGAGCGGCACTTCCGCTTCACCCAGCACGCGCGCGGGTACTTTGCAGACGAGGTTTTTCGTCTGCGTTGCGGCGTAATCGAGAACCGTGGGGGATGCGTCGCCGCTCACGCTGTGGCGCCCCTCTTCCATGGCGACGCGCAGCGTGACGCCCGAGCCCGCGAAGAAGTCGACGACCGTCGACCCCGGATAGGAAAGCGCGCGCACGAGCCTTCGAATCACTTCGGCGGGCTTCTGCGTTGGGTGACCCACGCGCTCGGCAGAATTGCCATTTAGCCGACCCATGGCCCACACGTTGGTGGGGTTTTTCCCTTTTTCGAGGCTCTCCGGGCGTAGGCGCTTGTCGCGGGCGTACGTCTTCTTCGTAGCTTCGTCGAACGGGATGCGAACGGCGTCGAGGTCGAAGAAGTAGCGCTTGGACTTGGCGAACCAGGCAATCTCTTCGTGCCGATTGGCGAAAAACCGGTGCGCCCCCATTCCGTTGGCGTAATGCCAAATAATGAGGTTCACGAGGAGCATGCGCTTCTGACGACGCAGGTGCATCAAGAGCTCGAGGAGATCGCCCGAGCCGGCCTCACCCTGATACTGAAGGCCGCCGAAGAGGGCTAAATTGCCCGTGGGCGCGAGAACTCGCTCGCATTCGTCAAGCCAAGAGGTCGCCCACGCCAGGTAGTCGTCGAACGTATCCCACACCGCGAGATTGATATTGTAAGGTGGGTCGCAAATAACCAACTGCACCGATGCGGTCGGCAGCGACTTGAGCAGCTCGAGGCAGTCGACGACCCTCACGACGTGCAGCGTCTCTTCGAGGGGCGGCAGATGGGCGCCGAGGAGCTCGGACGAATGGAGCCCCTGCCGCTTCCGGAGGGCGTTCATCCCAATGTGGCCGCGGTTCGCGTGGGAGCGGTTTTTCACGCGGCGGCGGGCGTCACGTGGGCAGCGCGCGAAGCTCGGCGAGGGCCGCGGTGTACTCGTCGATGAGCGGGTGGGGCGAAAGCACCCGAGCGCGCGCGAGGAGATCGTCGAAGCGGCTCACCTGCGCCTCGCGCCCTCGCTTGAACATCGCCCACGGGTCGCCGTGATCTTTTTGGCAAAGAACGATCGACTGAAAATTATCGATTTTATCGGCCAGCGTAATGGCCTGAGCGTCCCAGTCTTTTTTTGAAAAGTGCTCGAGATAATTCGCTTTGCGCTCTTCCCACGAGAGCGTCTTGTCCGCCTCGCTCACGTTGCGCACGAGGGTCGCGACGCGCTCGCCGAAGCGCTGCGTAAGCTCGTCGTAGGTAATGCCGCAGTCTTCCATACAGTCGTGGAGCGCGCCTGCGGCGACGACCTCTTCGTCGAAGCCGTGGCGCGCGAGAACGATGGCGACACCGGCGAGGTGGCTCACGTACGGAACGTCGACGCCCGGGTATTTACGCCGTTGCGCGCGATGCCAAACGGCCG
>JANXMC010000070.1 GCA_025354825.1 Myxococcales bacterium
CCGCGGCCGCGACGTTCGAATACCGATTCACGCTGTGCCGCACCAACGGTGCCGCAGCGGCGACGAACGCAATTCCAACCATCGCACCCATGAGCGACCGGTTTCGCAGCAGTTTCTCTCGCCACGTGAGCGGCCGCGTGCGCGCCGTCTTGATCTCTTTCGGCATGACCGAGACCATCTCGACGCGCGCAATCCTGCGCGAGCTCGACGGCGCGTTCGCCCATGCCGGAAGCTCTTCGAGGGCCTCGAACAGCTCGCTGCCGTTCGCGTAACGCTTCGCCGGGTCGACCTCCAAACAGCGGTCGACGATCTCACAGAACGCCTCGGGCAAATCCGAGCGCTCGTCCCAGAGGCTCGGCGCCTCTTTCCGGCGGTTGATCTCGAGGCGCCGGTACGTCTCGGCCCTATTCGGAATATGCTCCGCCGCCGCCTCGAACAGGATCAACCCAATCGCATAAATGTCGGCCGCCGGGCCAACATCGCGCGATCCGGCGAGCTGCTCGGGCGCCATGTACAACGGCGTTCCGACGACGGTGCTCTCGTGCATCGACTCGGCGGGGACCTCGCCCGCGGGGCGTTCTTTGACGACGCGCGAGATGCCGAAGTCCATGATCACCGGCTCGCCGTTCGTGCGAACCATGATGTTGCTCGGCTTGAGATCGCGATGGACGATCCCCTTCGCGTGGACCTCGCCGAGGGCGCGCGCGATCGGCGAGATCAAGCGCAGGAGACCGTCGAAATTGCGCTCGCGCGGGTTCGTCGCGAGCCACGTGTCGAGCGTCGTCCCCTCGACGTACTCCATCGAGAGCGCCACGCGGTTCGACTTGTCTTTCACGATGTCGAACACGCGCACGACGGCGCGGTCCGAGATCCCCCGCGCGGCCTTCAGCTCGGCGCGAAGCGGCTCGAGCTGCTGCGCGACGTCGGCGCTCTCGAGGAACTTGAGGGCCACGTGCTCGCCCGCGACCGTGTCGTACGCGTGGTAAACCGAGCCGCAGCCGCCGCGACCGAGCTCGTGTTGCAGAACGTAGCGGTCGGCGAACATCCCGAGGGCGCCGTCGCTCGCGGGCGACTGAATCTCCGAAGGCGACGTCCACCCGCGCGCATGGGCGAAGCGCGTCGCGTCGCTCGCGTCGACGCCGCGCGTGACGGCGTCGTCGATGCGCGCGTGCTCACCGCTCTCTGCAGGTTCATCTGCCGCAACAGTCCGCGCGAGCGCGAGTCCGTTACCGAAGTTTCGACGGTTCACGCGCTTCATCCTACGGGGCATTACGCCAATTGCGACTCGGCCCATCCGTTTCGTCGGAGGGTGTGATCGCCTGCATCTCGGCGTCGCGCTCCCACGCTCACGCGCGTGCAATGCGCGCCAACGAATGGACGTGAGAGGGGGAGTCGCCTTCGCGGGTAGAGTGCACACATTCGTGGTGTCCGCGCCGCCGATGCTCTATGCCCTCGCCCATGATGGACGCCGTACGCAGCTATCTCTTCGTCTTCGGCCTCTTCACGATCGCCGGCGGCGTCATCGGCTTCGTCAAAGCGAAGAGCATCCCCTCCATCGTCGCCGGGGGGATTTTCGGCCTCCTTCTCTTGGTTGCCGGCTTCGTCATCGGCGCGGGCCAACCCCACGGGGGCCTCATCATGGGTCTCGTCGTCTCGCTCTTGCTCGCGGGTCGCTTCGTCCCGAGCTTCACGAAGACGCGCAAGATGATGCCTGCAGGCATGATGGTGATTCTCAGCATCGGCGGCATCGCGCTCACCTCGATTGCCCTGTTCAAGAACTGACGTCTTCGCAACACGCCCACTCGCCTACATCCACTCCCTGAAATCACGGTGTCGCGGCGCGTCGCTGCTACGCTGGAAGCTTTCAAGGAGGGAAGCACGCCGCAATGCCGGGCTCGACAGAACGGAAGCGATTGGCGATTACGAATCGGCCGCCCGCCCGTGATGTTTCAACGCTCCCCGCGTCGCCAGGCCCTCCGGCCGTGGCCGACAGCACGGGCATCGCCATCTCCGGCGTCGTCGATGCCGCCATCGATACGCTCTCGATCGGCCCCGGCGGTCGCGCGCCGTCGATCATCCTGCGCACGGCGACGCAGATCGAACGCATCGGCCGGTACATCGTCGTCTCGCGATTGGGCAGCGGATCGATGGGCGAGGTGTATGCCGCCTACGATCCCGAGCTTGATCGCAAAGTCGCCGTAAAGCTTCTTTTAGAAAATCCCAGTCACGACGCGGAAGACTTGCGTCAGCGACTCTTTCGCGAGGCGCAGACGATGGCGCGCCTCACCCATCCCAACGTCGTCACGGTGCACGACGTGGGCGTGGCCGATGGGCGCGTCTTCATGGCGATGGAGCTCTCGGAGGGGACGAACCTTCGAAGGTGGCAGCAGGGGAAGCACTCGTGGCGTGAGCGCGTGCGCGTCTACGTCGCCGCCGGTCGCGGGCTCGCCGCAGCCCACGTCGCCGGCGTCGTTCACCGCGATTTCAAGCCCGACAACGTTCTCGTGGGGAAGGGCGGCGCGGTCAAAGTTACAGACTTCGGCATCGCCCACGGGCGCCAAGGCCCGGGCGATTCGCCCGACAGCAGTCGCCGCGGCGATCGCGAGGCGCCGGTGTCGGGGCGCTCGCTCGTCGACGCCGAGCTGACGGCCGCCGGCACCGTCATGGGGACGCCGGGCTACATGGCGCCCGAGCAGTACACGGCCGCGGCGACGGATCCGCGCACGGATCAATTCTGTTTTTGCGCGGCTCTTTACGAATCGCTGTATGGCGAAAAGCCTTTCGAGGGCTCCACCTTCGAATCGCAAATGTACTCGGTGCTTCACGGCCGCGTGCGGCCGCCCAAGCGCGGCGTGCGCGTGCCGGCGTTCTTGCGAAGGGCGCTTTTGCGCGGCCTCAGTCGCTCGATGGCGGATCGCTACGAGAGCATGGACGCTCTCTTGGCCGACCTCACGCGCGACCGCGCGCGGCGCGTGCGTGCCGTCGTCGCAGTGGCGTCGCTCTGCATACTTGCCATTGCGACAGGCACCTTCGTGCAGCGCGCAGCGGCCGCCCGCGATGCGCGCGTTTGCTCGGGCGCAGGGCCTTTGGTGCTCGAGGTCTGGAACCCCGAAGCGCAGTCGGCCATCGGCGCGGCGTTTCACGCGTCGGGCGTACGCTTCGCCGACGAAGCGTGGAACAAGGCGCGCGAGGGGCTCACGGCCTATTCCGAGCGCTGGGCCACGGCCCATCGCGACGCGTGCGAAGCCACGCGCGTGCGCGGCGGGCAGACCGAAGCCGCGATGCAGCTTCGAATGACCTGCCTCGAGCAGCGTCGTCGCCAGCTCGGCGCCCTCGCACGCAGGCTCGCCTCGCCGGACGCCGAGATCATCGGAAAGGCCGCGCAGGCCGCCTATTCGTTGCCCGATGTCGAGGCCTGCGCCGAGGTCACGTCGCTCACGTCGACCGAGCCGCTCCCCGCCGCGCCCGATGCACGCGCGGCGATCGACGGGATGCGCCGTGAGCTCAGCGAGCTTCGCGCGGAGGCCCCCTTCGGCCATGTCGATGTCGTGTTGCCGAAGCTCCGCGCCCTCGATGCACGCGCGCGGATCTCGGCCTACGCGCCCCTCGAGGCCGAGGTCGCGATGGAGCTCGGCGCGCTGCTCCATGTGGCCGGCGACCCGACGGCGGTCGACGTTTACAAGCAGGCGATCGTCGCGGCCGAACGCGGTCGTGCCGACGATGTGAAGGTCGAGGCCGAGAGCGCCCTCGCGCACATACTTGCCAATCGCCACAACTTCGATGAGTCGCGCCAATGGCTCGCCCTCGGCCGTGCGACCGAGGCCCACGCCGACAAGCGCCTCGACGCGAGGCTATGGAAAGTCGAAGCGTGGCTCGCGTACGAGCAAGACCATTTCAAAGAGTCGAACGAGGCGTTCAAGCGTGCTCTTGCGGCCTATGCCGAGTTCTACCCGCGCACGCCGGACTACGCGCTCGCCCTCAGCGGCGCGGCCCACGTCGCGAACCTCGCGGGCGATGCGCCCCGTGCGATGGAGCTGAGCGCGGCTTCCGATGCCCTAGCCATTTCGCTGTTCGGCGAGGGGAGTAGCTTCCGCGCCGGCATCCTCACGAACCGCGCGGCGCTTCTGCTCGAGACGACGCGTTACGACGAGGCCCTCGTCGCGAGCGAGGCTGCGCTCACCCTCGCCGCGGGCCTTCCGCGCACGCAGAACCGCGTGATGAATGCCCACTTCAACCGCGCCGAGGCGCTCATCGGCACCGACGCGATCGCCCTCGCGCGCACGGAAGTGCAGACCGAAATGGCCGCTCTCGATGCCGCCGATATGGATACGGCGCGCGACGACTACGGTCGCCATTGGAAGCGGCTGAATGGCAAAATTCTTTTGCTGTCGGGCGACTACGAAAAAGCGCGGGCCGAGCTTCAGCCGCTCGTCGATGCGAAGAAGGCGGCGGACGACGAAGGGGACGACGGCGTTGCCTTGGCGCTCTTCGGCGAGGCCCAGCTCCGGTTGAAGGCGCCTGCGGATGCCGTGAAGCAGCTGCGCAAGGCCCTCGAGATCATGGGGCGCGAGAACATCACGACGCCGGCGCGGGCCGAAGAGACGGCAGAGGCGAAGCTGCTCCTCGCCGAAGCGCTGTGGGACGTGGGGAGCCAGGCCGAGGCGCGCCGCATGCTCGCCGCCGTGCAGGACGATGCATTGCCGGCGCGTCGGAAGGCGCTGATGGCCGCGGTGCGTACGCGTTTCGGTCACCCTACCGAGCCCTAGACGCGCAGATGACGCCCTCGCCCGGCGGTGGTACGCGAAGGCGCGTGAAGCGCGGCCATCTCCTCGCGATCGCCGCGCCCTTCGCGCTGCTCGTGCCGCTCGGTGCCTGCGGCCTCACGGCAGATTTCTCGGGTCTGCAAGGCGGCACTGCCCACGACGCTGCGACGCTCACCGACGCCTCCGCCGGCGACGCGGGCACGCCGCCCACGCCCGACGCGGGCTTCTGCGCGTCGCTCTCGCCGCAGCCGCGGTTCTGCGCCGACTTCGATCAGGGGCATCCCTTGGGCACCGGCTTCACGATCACCGATCTCACGGCGGGCGCGACCGCCAAGGTCGACACCGTTGCCTATTCGCCGCCCGGCTCGTTTCTAAGCGCGTTCAGCGCCGACACGCCTGCGCCCGTGAGCTCGCGCCTGCAGCAGTCGATACCGATTCTCGCGCGGCGTGTGCATATCGAATTTCAAATGCTCATCGACCCCAGCGCCGGGTCGTTCGAGCTTTGTGTGATTCACCAAACCACGTCCGACGGCGTGACCTACGGCCTCTTCTACAAAGAGGACAACGACGGAAAGCTCGTCGCGTATCTCAAAACGCTGGGGGCCGACGGCGGCCTAATCCAGAAGAACGACATCATCGGCGCGCCACCGTCCACGTGGATTCACGTGGAAATGGACATCGTGGTCGACGACGCCGGCAGCTACACCGTCAAGCACAACGGCTTCGTCGTCGCTGCCCAACCAAGCGTCTCCACGTCGACGCAGGCGCGCATGGATATGTACGTCGACTTCGGGTTTTACAGCCCCAAGTCGGGCGCCGCCCACGCCCACTTCGACAACATCGTCGTCGACTGGGAGTAGCGCGCCCGTGCTCACTGCACGCCCTTGAGCACGTTGTGAAAGTCGTAGGCCTGCCCATTCACCGTAGTGCATTCGTTGAAGTCGGAGCAGACGCGGTCGCGGTTGATGGCCCAAAACGCCACGAGGCCGATCTTCTTCTGCTTCGCGAACGCCACGAGATCGCGCGCATTGGCGAGAGTGAACGTCTCGGCGTCGTCGTTCTTTCCGATCATCGGCGTGGCGCCGACCATGGCCCAGGCGGCCGCATCTGTGATGCCGGGAATGAGCGTCTTTATCTGCGCCTGGGTATCTGTGATCGATCCAATGGCGATTTGGCCCATGTTCTTGCTGGCCCAGTCGTCGCCGTAGTCCATCGTCATCATGTTCACATGGGAGATGGTCGCGCCCTTGCTGAGCACTGCACGTAGAAGCCCCATTCCCTGGCTCGTGAGGCCGCCGCCGCCGCTCCCTTGGTAGCTGGGGTTTGCGGCGAGGGTGAAACTGAGCTTCACGCCGCGGTCGTCCTGTACCTTCTTCAAGGCCGTCGCGCGGCGATCGTTCACGGCCGTCGTGAAGGCTGCATCTTGCTCGATGTCGAAATCGAGATCTTTGATTCCCGTCTGGTCGACGAAGTCTTCAATCGCTTTGGTGAGCGACGCGGCGTCGGTGCACTGGTATTCGAGGTACGTGCCCGAGGCGCCGCCGAACGACGCCTTGAGCTTGCCCCCCGCCGCGACGAACGCCTTGACGTCCGACAGGTGGTCCTGGGCGCCGCGATCGGCTGCGCAGCCGCCGTCGGAGAGGACGAACGCCAAGGTCGCGCCCGTGAGGCCGGCCTTCTTTTTCAGATTCATCAAACTATAGAAATCGTTGGTGGAGGCCGTATCCCAACTCCACGTGAAGAAGTAGGGCGCGTAATCGGTCTGCGCTTCGGGCGTCGTCCCCGCGTCGGGCGCCGATGCGGGCGGATCGACCGGCGTGGTGGGCGCGGGGTCGGGCGTGGAGGTCGACGTGGGGCCGGGCGTGGGGGTCGCCGTTCCCGTGCCGGCATCGTGCTTCGTCCCGCCGTCGGGGCCGTCGCTCGAGAGATCGGGCGCCGTACCGCCGCAGGCCGCCGCGGCGACAACAAGCGATGCCGCCGCCAGCGACGTCACGATCTGGAGCGCCATCGCCCCTACTCTGTGTTTCCGTCGCCGCGCCCGTGCCGTCGTCGATGTCATCTGCTTCGTGCTCCGATTCTCGCCGTACGAAATCTGGAAGACCTCATCGCAACGACTGGGCCAGACGCGTCAACGGCGTGCAAAAGGAGGCCGTACAGAGGAAGCGCGAGCTTTGTGATGGGGCGTGACTACATCTCCACTGAGGCTCGGTTCGTCCATCGCGGCTCGCGGCGCCGCAGTGGGACGGGGCGCGCCGCGGCTCTCGTTGCCGCGGTTCGCCGCATGGACGCTCACAGATCGCTCACGAAGAAGTCTCGCACCACCGGCATGTGTTGCATGTTGATGGCGTTCGAGTCGGCGCGTTGAAGGGGCGCCGCCTCTTCGATGGGCGAGTACACGCGGCTGTCCATCACGAGGCCGTTGCAGTAGACGGACGCGCCCAGGCGGAGCGGCATGCGGCGCGCTTCGAGGTTGGGGCTGGGCATCAGCCAGTCGTAGCGGTGCGTGCGGTTCGCGTTGGTCATCTCGCTTCCGAGCTGATCGACCGGCTTGGTCGATGTGACGTCGGTGATCTCGGCGAGATCGGCGAGCGCGGGCTCTTGCGGCGTCGTCGCGTTCAAGTCGCCGCCGATCACCAGATACGCGCCGGCCGGAACTGCGGCTTTGATGAGGCTCACGAGGAGCCTCGCCTCGTTGTGGCGTGTGGTGGCGTCGCTCGTCTTCAAGTGAATGCTGACGGCCCATAAATCGATGGGGCCCGGGATGTCGATTCGCGCATAGGCGAAATCGCGATCGGGCACGTCCGGATCTTCCCACTCGCCCGATTCGAGAATGGGATACCGACTGACGATTCCGTTGGGGATGCCGCCCGACTGAGTCTCGACCATGAACGAGAAGTCGGTGCCGAAGGCGGTGTCGACCAGCGCCCGAAGCCCCGCCGGGTATTTGAGCTCTTGCACCATGACGATGTCGGGTTTCACGCTCTGAAACAGGTGTATGCCCGGCGTGTCGTAGACCGATAAGTTGGTGCTCGTCGTGTTGGCTGTCATCACGCGAATGCGCGTGCCCGTGGGCCCCGCCGCGTCGGTCGTGTCGCCGTCCGCTGCGTCATCGCTGGCGTCCACGCCTGCTTCGCTGTCGACGGCGCGTGACGGGTCGACGTAGCTGCAGACGGGGTTAGGCCGCGGGTAGTCGATGATGGCCACGTCAGCGCCGGCGTCGCCGCTGTCGACGGGGTCGCCGACGTCGGGCGCCTCAGACGCGTCGCCAGCGTCCTCGCCGACGGAGGCGTCGGTGGACGGAGGCGTGGTGCCGTCGTTGCCGGCATCGACCGCGGGCGGGCCGCCGTCTGACGATGGGCCGGCTGGGGGTGAGCTCTTGGACGCGCACGCCGACGCGACGACAACCGCGAACGACGCGAGAGCGAGAAGCGAGAAGCGATTTCGAACTACCAAGGCATCGAAAACTAGCGCGGCGGCGAGCTTCGTCGAGTCTCGAGCGCGTGGAGTCCCGCGTGAACTCGCGATTACGCGCGCGTGCTCACCGCGTCGCGCGAATGACGCGCGGTCCCGCATTTCTGGCTGTATCGCCCCACGTTTGGCGACACGTGGGGGGTCGGCCCGTGCCTTGCTCATGGCCGAGTCGCTCCCGCCGCGACGGTGCTCCCACAGACCGCGGCGTTCTTTAGACGACCCGTGATGGCCACTTAGGAAAAAACGAAAATGTCATTCTCACGTTCTATTTCGGTATGCGCGATTGCTCTCATCACGTCGGCTGCGTCGATGCTCGCGATGGGCTGTAGCGACTCTGTCCCCGGCACCAACAGCCCGGGCACCGGCACCGGCACCGGCACCGGCACCGGCACCGGCACGGGGACCGGCACGAATCCGAACGCGGGCGCCGTTCCCGAAGGGTTCGAGCTCAAATGCAACGCATCGGTCTCGCAGATCGATCTCACGTACGAAGTCTCTGGGTCGACGCTGACGATCTCGAACGGCGCGAGCAGCCAGGCCCTCACGCGCGCCAGCGGGTCGGGCGGCATCGTCGGAACGTGGACGCTCCCGACGTCGATCAATGGCGATGCGTCGACCATCGCGAAGATGGGGCTGACGATTCAAGCCAAGGTGGTGATTACGTCGTCGTCGATCACGTCGACGGTCGACTGCGGGTCGAACTGGGCGACGATTCACGCGAAGGCGACGTCACCTCTCACGATGACCGAATCGAGCTTGAGCATCCTCGAGAGCCACTCGGAAGAGCGCCGCTGGTCGCAGAGCGCGGGCGACCACCAGACGTCGGTCTCGTCGATTCACCCGTTCGGCGAGGCGCCCCCGAGCGCCATCAACGCCGCAGTGTTGGGCGCGAAGTTTCCGTCGTTCTGACGCGCCCGAACGTGACGCTGCGGCCGTCTTCGTGCGGACGGGCGCGACGTCACGCCATCGCTGCGAGCTCGCGCATCGCCCGCTTGTACAGAACCGCGTAGGCGATGCCGTAGCCTACGAGCCCGACGAACGCGCCTTGGAGGATTCCGAACAGCAAACCTACGGAGAGGAGCGCCGCCATCCCAACGCCGCCCGCCCGTGCGTGGACGGAGCCGAGCTTCAACCGAAGGAGATCGGGGTCGATCGTCGCGAGCGTTTCGAGCTGGGTGGAGCGGTACGGCGAGGGAGCGGGAGCGTTCTTCATGCACCCGTAGTCGGCAGCGGCGGGCGTTCGTTGCGCACGAACGCCCGCGTGCTACCCCGGCGTGCTTTCGGTCCGGACCTGACGGGTCAACGCGGCGTGAAGATCTTGCACTCGGGCGTGCAGTTCGCTGTGCCGTCGCACTCTTCGCCAAACTGGGATTGCACGCGCTTGTCGCCGCAGTAGCCGGCGAAGGCGCAAGCCGTTGTACAAATACCAGGCCCGTAGGCGGTCGACGGCGGCACGTTGCTCGAGCCGCTGTCGCACTTCTCGGGGCCGTTGGTGATGCCGTCGCCGCAGTAGGCCGCAATCGTGCAGTTCGTATTGCACGTTCCGTAGCTGCCGTCGTTGACGCCGTTGTCGCACCCCTCGCCCGAGTCTTTGTAACCGTTGCCGCAGCGAATGCGGCAGTGCGTGTCGCAAAGGCTCCCGCTGGTTCCGTTGCGCGCGGTGCCGTCGTCGCACTGCTCCGGCGCATCGACCACGCCGTTGCCGCACGATTGAAGGGGGACGAACGCTTTGCACGTGGCGGTGCACGAGCCCGGCTGACCGCTGTTCACGCCGTCGTCGCATACCTCGCCGAAGGGGCCGTCGACGGCGCGATCACCGCAATACGGCGCCGGCGTGCAACGGTTGGTGCAGCGCGAAACGCCGTAGGCGCTCGTGCTGTTCTGCGCGCCTAGATCGCACGTCTCGGGCGGCGTGGTCGCAGTGCCGTCGCCGCAGTAGGGCGCGAGCATGCACGCCGACGTGCACGTGCCATAGGTGCCGTCGTTGCGGCCGTCGTCGCACTGCTCCGTGCCGTTTTTGAAGCCGTCGCCGCAGCGCGGGCCGAGGGTGCAGTCGGGGTTGCACTTGCCGTAACCGCCGCTGTTCGACGTCTTTCCGTTGTCGCACTGTTCGCCGACTTGCACTGTGCCGTCGCCGCAGCGAAGCGAGCAGTCGGTGTTGCATGCGTTGCCCGTGGCGCCGTTGCTCACGCCGTTGTCGCACGCCTCGTTCGACTGCTTGATGCTGTCGCCGCAGCGCGGGCCGAGGGTGCACCCCGCCGAGCAGTGGCCGTATCCCGATCCGTTGGCCGCGGCCTCGTCACACTGCTCGCCGTTCGAGACGACGCCATCACCGCAGTACGGCGCGAGGGTGCACGACGGGCTGCAGACCTGCGCGGAGCCGCCATAGGTGGAGGCGTTGGTACCGTCGTCACAGGTTTCGGTGGGGCTCTGCGTCGTACCGTCGCCGCAGCGCGGGCCGAGCGTGCACAACGTCGTGCAGTGGCCGTACCCCTTGCCGTTTTGGCCTGCGCTCACGAGGGGTGGCGCGCCTTCGTCGCACTGCTCGCCGCCGACGACCTTGCCGTCGCCGCAAATGGCCGAGCAGGTCGACGTGGCGTGCACGAAACCGCTTAGTGTGAGCTTGTAGTTGGAGCGCGAGGTGTGACGCTCGGCTTGGAACATGGCGATCTCGTACATCCCACCCGTTGTGAGGTTGAGCGACGTCGCCGTGGCCGCATTGAGCGTGACGCTTCCGTTGGAGGCGCCGTGGACGCCGCCGAGATCGACGGCGAGCGTGCCGTTGATGAAGACCCACACGTCGTCGTCGCCCGTGAAGTCGAACTTCTCTTTGCCCGTCCCCTGGAACGTGAAGGGGTAGTGCAGCTCGCTCGTGAACGAGAAGTTCTGATTGGTGCTCGTCTCGCTGTCGTTCGAGACTTGCGTCGAGTTGTAGGGGGGGCCGTTCCAACCGAGTCCCGTGAGGGGGAAGAACGACGCGCTGTTGAACTGGTACACACCCGGATCGGACGGCGCCGGTAGCTCGCCTAGCGTCAGCGTCGTCGGGTTGCCGCTCGCGTCTTTGTAGACGAGCTTCTCGTAGGCATTGGCGTCGTTTGCGGCGTTTTTCTCGTGGTACCACCAGAAAAACGTATCGGCGCTGACGATCTGATCTTTGCCGCTGCTCCCCTGAGACGAGGCGAAGACCGGCCTCCCATCGGTGCCGAGAGTCGCGCTCACCAGGTTCTTGGAGAGGCCGTTGCTGGTGTTCTGAAAGTCGGGGTGACCAAGAGCCGGAGTGGTCGTTCCCTTGTAGAGAAAGTCACGGTAGAGAATTGGAATCGTCAGCGAGCTTGGCGGGTCTTGCACGGTCTCCGTGCACTTGAATCCAACTTCGACGACGCACGTGTCGCTGCAGCCGTCGCCGTTGATGAGGTTGCCGTCGTCGCACCCCTCTTGAGGGAACTTGAGGCCGTCACCGCAGACCGCCGTGCACTGGCCGCCCGTGCATTTCGGCTCGACTGTGCACGTGGGCGAGCAGCCGTCGTAGGGGATGGTGTTCCCGTCGTCGCACTGCTCGAACCCTTCTTTCGGGGCGACACCGCACACGCTCGCGTGGCAGACCGATTTGGCGGCGGCGTTCTCGCTGCATGCGAACCCTTGCTCGAGGGTGCACGTCGCGCTGCATCCGTCGTGCGCGGCGCCATTGCCGTCGTCGCACTGCTCGCCACCGGCTTTAATACCGTCGCCGCACGTTTTCGCGACGCACCGCACGCCGGGCGTCGGGCAGCTGTACCCGGCTTCGAGCGCGCACGTCGAGCTGCAGCCGTCGCCCGAGAGCGCTTTGCCGTCGTCGCACTGCTCGCTGCCCTGCACTTTGCCGTCGCCGCAAAGCACATAACGCACACAGGGCTGGCCAACGTTGGGGCAGGTGAAGTTCGTCTCGACCTTGCAGTCGGCGCTGCAGCCGTCGGTCGCGAGCCTGTTGCCGTCGTCGCACTGTTCGCCGAGCACGAGATCCAAATGGCCGTCGCCGCAGTCGGCGATGCGCGTACACGCGGCGCCAGCGACGGTGCAGTTGTAGCCGGCCTCGACGGCGCATCCTGCGGAGCAGCCGTCGTTCGGCGCCGTGTTGCCGTCGTCGCACTGCTCGTTGCCGGCGACGATGCCGTTGCCACAGGTGTTGGCGGGCGCGGGCGTGCACGGGCCGCCGGTTCCACTTTGGCCTCCGGCGCTCGCGCCCCGCGGGCAGGTGAAGCCCGCTTCGACGAGCGTGCAGTCGGCGCTGCAGCCGTCGCTCCCTACCGTGTTCGCGTCGTCACAGGCTTCGCCGGGGTCGACCTTGCCGTTACCACATACCCAAATACGGACGCACGACTGCCCGGCCGCAGGGCACGCATATCCGTTTTCGACTTTGCAGGTGCCGGAGCAGCCGTCGCCAGGCGCGGCATTGGCGTCGTCGCAGGTTTCGCCCTTCGCCGTTTGAACGGTGCCGTCGCCACAGTATTCGAGCTTCGAGCACGCCGTGCCCGGTGTGGGGCAGACGTAGCCGGTCTCGATGGTGCACGTGGCGCTGCAGCCGTCGACGCCGAGCGTGTTCCCGTCGTCGCAGGTTTCACCGCTGCTGACGCGGCCGTCGCCGCAAATCGCGACGTCGGCCTTGGTACAGACGCTCTTGCCGGTGCCGTTCGTCACGCACGCGTAGCCGGTCTCGATTTGGCATCCCGCCGAACAGCCATCGGCGTCCGCTGCGTTGCCGTCGTCGCAGACCTCTTGCCCCTCGATGTGGCCGTTGCCGCAAGTCTGCGCGACCGTGTAAAGGCACGGCGCGCCGACGCTCGGGCAGGTGTAACCAGGCTCGATCGTGCAAATGCCAGAGCAGCCGTCGCCGGGTTTGCCGTTGCCGTCGTCGCAGGTTTCACCCTTCGCCGTGTCGACGACTCCGTCGCCGCAAATGGCGTCTGCCGTGCTGGTGCACGCATCGCCTGTGCATGCGTCGGCCGCGATCGAGGCGTCGGGATTCGTCTGCACCGTTGCGTCGTCGTCGAACGAGACGGAGCCGTCGTCCGGAATGGGCGTGCGCGGGAGATCGCCCGCGTCCGCCGCGCTGCCGTTGAAAACGGAAGGCGCCTCGGCGCTGGATCCGCAGGCGGCGAGAGACGAGAGGAGCGCAGCGAGAACGGCAGGCGAAGAGAGCCAACGGGCGCGAACGTTCAAGGAGTCCTTTTTGGGTCGTGCGCATCGTGCGCTCACCCGTGCGGCCCCCCGAGCGCACGCGTGGAATCCCCACGGTCGAATCTACGCGCCAGGTGCGCACGTCACCCGTGAGGCTCATCGTCTTTTCTCAAATAGGGGGGAGCAGGGGCGCGCCTCTGCCTCGAACTACCAACTTCACGTACACGGCGCTCTCCTTCGCCTTCCGCACCTTCGGCGGTGCTGTAGTTGTCGCCGCGGCCGGGGAGCACGCGGATTTTTCATTTCTTGGAGCCAACCGGGTGGAACGAGGCGCGGCGCCCGCCTTTAGGCGATCACGCGTATTTCGCGACGATTGGCGACGACCCGATATCGCACTACAAATTCAAAAACGGCGGGGGGACGAGCAATCTCGAGCTCGTCAAAATTCATATCGGGAGCGGCAGCTATTCGAAGGACGGTACCTGCAAATGTTCTGAGGGGCTCGCGGCTGTGGTAACCCAGCTCTCGTGACAGCCGAGGGGAGTGACATCGTCGCGCGCGCCATCGCGCGGAAGCCGGACGCGATTCGCGCGCTGATTCGCATTCTCACACCCGTCATTCAAATCCGCGTTGCGCGGGCGCTGCAGCGCTCGCACACGGTGCGATCCCAAGGGCGAAGCCCCGCCCAAGACGTTGAAGACCTCACGCAGGAGGTCTTTTTGGCACTTTTCGACGACGACTCGCGGGCACTTCGTGCGTGGGATCCGGCGCGCGGATCGACGCTCACGTCGTTCGTGTCGCTCGTCGCAGAGCATCAGGTCGCGTCGATTTTGCGAAGTGGCAAGCGGCGGCCGTGGCGCCACGAGGACACGAGCGACGAAGTGCTGGAATTCGTCCCGGCCGAGCGACCGGGGACGGAACGTCGCATCGCGTCACGTCAGCTCTACGCCCTCGTCGTCGAGCGGCTTCGCTCCGAGCTATCGCCGCGCGGGCTCGAGCTTTTCTATGCGCTCATGGTCGACGAGGAGCCGGTCGATGCCGTTTGTGCCCGCCTCTCGATGACCGCGGACGCCGTGTACGCCTGGCGGAGCCGCCTCGCCAAAACCGTGCGTGCGGTGGCCGCCGAGATCGAATCGGTCGGAGGCGTGTCAGAAGCCGCGGCGTCACCGCGTAGGAAAGCGGGAGGCTCCCCATGACCGACGACGAACTGCTAGGCGAGGTTGCGGCCGCGGCGAAAGCCGAGCGCGACCGAAGGGGCGACGCGAGCGCCAATCCGACGGCGGATTCCCTCGAGAAGCTCGCACGTGGCCAAATGACGCCCGCCGAGATCGCGGCCCTCGAGGCGCGCGCCGAGGCCGACGCGGAAGCCGCATTGGCCGTCGAGCTGTATCGCCCGCTCGGCGCGGCCGCGGAAGAGCGAATGGCCGCTGCGGTGCTCCGTGAAAACGTGGTGCGGCTCAAACCAAAGCCTCGACGCAACATCCTCTACTTGGCTGCGCCGCCGCTCGCGGCCGCGGCGGCTCTCGCGCTTTTCGTTGGGCGCGTGGGCCGTTCGGAAGACGTCCCCGACTACGCGCTGTCGTTCACGACGGCGGCGCATACCGAGCGCGGCGTTCCCGACGGCACGACGCCCCTCGGGAGCGGCCCGCGCCTGGCCACCGAGCTCCATCCGTCGTCGCTTCTGGATATTGCGGTGCGCCCCGCCGATGCGGTCAACGGCGCGGTCGAAATGCGGGGCGCCCTCGTGCGCGACGGCGTCGCCCGCGCTTGGACGCCGCCGGTGCAAATCTCGAAGGACGGCGCGGTGCGGATCGTCGGGCGCGTTTCGGACATCCTCCCGCCGGGCGTGGGCTCGTGGGACGTCGTCGTTGCCGTGGGGCGCGTCAGCGCACTGCCGACCCCCGCCGATATGCTCACCGTTGCCACGGGCAACGAGAGCCGCAAAGCGGGCTACCGCCTCGTGCGCGGACATATCGAAGTAACACCCGCGCCGTAATCGGCATTCGTTTCCGGGGCGCATGCGGTCTCGGTCTCGGTCTCGGTCTCGATCTCGGTCTCGGAGTCAGTGACCGAACATCAATGAGATTGGCGCGCCCGGCGCAAACGTATGGGCAGCGACCGGCACGACGAAGAGCTGCGACGACGAGGGGGTGAACTGCACGTAGTGCCCCTGGTTATCCCAGGCCCAAATCGTTCCCGGGTTCATCGTCGCGGCGAGCGTCACGTAAAGCTTGTCGACGCCGCTGGTGGCGCAGACGTCGCACGAGCCCAGCTCCTGCGGGATGATGCCGCTGTCGGGTGCGAAGTGCGGGTGCGGATCGCTCGCCGGGACGGCTTGCTCCGTCGACGGAATGCCGCATTCGGCAGGGAGCTCGTCGGGGCCCGGGCAGTCGGCGTTGATCGACGACGCGCCCCAGGGCGTGTGGAAGGCGGACGTATCGAGGGACTGGTAATCAGCCGCCGTAGGGAGCGCCGCGCCGCTCCACGTATACGTACAGACACCCGTCGAGACGCCGGGGAAGGCGCGGGTGCCCGTCCACGCGCCGTGGGGCGTGCCGACGGCCGAACAGGCGTCGTTCCCCATGCGAACAACGTATTTGGTGAGCGAGCACGTGGCGACCCACCACGGCGAGCCGGCCGGAACGATCGGCGCGAGCCGCGTCACCTCGCGGGTAAGGGCGCCTGCCGCGAGGGCCTTTCCGCCGACGGCCGTCGTCGTCGTCGTCGTCGTCGTCGGCGTGGTGGCCGTCGTGCCCGCGGAGCCGGTCGAGAGCTCGGTGGTTCCCACCACCGCGCGCGCACGCAGACAGAGCGCCGGCAGCGTGAGGACCTTTTCGGCGAGCGCGCTTCGCGTCGCGGCCGACGTCGACGTTCCCACCGCCTCGCGTTCGCCGGCGTCGTCCCCCGCCGAGCATGCGAGGAACGCCGCGGGCGCACCGGCGAGAACCAAGAGGGAGAGAGAGGCTCGGGTCACCGCGCGGAACGTCGTGGGCGTCTTCATGGGTGCCATTGTGACTGCAGCTATTTCGATATGCATGTCACCTGAAGATCGTACGAAGAGTCTGCCGATGTTTGTTGATTCACCAGTGTTTTTGCAGCTTTTTATGCCGGCAGATTCTGCCGACAACCGGCAACGGTTGCCGGTAATTCGGTATCGATCTCAGTAAAGCGGCATTTGCAGGCGCACGCGCGATGGCGACGGTGCCGACCGCTGCGCTTTGCACGTCTTGTCTCCCTCGCGATGGTCACTGTACGAGCGCGCGAAATGCCGACCAGTCGATTGTCGGCGTGGCGCGGCTCGCGCGCATTTGGGCGTTGCGAAGGAACGATGCGGCGTCCCACGGCGATCCGGGGGTGACGCCGCTCACGAGATCGCGCGAGAGCGCGCCGACATCGGCGTCGCGAAGGGGGCGCGTCGGGGCGATCACGCTTCGCGAGCCGGCGACGAGAAACGCCTGCGCGACGCCGAGCCCCGCGGCAGATGTCGTCCGTTCGTGAGCGGCCGTCTCGCACGCCGCCAGGACGACGTGATGCGGGGGCTCCGGGCGCGCGAGCACGTCGCTCGCCGTCATCACGGCCGTGTCGGCGAGCAAGAGCGCGCTGTCCACGCCGTCGCGCCCCGCGTGGGTGCCGTGCCCCGCGAAGAAGAAAAGATCGGTCGCGTTCGCATTCGCGTTCCCGTTCGGATTAAGCGCCCGCCCAACCGCCGCCGGCGTCGCCTCGCGGTCGGCGAGCGCGCTCACGTGGACACCCGCTTTCGTTAGGGCATCCGCGACCGCCGCGCCGTCGCTCCGGGCCGACGCGAGATCGCCGCGGGCGTCGGCGACGACGACCGCGGTCATCGAGGTGCCCTTCGGTGACGGAGCCTCGGCCGCACGTCGTGCGTCGATTCCGTACTCGACGGGGAGCGCGAAAACGAGCGGCGCGCCGTTGAAAGGCAGGGCGTGGAAGTCGACCTCGCGCGCGGCGCCATAGGGGAGAAATCGGACCCGCGAGGCTTTGGCGAGAGCCGCGCGAAAGGGCTCCAGAAGCGCCTTTGCGAGCGCCTCCGAGGGCGCGGTCGGTGACGTCGGTGCCGAGGCCGGAGGGAACGCGCCGATGCGCGCCGCGACGACGCCGTCG
>JANXMC010000111.1 GCA_025354825.1 Myxococcales bacterium
ACCGCCATCGAAGCGCTCATCAAGAGCCACGGGCGCCTCGACATCGTCATCGCCAACGCGGGTATCGCCATCGACGGGCTTCTCCTGCGCGTTAAGGACGAAGACCTCGAGAAGCTCTTCGCGGTCAACGTTCGCGGCGCCATCACGACGGCGCGCGCGGCGACGCGAAGCATGATGCGCACGAAGAGCGGGCGAATCATTTTCCTGTCGAGCGTCGTCGGCGAAATGGGCAACGTCGGTCAAACCGCCTACGCCGCATCGAAGGCCGCCGTCATCGGCGCCGCCAAATCGATCGCCCGCGAATACGCGTCGCGCAACATCACGGTGAACACCGTCTCGCCTGGCTTCATCGATACCGACATGACGTCGGGCATGGCCGACGCGATGAAAGAGCAGCTCGTGAAGGTCGTCCCCCTCGGCCGCACCGGCACCGCGCGCGAGGTTGCCGCGGCGTGCATCTACCTCGCGAGCGACGAGGCGAGCTACGTCACCGGCCAAGTCCTCCGCGTGAACGGCGGCATGTACGTCTAACGTCGGCTAAGGTCGGCGCCTCGTGGGGCTCGTCTCCACGAGAAGTCTCTCTCTTCCTTTTGCACCCGTCCCAAAACGGCAGCCCCGCGCTGCCGACACACCTGTCGATACGAGGCACATTTCATGGCTCAGGACATCCCCGCCGAGGTCAAGCGCATCATCAAGGAGCAGCTCGACGTCGATGAAAAGGACATCAAGTCCGAGTCGTCGTTCATCGACGACCTCGGTGCCGACTCCCTCGGTCTCGTCGAGCTCGTCCTCGCGTTCGAAGAAGCGTTCGAGATCGACATCCCGGACGAGGACACGGAGAAGATCCGCACCGTGCAGGACGCCATCGATTACATCGAGAAGCACGCGAAGAAGTAACGGGCGAAAGCCTCCGCGAGTCTGATGCGTCGCGCATTCGCGTGACGCCGGCTCGGAGCTCCTCACCCTCGCCAAGGGACACGAATCGCATGGAACGCGTCGTCATCACGGGCATTGGCCTCGTCACTCCGGTCGGCATCGGCACCGAAGAAACGTGGTCTGCGCTCATCTCGGGGCAGAGCGGCATTGGTCCCGTCACCCTTTTCGACGTCTCTCAGTTTCGCGTCCGCATCGCGGGCGAGGTGAAGAACTGGGAGCCGACGCGCTTCATCGACCGGAAGAAGCTCAAGGAGATGGACCGGTTCACCGAGTTCGCGCTCGGCGCCGCCTCTCTCGCGCTGAAAGACGCGAACCTGGAGCTCACCGACGAAGAGCGCGAGCTCGCCGGCTGCTTCATCGGCGTCGGCCTCGGCGGCCTCTTCACCCTCGAAAAGACGAAGCAGACGCTCACGGAAAAGGGCCCGACGAAGGTCAGCCCCTATTCGATCCCCGGCATCATCGCGAACCTCGCGGCCGGGCAAGTCTCCATGGCCCACGGCCTCAAGGGGCCGAGCTACTGCACCACCAGCGCATGCTCGAGCGGCGCCACGCGCTGGGCGAAGCGGCCGAGTGGATCCGCCGTGGCAAGGTCAGCGTGATGGTCGCCGGCGGCGCCGAAGCGACGATCACGCCCGTCGGAATCGGCGGCTTCGAGGCGATGCACGCCCTGTCGCGCCGGAACGACGACCCGACCCACGCGAGCCGCCCCTGGGACAAGGGCCGCGACGGCTTCGTCTGCGGCGAAGGGTCCGGCATCCTGGTTCTCGAGTCGCTCTCGCGTGCGAAAAAGCGCGGCGCGAAGATTTACGCCGAGCTCACCGGCTACGGCGCGTCGAGCGACGCCTACCACCTCACGCAGCCGGCCCCCGGCGGCGAAGGGGCCCAGCGCTCGATGCGCATGGCCCTCAAGGATGCGGGCGTCTCCCCGGACCAGGTCGACTACATCAACGCCCACGGCACCTCCACGCCGGTCGGTGACGTCGAAGAATCCAAAGCAATCACGAGCGTTTTCGGCAGCCACGCCACGGACAAGCACGTTTGGGTCAGCTCGACGAAGTCGATGATGGGTCACCTCCTCGGCGCGGCTGGCGCCGTCGAGAGCGCGGTTTGTGCCCTCGCCATGGCGACCGGCAAAATCCCGCCTACCATCAACCTGACGGACCCGGACCCCAACTGCGTGCTCGACTACGTCGCGAACGAAGCGCGCGAGCGTCGCGTCAAGCACGCGCTGAACAACTCGTTCGGCTTCGGGGGGACGAACTGCTCGCTCCTGTTCTCCCGCTTCGAAGGATGAAGTCTCATGAGTGAACGCCTCGTCATCGCAGCCGACCACGGGGGCGTCGAGCTCAAGAAAGAGCTCGTCGAGGGGCTGAAAGATCTCAAGCTCGGCGTCGACGACCTCGGCACGTATACGCCCGAAGCGTGCGACTACCCCGACTTCGCGCACCAGGTCGCGAAGGGGATCCTCGCCGGCAAATACGACCGCGGGATTCTCATTTGCGGCACCGGCGTCGGCATGGCGATCACGGCGAACCGGTACCGCGGGATCCGCGCGGTCAACTGCTCCGACCCGTTCTCGGCGCGCTACAGCCGTCAGCACAACAACGCCAACGTGCTCACGCTTGGCGGCCGCGTCGTCGGCTTCGGTCTCGCGTGGGAGATCGTCAACGTGTGGCTCTCGACCGCGTTCAGCGGCGACGCGCGCCACATACGCCGCGTCGGCAAGATCGAAATCGCCTGAGTGGCATGGGCAGAGCCGTGCTAATCGGTCGTGAGCTCACGTGAAATGCCCGTTTTGCTCTCATCAAGAGAGCAAGGTCATCGACTCTCGCGCCTCCGCCGCCGCCGACGTGACGCGACGCCGTCGCGAATGCGAGAAGTGCGACCGCCGCTTCACGACCTACGAGCGCGTCGAAGAGGTCCTCCCGCTCATCGTCAAAAAAGACGGTCGTCGCGAGACGTTCGATCGGCAGAAGCTCGTCGCGGGCCTTCGCCGCGCGTGCGACAAGCGCGCGGTCGCTCTCGAGGCCATCGAAGGGATCGTCGACGCGATCGAGCGCGACCTCATCGACTCGGGCGAGAAAGAGCTTTCCGCGCAGGTCGTCGGCGAGAAAATCATGGGCCACTTGAAGCGCCTCGACGAGGTCGCCTACGTGCGCTTTGCGAGCGTGTACCGCTCCTTCCGCGACATCGACGAGTTCATGAGCGAGCTCGAGAAGATGGCCCGCGACAAGGGGAGCCTACGTCAGGATCCTTCGCGCCCCGACAGCTCGCGTCCCAACGCGATAGAGCGCGCGGGCGCCGAAAAGAAAGGTGACTCTCTGTGACCAGGGCCAGCACGCCGAGCTACGCATCCGACGACGAGCGCTTCATGGCGCGGGCTTTGGAGCTGGGCCGCCTCGGCAACCCCTCCCCCAACCCGCACGTCGGCGCGCTTCTCGTGCGCGGCGGTCAGATCATCGGCGAGGGGTACCACGAGCGTGCGGGGCAAGAGCACGCCGAGATCGCCGCGATGCGTGCGGCCGGTGACGACGTCGCGGGGGCGACGCTCTACGTGACCCTCGAGCCGTGCAACCACCTAGGTCGCACGCCGCCGTGCACCGAGGCGATCATCGCGGCGAAAATCGCGCGCGTGGTCATCGGTACGCGCGACCCGAATCCCAACGTGCCGGGCAACGGCATCGAGCGGCTGCGCGCGGCCGGTATCGAGGTCGTCGAGGGCGTGGCCACGGCCGACGCCGTGCGCCTGATTGCGCCGTGGTCGAAGTGCGTGACCACGGGCCTGCCGTACGTGTCCCTAAAGCTCGCGCTGTCGCTCGACGGGCGCATCGCGACGCGCACCGGCGAATCGAAATGGGTCACGGGCGCGACGGCGCGCCAGCGCGTGCACGCGTTGCGTGCGGCCCACGACGCGGTCGCCATCGGCATCGGGACGGAGATCGCCGACGACCCGTTGCTCACGGTGCGCGACACGCCGGGCGTCTCGCCGCTCCGCGTGGTGTTCGACACGAAGCTCCGCACCCCCGTGCACGCGCGCCTCGTCGAGACCGCCAGCGAGTACCCCACGTGGATCTTCTGCAGCGTCGACGCGCAGCGCACCCTCGAAGAGCCACTGACGTCGCGCGGCGTCGAAGTCATTCGCTCGCAAAGCTCCGCCGAGGGGCGCATCGACGTCACCACGGCGCTTCGCCTTCTTGCAAGCCGCGGCATCGTCACGGTGATGGTCGAAGGCGGCGCCGAGCTCGGCGGCTCGATGCTGGCTGCGCGCCTCGTCGACGAGCTCCACTGCTTCATCGCGCCCATTTTGCTCGGCCCCCGCGGCCGCCCCGGCGCGGTCGACTGGGCTGGCCCCGATAGCCCGTCCGAAGCCCCGCGCATCGCGACCCCGGCGTGGGAGCTCTGCGGCGAGGACGCGTACGTCCACGGCCCGCTGGTTTACCCCGAAAAGTAGGCCTCTCGCCCGTCCGGCCATGCGCCTCGCGCGGCCGCTTTCTCTGGGCTTTTGCGCGCGCCGCCTCGCCATGACGCCGTCTGGGCATTAAGCTCTCGGCTGTCATGGCGATTCGCACAATTCTCCACTATCCCGACAAGCGCCTTCGCAACCCGGGCAAAAAGATCACCGAGTTCACGCCCGCCCTTCGGGCCCTCGTCGACGACATGGCCGAGACCATGTACGCAGCCCCGGGGGTTGGGCTTGCAGCGACGCAAATAGGCGAAGAGCTCCAGCTCTTCATCGTCGACGTCGCCGACTCCGACGACCCGAGCGATCTGCGGGTGTTCATCAACCCCGTGTTCGTCGAGAAGGACGGAACGCGCCTCTACGAAGAAGGGTGCCTGAGCTTCCCGGGCGTCCAGGAAGAGGTCGAACGCGCCGCCCACATTAAGGTGAAGGCGCTCGACGAAAACGGCAAAGAGTTCGAGGTCGAGGCCGAGGGGCTCCTCGCGGTGGCGATCCAGCACGAGTACGACCATCTGCAGGGCGTCTTGATGATCGACCACATGGGCCCGCTGAAGAAGCGTCTCGTGCATCGAAAAATGCAAAAGCGCGCGGAGAACGCCGCTTCAACGTGACGCGAGCGTCGGTCGCGCGCGCCCCCGTCGTGAGGGCACGCGCGACGACGTGACCGCTACGCTCCCCTGCCGAGCGTGCGCTTGAACAGGTTCGGATCGACGCGCACGCCGCGGCTGGCGAGCTCGGACGTGAAGCGCGGGACAACGCCCGTGGAGACGTAGGCGGCTTCGCCCGCGGCTCCGTTCTCGGCGAGGGCGAAGAGATCGCGCGCGACGACGCCCTTTGCGTCGCTCCCCGCGAGCTCGGCGATGCGCATGACGCGCGGACGGCCGTCGTTGCCACGCGCAAGCTCGACGGCGACGTCGAACGACTCGCCCACGCACTCGCGGGCGCCTTCGACGCCGAGGCCCGGGCGCGCGAGCATCATTTGCGCGACGAGGCGCGAGAGCCCTTGGCGAAGGGACGGCGCCGCGAGGCTCGCGACGACGCCTTCCGCGCCCTCCGCGATCGCCTCGACGACGCTGGCGGCGACGTGCCCCGCGATCGAGCTGACGAACATACGATCGAGGTGCAGCCGCGCGGCGGCCCGCACGACCTCTTCGCCGCGTTGCCGCGAGTCGGGCAGCGTGAGCGAGACGGCGTAGGGCTGCACGAGGCCAATTTCCTCGTCGTCGTGGAGAACCGCGATGCGGTCGGCGGGCGGTGCGAGCGACGCGAGCGCTCCCAGGAAACCCGTCGCGCCGCGCCCGTGGGAGCCGCACACGAGAACGTTCGCGCGACCCACGACGCAGTGTTCGAGGAACACCGCCATCGGCCGCGAGAGGGCGCCGCCTCGAATCAGCTCTTCGAGCGAGCTCTCGACGCGCCGACGCTTGCGAATCACGAGCGTGTAACCGCTCGCCACGGGCGGCGACATGGCGATCATGCGCGCCCCGCGGGCGAGGCGCCGCTCGACCACCAGCTCGTCGGCCTGCCACGGCTGGCCGGTCTGGTGCACGAGGCGCGCGATCACGCGGTAGAGCGCGTCGTCCGTGGTGAACGACGAGTCGGCGAGCGAGACCGCGCCCCCCTTCGTCGCAATCACCTGGTCGTGGCGCATCACGTGAATCTCGGTGACGTCGTCGTCTTCGAGGAGCGGCCCCACGGGACCCAGGCCCACGAGCTCGCGATGCGCGTCGCGCGCGAGGAGCTCGACGTCGACGCCTTCGGGGGCTTCGCCCTCGTCGCGCATCGATTTCACCTGCTCGCGGATGGTCCGTTCGACCTGCTGCGAAAACGCCTCGTCGACGATGGGCGACGACTTGAGCGGCCCCATGTCGAGAACGTCGGCGACGCGATCGACGAGCGTAATGAGCGCGAGGCGCCGACCGGCTTGCGCGGGTGTCTCGCGTGGCGGCATGCGCGAGGGGTAACGGGCCTCGGACGACGCCATGGGCCCGGCGTTCGGATTCGCGGTCGCGGCGGGGCCGACGTTGAGCGACCCCGGCGGCGACGGCGCGGGCGGCGCGGTTCCGCCGTCGCGCGTCGGAGGGACCGACGGCGCGGCTTGCGGCGCGCGGGCGGAGGCACGGGGCGCGATTTGGCCGCCGCTCCCCATGATGGCGGTGCTGGCGCCACGAAGCGGCGCGGGGCCGCCCTGGGGCTGCGAGCCCGCAGCGGGAGAGCCAGGCGTGACGACGGGCATCGCCGCTGCGCGAGCCGCGGGGCCCGGCTGCGACCGCGCGGCAGGGGCGGCGGGCGATGCGACCGGCGCGGGGCCCGATCGATCGGCGGGCGCGACGGGGGCGCCCGTCGCGTCGGCCTCGTCGGGGTCGCGCTCGAGCGGGTAGTGGCTCACGCCCGCCTGCTCGCTCTTCGCGGTCGCAATGGGGGGCGCGTTGGGGCGCGACGGCGCTTCGATGCGCGGCGGCCGCGCGACCGGCTCCTCGGGCCTGTACGAAGCGTCGGCGTCCCCCGTGGGGAGCGACGCGCCGCCCGTATCGAGCCGCAGCACGAAGTCACCGATGTAGATCTTGTCGCCCTCGCGAACGATCGTCGCCTGCGCGATTTTGCGCCCGTTGACGTACGTCCCGTTGGTGCTCTTCAGATCCGTGACGATGAAGCGACCGTCGCGATACAGCAGGCGGGCGTGGTGCTTCGAGACGTTCCCCTTCGGGAGCATCAAGTCGTTGCCCTGCACACGCCCGACGTTGATCTCGTTCTTGTCGAAGGTTTCGCGGCGCTCGGCGCCGCCCTTCTCACTGATGATGATCGTGAACATCCATCAGCCCTCGAGATAACTCGTCGCCAAAGTGCCGCCTTTCACGCGCGATGCGCAGAATCGCGCACAACCCGTTCGACATCGCGCTGGGCGACGCCAACTTTGCTGGGCGAACGACTCACGGCATACGGCGGCTCGTGAGCTTTCGCTCAGACTCCGGCGAATTGTCGCGGGATTCTTCTCGGCGTGTCAACTCGGCTGCGAAGCTGCGGCGAAGACAGTCGGGCTTTACGAGGGATTCGCCCGAGAATCGCACGGCGCCCGAGCAGTCTCGGACCCGCGAGCGCGCACCCTCGCGCCCCCGTCGAGGGCCAAGACATGCACGACGACACCCACGACGCGCCTTTCGACGCGTCCGAAGCGGGCAACCTACGCGTCGGTCTTCGGCCGGCGGCCTTTGACTTCGCTGGTCACCACGGCGAGCAGCTCGCCCGCGAACGCAATCACGTCGCGCTCGCTGTACCCGCCTGCTCGAAGCTCGCGGAAGATCGTCTTCGCGAGGATAGAGAGGGCGCGGGGGTCGCGCGGGCTGATGTTCTCGTCGAAGGGAAGCGCCATCTTACCCCGACACGATACAAGGCGCGTGCCACGAAGCTCACTTCGGTTTGTGCGCGGTTTTTGCCGCTTTGCACGCGGTAAAGTCGGCACACGCGAAGCCACTTTCGCACTTCGGCGCTCTCGCTCGCGAACCTCCCTGCGCACTTCGCGATCGCGGAAACCCTACAGAAACCGAGGCGTACGAAGCGTTTCCCCTTCCCTCGGCGTTTGCTTTAGGTTCGCGCGCGATGGCTCCGCCTACGTCCTCGCCCTCGCCCCCCACGCCGCCGAGCTCCCGCCTGCACGCTCTGCTCGAGCCCGAGTCGAAGAGCCGTCGCGTTGCCCTCGCCGTCGCCGTCTGGGTGGTCTGCACGGTCGTCTTCGCCGTCATCGCGGGGCGCGAGCGGCTCGCCGATCACACGCCGTTCAACCACTTCGCGCTCCTCGCCGACGCGTGGTTGCACGGCCGACAAGACCTGGCGAACGGCGCGCCGGGCTACACGCAGAACAACGACTTCGCGCAGTTCGATGGCAAGACCTACATCAGCTTTCCGCCGTTTCCTGCGGTGTTGATGCTGCCGTTCGTGAAGCTCGCGGGGAGCGCCGAGGCGTTCCAAGACGGGCAGTTCATCCTCTGGCTCGCAGGCGTCGGTCCGGCGGTGCTGTTCCTCGTCTTGGAGAAGCTCCGTCGCGGCGGACGCTCGTCGCGCACCGAGATGCAGAACGTCTTCCTCGCGCTGCTCTTCGCATTCGGGACGGTCTACTTCTTCACAGCCGTGCAAGGGACGGTCTGGTTCGCGGCCCACGTCGTGGGCGTCGGCGTGCTTGCACTCTACATCTTATTTGCCCTCGACGCCGAGCGCCCTCTCCTCGCCGGCCTGCTGCTCGGATGCGCGTGGACGACCCGCGCGCCGATGATGTTCGCCGCGACGCTTTTCGCGTTCGAGGCGTTCCGCGTGAGCTGCAAAGAAGGTCTGCCGGCGGAGATCGAAGCCGAGACGCGACGAACGTTTCGCGAACGTGTCCTGATTGCCTGGGCGGGCGTCGACAAACCGCTTCTTTTTAGGCGCTACGCGCTCTTCGCGGCCCCACTGCTCGTCTCGGTCGCCCTCGCGTCTTGGACGAATTTTTCACGCTTCCACGAGCTGAGCCCCCTCGCCTTTGGCCACGAGTTTCTCGGCGTAGTCTGGAAGGGGCGCATCGATCGCTGGGGGCTCGCCAGCGTACACTACCTGCCGAAAAACCTAGGCGCCGCGCTCACGATCCTCCCGTGGATGCCGCCGAAGGGTCTCTACTGCAACGAGATCCCCGGCGTGCGCTCTCTGCCCACGGCCCTCGCGAACTTCACAAGCTGCGTCCCGTTCCGAATCAACGTTCACGGCCTCGCGCTTTGGTTCACGACGCCCATCTACTTCTGGCTCGTAAGGCCGCGAAGAAACGGCTTTCTCTACGGCGCCGTGCTCGTCACCGCGCTCATCCCCATCGCGATCGATCTGCTCTACCAAAACAGCGGTTGGCAGCAGTTCGGCTACCGCTTCTCGAACGACTACGCGCTGTTCCTGTTCGTTCTTCTCGCCCTCGGTGACAGGCCCTTCGGCGCGCTCTTCAAGCTCGCGGCGGCGTGGTCCGTGGTGTGGGCGCTCTTCGGCGCGGTCACCTTCGACCGCGCGAAGTTCGACAAGTTTTACTACCGCGACGGGACGCAGACGATCCTTTACCAGCCCGATTGACGGGCGCGAATCCCGCCGCCGACGTCCGTCGCTTCACGCGAAAGGCTCTTCACCATGTCGTCGACTCGTTACGGTCTTTCGCTCGCGACGCTCGCCGTCGCCGCGTCGTGCATGCCGGCAGGCTCGCCCGACTCCGCCACCGAAGCGACCACGATCACGGTGACGAGCCCAGCGTTCGCGAACAAGGGGATGCTGCCGGTCGACTTCTCGTGCGACGGCGAGAACATGTCGCCGGCCTTCGTCATCAGCTCGCCGCCGGAGCGCGCACAGGCGCTCGTCGTCGTCCTCGAAGACAGCGAGCCGGGGCGCACGGGCGTGTTCACGCACTGGATCGTCTACGACGTACCGGCGACCGTTCGCGCGTTCTCGCCGGGGGTTGACGCGTCAACCGTGGGCGGCCTCGTCGGCAAAAACGACTTCGGCCGCAATCAGTACAACGGCCCCTGCCCGCCCTCGGGCGACGTGCACACCTACGTGCTCCGCGTGTTCGCCGTCGACAAGCTCCTCGGCTTGCCACCGGGTGCCGATCGCGCCGGGGTAGCCGCGGCGATGCGCGGCCACACGGTGGGTGCGGGCGAGCTGCGCGCCGTCTTCGGCCACTAGGCCGCGTGCGGCGCTCGCCGTTCGCTACTTGCCGCCACGCGCGACCTTGATCGACTTGATGACGACGGGCGGGTTCGGCGCTTCGCCGTCGACAGGGACCGCCGCGATCGCGTGAATCGTCGCGACCGGCGTGCAGTCGCCGAAGATCGTGTAGCCGCCGTCGAGGTTCGATGCGGCTTGGTCGGTGATGAAGAACTGCGCGCCGTTGGTGTTGGGGCCGCGGTTCGCCATGCAGAGCTGGCCCGGCTTGTCGTGCTTGGCGCCGGCCCAGATCTCGTCTTTCACGACGTAGCCCGGCTCGCCCGTGCCGTTGCCCATCGCATCGCCGCCCTGAATCATGAACCCCTTAATGATGCGATGAAACGTCGTGCCGTCATACGCGGGGCGCTTCACCCATTCGCGTGATTTCGGGTCGCGCCACGGCCGTGTCCCGTTCGCGAGGCCGACGAAGTTCGCGACGGTGAGCGGCGCCTTGTCCTCGAGGAGCTTGCACTCGAGGTTGCCTTTGTTCGTCTCGATCTTCGCGATGAGGCTGCCCGTGCCTTTGATGTCCTTCGTTGCGTCGGCGAGCGTCCAGACGCCCGCGAGCGGATCGCCCCCCTTCGCGGGCTTCGGCGTCGTGACGGCGGGAGCCGCCGCCAAGTCGGCGCCCTCGGCGGCGAGGGCCGAGGCGGAAGGCTTCGCGACAGGCGTCGTGGTCGCCGCAGGGTCGGCCTTCAGCGCATCGGGCTCCGGCGGCGCTTTTGCGCAAGCCGCGAGCGTTGCAGGTACCGCGAAAGCGAGCGCGGTGAGCACGTGACGGGGCAGCAGACGGAAGCTCATGAGGGTGTCCTTTTCGAAGTGGAAGCCTGGTCGGGCGCTCAGCGCGCGGTCGCGGGAATCGTCATTTTCTGCCCCGCGCGAATGCCGTTCTTGCGGGCCCACCCCGCGTTCGTCTCGAGCACCCACGACGATGGGCAGCCGACGCCGCGGTTCTCGTCGTTGAGCGTGGGGACGTTCTCCTCGATGCCGACGATGAGGCCGTCGTCGTCGAT
>JANXMC010000120.1 GCA_025354825.1 Myxococcales bacterium
GACCGCGCCGAGCGCCGCGATCGCGAGGGCCGCGAGCACACTCGTCCGCGCACGGAGTGGGCGCGCAATGCCCTCGCGACCCCGGGCGGCCGCCACACGTTGTGAAGACTCGTCGCTCGCGCCGACGACGACGGCCGACGCCGTCGGCACGCTCGTTCGCGGAAGCGTCGACGGCCGCTCCCCCTCGGCGCGCAGGTTCGCGAGGATGTCGCCCGTGTCGGCGATGGATGGGAATGGCCCTGTCGCGAACGGGCTTGCGCCGTCGTCGACCGCGGTCGTCAGCGCCTCGGCCATCTCCCGTGCCGACGAGAACCGTTCGTCGCGCTCGAGGGCGAGCGCTCGACCGAACCAAGCGTCGATGGCCGGAGTGAGCCCAACGCCCGGCGCCTCCACCGACGGCTTCGCCACGGTGATGGTCGCGACGGCGATGAGCAGCTCGGTAATCGGTATGGGCTGCCCGTCGGGCTCGTGGGGGTGACGCCCCACCAGGGCACGCCACGCGACCACGGCGAGGGAGAAAATGTCGGACCGCTGATCGACGTCGACGCTTCCGAGCACCTGCTCGGGGCTCATGTACGCGGGCGTGCCGACAATAGCGCCCGTTGCCGTCTGCTGATCGTCCGCGCCTGCGAGGCTCGCTTTGGCAATTCCGAAGTCCAACACCTTAACGAGAACCCCTTCGTCGTCGTCGCAGAGGAAGAGATTGCCCGGTTTTATATCGCGGTGAACGATGCCGACCTTATGCGCACGATGGAGGGCGCGGCACACGTGAAGCACGATGCGCGCGACCATGGCCACCGAAAGGCGTGGCTCGCGGGCGAGGCGCTCGCGAAGCGATTCCCCATGCAGCAGCTCCATCGCGAGGTAGGGTCGCCGCGCCTCGTCTATTCCGTAGTCGAGTATCTGCACGACGTTGGGACTTCGAAGCCGCGCGACGACCGTCGCCTCTTTCTCGAAGCGACGTAGCGCCTCGTTTCGCCCTTCGCCCGACACGTCCACGAACTTGAGCGCGATCTCCGTGCCCAGGGACGCGTGGTGTGCGATCCACACCGAGCCCATGCCGCCGCGGCTGAGGGGGCGCAGGAGACGGAAACGCTTCGCAATGAGCGCGCCCTCGCGAAGCTCGCCGCCGTCGTTCGTCGTCGTGCTCAACCTTACGTATCCCCTTGTACGTCAGCCTACGGGAGGCGCTCTAACCCGACAAGCGCCCCTCCTTTTTCGACAATCGCATGACGCGATAATCCACTCCCACTCCAACGTCGTCGCGAGGCACGTACACTGACGAAGAGTGCCGAAATCAAATGGTAGCGTCCTCGCGGTGCAGAGGCCCGGGGAGGACGTCGTCGGCCGCGTCTTCGCAAGGCGGTACGAGGCAGTGGCGCTGCTCGCACGTGGCGGGATGGGAGCCGTGTACCGCGCGCGCCAGCTCGATCTCGGCCGCGAGTGCGCGCTCAAGGTGCTCGATCCGCGCCTCGTCGACCGCGGTGGCGACGCGTTTCGAAGCCGTTTTTTGCGCGAGGCGACCGTGGCGGCGCGCATCTCCCACCCCAACGTCGTCGCCATTTTCGACTTCGGCGAAGAGCCCTCCGACGGCGCGTGTTTCATCGCGATGGAGCTCCTCGCCGGCGAGAGCCTCGACGCACTGCTGAAGCGCAAGAAGCGGCTGCCGTGGCGGCAGGCGGCGGACATCGCGAGCCAGGTCGCACGGGGTGTGCGCGCCGCGCATGACGCCGGCGTGGTGCATCGCGACGTAAAGCCGTCGAACGTCTTCCTGATCAATGCGGGCCTCGGCGAGGGCGACGACGACGAGAGCCCTGCCTCGAACGACCTCGGCGGCACAAGCGGCGGAATCACCGTCACCGGGCACAACCGGTTCGAGCTGCGTCACGTGAAGCTCGTCGACTTCGGGCTCGGCAAGGAGGCCGCGCCCGCCCTCGACGACTCGATCCTCACCGAGACGGGCATGTTCATGGGGTCGCCGCGTTATGCGGCGCCGGAGCAGTCGGGGGCAGGCCCTATCGACGGTCGCGCCGATATTTATGCGCTCGGCGTCGTGCTGTTCGAGCTGCTGACGGGGCGCCTTCCGTTCGAAGGGCCCAACGCCACGTCGGTGCTGCTTCAGCACGTTTCGGCGACGCCGCCGCTGCTTCGCGACGTTGCGCCGGACGCCGAAATCCCCGAGGAAATCGAGGCGATCGTCACGCGCTGCCTCGCGAAGCTGCCTGGCGATCGCTACCAGTCGGCGGCGGATCTCGTGCGCGCCCTGCGTGCGGTCGTCGATCCCAACAGCGCCGCGGCGCGAACGACGCCGCCGACGTCGCCGTCGAGCATTCCGCCGCGCCCGACGTCGCCGTCGGGCATTCCGCCGCGCCCGACGTTCGTGGCGCCTTCTGCGGTGCAGAGCAGACCGTCCAATGCGGCGCCAACCGGCGCATCGCGCGCCGTGCCGGTGCGGGCCAAGGGGAGGAACCGCGTGGGCGCGCTCATCGTCGGTGCGGCTGTCGTCGCGGGCGGAGCGGCCGTTGCGTTCGGCGTCGTGCGCGGAGAGCCGCAGGCGAGCACGCACACGACGGA
This sequence comes from Myxococcales bacterium, assembly GCA_025354825.1. GTDB lineage: Bacteria > Myxococcota_A > Polyangia > Polyangiales > Polyangiaceae > JANXMC01. Next base: position 2,575 of record JANXMC010000120.1, read on the forward strand.
GATCGATAGAGCAGGAACGGCTCCGGTGATCGCGGCCTCGTCGTCGGCGTCGGCCACCGCGTCGGAAGGCGAGCTTGCGAACGCCGATGAAGCGCGCCCAGGCGCAGCCGCGGCGCGCGACGGGTCACCCACGAAGGCTTCGTCCGCACCGCCCGCACCGCCCGCACCGCCCGCACCGAAGGCCGCGCGCGCGGCGCTCGCTGCGCCGCCGTCACCCGCGCCCCTGAAAGTCGCAACGCGGCTTTTTGTTTGGATCGACGTGGGCACGTGCCACGCGACGGTCGACGGCGTCGATCGCGGCACGGTTCCAACCGGCGCGCTCGACGTCACCGCGGGCAGCCACGTCGTGAGCTGTGCCTTCCCCGACGGTGCGCAGAGGTCACAGACGGTCGACGTCGCAGCAGGCAAAAGTGCGAGCGTTCGCTTCACGCGCCCATGAATCTGATGGGAAGGGAGCGCCATTTCCTTCCGCTCGGTTGACCGAGCGTGAGACTCTGCCATGTGATCAAGTTTGGACGACCCGGGCGCCTCCCGCAGACGGCGCTCATAATCGCTCTCGCCGCGGCATTTTCTCTCGGAGCCGCAACGGCCATGGCGGACGCGCGGACCGAAGCGCGGTCACACTTCAAAAAAGGGATGCGGCTGATTGCCAATTCTCATTACGAAGAAGCCATTGGCGAATTGCAGCGGGCGTACGAGATTCTTCCGCACCCGAGCGTCCTCTACAACATCGGCCGCGCGTGCCTCGAGCTCGGCGACGTCGACGGCGCGATTGCCAACTTCAGGCGCTATCTCGAGAGCGAGCCCGGCGATCGCGAAGAGACCGCGCAGCTCGTCGAGGCGCTCGAAGCGCGGTTGAAACGTCAACAGGCCGTCGCGGTGGCCGCCACCCCCGCGCCCGCTGGGCCAGCGCCAGGCGCGGCACCCGCAGGGGGTCCCGGCACGACGGTCGACGGGCAGCCCGCAGCGCCGCAGCCGACCAAAGGCCAACCGCCGGGCGGTTCCGCGAGCGTCGCGGGCGCGGCGAACGACGACGTGAAGGTCGATCGCGGAAAAACGGAAGACGTCTTCGAAGAGACCGTCGTCACGGCGTCGCGCGCTGCGCAGAGCCCTCTCGATGCGCCCAACTCCACGTCGATCATCACCGAGCAGGACATTCGCCTTTCGGGCATCGTGAAGATCCCCGAGCTTCTACGAAGGCTCGCGGGCGTCGACATTTTCGAAGGGACGGGCGCTCAAACCGAGGTGTCCCTCCGCGGCTTCAACCAACGCGTGTCCAACAAGATTCTCGTTTTGGTCGACGGTCGGAGCGTCTACGTCGACCTGCTCGGCTCGACGATCTGGAGCTTCCTCTCCGTTGGCGTCGAGGACATCGAACGGATCGAGGTCGTCCGCGGCCCGGGCTCGTCTCTGTACGGCGCCGACGCTTTCAACGGCGTCATCAACATCATCACGAAGGCGCCCGGCACCGGCTCGTCGGGGGCGAGCGTCGGCTACGGCGACCGAAGCACCACCCACGGAAGCTTCTGGGCGTCGGGGCGCGAGCGCGGCCTCGGATGGCGCTTCTCGGCCGGCTACGACTACGTGCCGCGGTGGTCGCGCGACGTCGGCCCAGGGCGCGTCGACGTGACGCTCCCCGCGACGAACCCCGAGACGTCGCAGCGCACCGTTCGCCTCGATTTCCGCGGTGTCGAGCGTTTTTCGAAGAACGTCAGCGTCTCCCTCGGCGGCAGTCTCGTGAAGGGCGACTCCGAGCTTCTCGCCATCGGCCCGGTCAGCGACGTGGTGCTGCGCGACTTCACGGTGACGGACATCACGGGCAAGCTCGACGCGGGGCCCATCAAGTTTAAAAGCTTCTGGAACCACTACGACGTCCCCGAGCAGCGGAACAACGTCGCGTACATCGGCCAGCTCCCGCTCCCCGCATCGCCGCGCGTCGACATCGCCGACGCCGAGCTTCAGTACGTCTCGAAGTTCAACACGGGCGAGTCGGTCGCCCACGATCTTCACGTTGGCGTTTCGTACCGCTTCAAACGCGTCGCCTGGGAGTTCCTCGACGGTACGCGCACCGAGCACCACGAGGCCGCGTTTTTCCACGACGAGGTGAAACTCGGAAGCGTCGTCGCCCTCGTGGGCGATCTACGCCTCGACTACGTGCCGTTTCTCGAGCGCGTGATCCCGTCGCCTCGTGGCTCGTTGCTCATTCACCCGAGCTCCCGCTCGACGATTCGCGGCGTCGTCGCGACGGCCTTTCGAAAGCCCGACTTTCTCGAATCGTATTTGCATGTCGACGTCCCCCTCCCCGTCAGCGCGGCGGGCACATTCGCAGGCAATTTCCCCGGCCGCCAAGAGAGCACGCGGGTGCGCGAAGAGCGCGTTCTCACTTTCGAAGTTGGCTATACGAATCTCGAGAGCGACCTGGTCTCCTTCGACTCGGCGGCGTTTTACAACCGCGTCGACGGCATCATCGAGCTCGAGCCGAACAGACCCGTCACCTTGGGCGACGTTGCCGCCGGCTTCAACGCCTTCGACGCGCCGACGAACCGCTACGCCGCGTTCTTCACCGGCTTCAACAACGCATGCCAAGCGTTCGACGTCGTCGGTGGGGAATCGGGCCTTCGCTTCTTCCCGACAGAAGGGCTCGACATCTACGGCAACTACACGCTCAACGTGATTCGCCAAGACGACTCGAAGTGCGGCGCGAGCGATCTCGCGCTCTTGAAGCGCGACGAGCGAACGAGCGTTCACAAGATCAACGTCGGCGTGCAGGTTCGAACACGCGTCGGCATCGACGGCTCCATCGACTTTCACTACGTCTCGCCGCAAACGTGGGCCGAGCAGGTCATCAACGCCGAGCGCCAACGGCTCGAGTACTCGGCGCTGAAGCTCGACGCCTATTCGCTCTTGAACGCGCGCATCGGCTACCGTTTTCCCGGTGAGCACGCCGAGCTGTCGGCGATGGTGTTCAACGCCATCGGCACGCCCCATCGCGAGCACCCGTTCGGGCAGGTCATCGACCGCCGAACGATGATGACCTTCACATACAAGCTTTAGGAACGACGATGGGACCCCACGCACGTCATAGGCTCGCGCGCCTCGCTTCTCTTGCGCCCGTCGTGGTCGCCCTCGCGACGTCGGTGAGCGTCCCCGCGTGCGACGGCGTTCGCGTCGACGAATCGGTGACCGACAGACCCGCGTCCGGCGTGATACGGGGCACGATTTTGTACGAAGGGCCCCGCCCGTGCACGCGCGCGGGGCATGTCGTCGGCAACGCCGTCGTGCTTCTGTTCGACAGGCGAAATCCTCCGCCGCCGTCGGGCGTCGCCACCACCGCGACGAACCTCGGCGTCGTTGCGGGCGACGTGCTCTTTGCCAATGAGCCGCGCACCGCCTCGCCCGACATCGACTGCCCCGCCGATCGTGGCGACACGGCGCTCGTGCGTGCGAGCGCACCGTTCATCGTATCCCCCGCCGCTGCGGGCTCCTACGTGATTCAATCGTTCTTCGATATGCACGGCGAGTTTCTGCCCACGTTCAAAATCCGAAATCTCCCTCGCACGGGCGACGTCGCCGGGGGCGCCCTCGACACGGCCGATGCCATCGCCCACGCGAGCGATCCGAGCTACGCGCCGATCTTTTTGCCCATCGACGTCGGCAACGCAGACCCGCTCCCCGCGGGCTCCGCGGCCGATGCGATCCCCACGTTCACCATGCCGGCGTCGGGCTTCTTGCGCGACAACGTTTCGGTGACCCTCGGCTCGGTGCTGCCGCGGCCGCGCCCCTATTTCTATGTCGACGGGAGCGACGTACAGAGCGCCGCGCCGGCGCCCACGCCGCAGAATCCTCAAGAGTCGTTCAATCCTGAATATGTTCCGGTGCTCACGGTTCCGCAGGATTGGCAGCTTCTTGCGCCCCCCGCCACGCTCGCGCCCGAGTACGTCGCGGCCTACCAGGCAAGCTTCCCGTCACTGCGACTCAACGCGGGATCGCCCGACAGCGAGCGCGCGACGGCGGCGAGCGGCGCGCTCCCGTTCCACTTCGACGTCGATCCGAAAGACCACGCGCTCTTCTGGGTCTTCCGCGACGGCGCGAAGGAGATTCCCGAAGGGCAAGGGATCCCGAAGCTGTGGCCGACCGTGGTGCTCACCAAGCTCCTCGACGACCCGAGCCACGCGCTCGATCGTCAATCGCTCGCGGCGCAAGGGAGCCGCGACGCACGCAAAGCGAGCAGCGAGGCGTCGCGCCCCATCGTCGTCGTTCTCGGCGTCACGCTCTCCCACGACAGCCTGCTCGACAGCTTCCTCACGCCACCGCCCGCGCTGCCGGCGGCGGAGAACCGTGCCGACCACCTCACGGTCCTCGTGCGGCCGGCTGTCGTCTGCTTCGATCCGAACCACGTCGATGCCGGAGGCGTGCTCGTAACGCCGCACCTCGTGGGGCCGAGCGCCGACCCGACCGAGACGGTCCCGCCCGGCGGGAAGCCGCTGTTCGACGTCGCCGGCGTGAAGGCGGGTCTCGGCAAGCTCGTTCGCGACGTGAAGCGCGGCTGCCTGCCTGTGGGTCGCTATGCCGTGAACGCCGTCTATCCGACCGGCCAGGCGTGGACCGTCCCCAACGAAGCCGGGAGCTGCGACGCCGCCGAGGGGCAGGTTGACATGTCCACCAACCCGGGCGCCTGCCTCGGAAGGAGCCGTCCGGTGCTCCGGTCGCAAGGGACGCGGGCCGTCGTCGAGATCGTGCCGGCGAAAGATCCGACGATGTGTGCCTCGCTCGCATCTACCGATACGAGTCTCGGAAGCGATGGCGTGCCCCACGCATGCGTCGATCCCAGCCCGTAAGAGCGTACGCTCACTATCGGTCATGGCGATCTCGAGAGTCGTGGGAGAGTCGGAACACCCGGAGCTCGCCTCGTCGGCGCGCTTCGAGGTGCGACGACGCCTCGGCGAAGGGTCGTCGGGCGTCGTCTACGAAGCGCTCGATCGCGAGAGCGGCGCGCGCATCGCGCTGAAGACGCTCACCCACGTCGACGCGAACGCCGTCTACGCGATGAAGCGCGAGTTCCGCGCGCTCGCCGACGTGACGCACCCAAACCTTGTTCGTCTCTACGAGCTCATCGTCGAAGGCGACGTGTGCCTCTTCACGATGGAGCTCATCGACGGCGTCGACCTCGTCACCTACCTAAGCGCGCCGCGCAGCCGCAGCGACCCCGACTCCTACGCCATCGTTCGCCGCACGTTCGCGAAGCTCGCAAGCGTTCTCGCGCACCTTCACGACCGCGAGAAAATCCACCGCGACGTGAAGCCGTCGAACGTGCTCGTCACGCCCGATGGGCGCGTGGTTCTTCTGGACTTCGGCATCCTCGCCGACCTCAAGGACCGCGGCGATTCCGAGGGGGATGCGATCCTCGGAACGGCGACGTACATGGCGCCCGAGCAGGCGATGATGGAGGCCCTCGGCCCCTCCGCCGACTGGTACGCGATGGGCGTGATGCTCTACGAAGCGCTCACGGGCGAGCTGCCGTTTCGCGGGAATGCCATCGATGTGATGACCGAGAAACAGATCCGCGCGCCCCGCCCGCCGAGCGCGATCGTGCCGGGCATTCCGGCCGATCTCGATGCGCTCTGCCAAGAGCTCCTTCGGATCGATCCGGCGTCGCGCCCCAACGGAAGCGCCATTCGCCACCGCCTCTCGGGGACGATCCACTCGTCGTTGCCCGTCGGCATGCTCCAGACGCCTCTCGTCGGTCGGGCAGCCATGGCCGTCGAGCTCGCGCGCGCCTTCGATCGGGCGAAGCTCGGCACGGCGTCGGTCGTGCTCGTCGAAGGGTCTTCGGGGATGGGGAAGACGGCCTTCGTCAAACAGTTCCTCGCGACGCTCGAGGGGCGCGGCACGCTCATTCTCGAAGGGCGCTGCTTCGAGCGCGAATCGGTCCCCTACAAAACGTTCGACGAGGTCATCGACGCGCTGAGCCGTCATCTCATCGAGCTTGCTCCCGAAGAGCAGGCGCTCGTCGTCCGGCGCGACGCGGCGGCGCTCGCGCGGCTCTTTCCGGTGCTCGCACGCGTTCCCGCCATCGCCGATGCACCACGACGCGCGGGCGAGGGGTTCGACGGCCAGCAGCTTCGACGCCGCGCCTTCGCCGCGCTGCGCGACACGTTCGCGATGCTCTGCGCGCGCGGCCCCGTCGTCGTCTTCGTCGACGACGTGCAGTGGAGCGACGCCGACGGCATCGCGCTCCTACGCGAGATTGCAGCGCCCCCGTCGGCGCCTCCCGTCCTCTTCGTCCTCGCGTTTCGCTCCGAGGATCTCGACGCCGCCGCGCCGCTCAAGGCGCTCCTCGACGCCATCACGGGGATTGGCAAAATCGCAGTTCGCATTCCCCTCGAGCGCCTCACGCCCGACGAAGCGCGCGATCTTGCCGAAGACGGCCTCGCACGCGGAGGCCTTTTGGAGGCCAATGTCGCGGGGCTCGCCGAGACGGTCGCCCTCGAATCGGGTGGCAACCCGTTCTTCGTAGGCGAGCTCGTTCGTCTGCTCGTCGCGTCGCGCGGAGAGGTTCGCGATGTCCGCATCGAGACGGTCGTGCGCGAGCGCATCGCGTCGCTCCCCGAAGACGCGCGCAGGCTTCTCCGCGTCGTCGCCGTGGCAGGTCGACCCATCGAGCGGAGCGTCGCACTCCGCGCCGCCGAGCTCCGTGGCGCCGCAGCGCTCGATGCGCTGTCGCACTTGCAAACCTCGTCACTCCTTCGCACGCGCCCGTCGGCCACGGGCGACGATCTCGAGTCGTTCCACGACCGCATCCGCGCGACGGCCTGCGCGGCGATGTCGCCCCGCGAGCTCGCCGACGAGCACGGCCGCCTCGCGCGCACCTTGACCGAAGCAGGCTTCGTCGATCCAGAAGTTTTGCTCGTGCACTTCCTCGGATCGGGCAACCGCGCCCACGCCGCCGAGCTCGCCGTGACCGCGGCGCGAAGGACCGCCCAGGCCCTCGCCTTCGACCGCGCGTCGCAGCTCTTTCGAACGGCCCTCGAGCTCTTGCCGGCCGAGGACGAGCGTGTTCACGGCTTGCAAATCGAGCTCGCCGACGCGTTGACGAACGCCGGGCGTGGGGCCGAAGCCGCCGAGGCGTACTTTGCCGCGAGCGCCTCGACGACACTTCAAGCCGAGGCCATTTGGCTCGAGCGGCGCGCCGCCGAAGAGCTCCTTTACAGCGGCCTCGTCGAGCGCGGCAAAGCGACCCTCGCCTACGTCCTGAGCCTCCACGGAATGCACTTCGCGCGAGCTCGCTGGCAGGCGATCGTGCGGATCCTCGCGCTGCGCATTTGGCTCACGATTCGAGGTCTGTCCTATACGCCGCGAGACCCTTCGCAGACCGCACCGAACGATTTGATGCGCCTCGATCTACTGGTGTCGGCGGCGACGTGCCTCGTCATGATCGACACGATCATCGGCGCGCCGTTCGCCACGGGGAACGTGGTCGCGGCCCTTCGCGTGGGCGAGCCGTGGCGCATCTGCCGGGCGCTCGTCGTCGAAACCTGCTTTCTCTGCACGGCCGGCGCGCCCGCCGAGCCGCGCGTGACGAAGTACCTCGCCAAGGCGCGAGACGTCGCACGCATCGTTAGCCGAGCCGACACCGACGCGCTCGTGACGGCGACCGAAGGGGTCGCCCACTACTTCCGAGGCGAGTGGAAGAAGGCCCACGAGCGCCTCTCGCAAGGCCTCGCGGCCTACGAAGACTTCATTCAGCCCATGGCCGGCGCGCGCACGATGACCGGATACAACTTCAGCGCCCGCTGGGAGATGTCCACGTTCCGGTACTTCACGCTGGTCGCGCTCATGCACCTCGGTCGCGTCGGCGAGCTTGGGCATAGGCTCGCGGCCTTCGCGCGCGACGCGGAAGATCGCGGCGACCTCTCGGCGATCACCAACTTCCGCGTGGGTGAATCGAACTTCTACTGGCTCGCGCAGGACGAGCCCGCCCGCGTCGAAGCTCTCGTCACGCAGGCGATGGAACGCTGGCCGCGAACGGTCTTTCTACGCCAACACTGGCTCGCGCTCCTCGCGACCTCGCAGCTCGAATTGTACCGCGGGACGGGGCCCGAGACGCTCGCGCGTATCGACGAGGCGTGGGAGCCGCTCAAGCGGTCGCTGCTTCTTCGTATTCAGTATTTCGACCTTCGCGCGATTCACCTCCGCGCGCGGGCGGCCCTCGCCTGCACGCGAACCGGTCGCGCCGAGGACGCGCCGCTCCTCGCACGGAGCCACCGCGACGGCATCACGCTGATGAACGCACGGGCGCGGTGGGCCATCCCCTTCGGCCATCTCGTGCTCGCCGCGGTCGCCCACCAGAAGCGCGACGACGCGCAGGCTCACTCGGCCATCGACCTTGCGATCGCGGGTTTCGCGGGAGCCGACATGCCGCTTCAGGAAGCCGCTGCGACCCATCGCAAAGGAGGCATCCTAGGCGGCGACGAAGGGCGCGCGCTCATCGCGAAGGCGCGCCAGACGCTCGAGAGCGCGGGCGTTCACGACGCCGAGAAGATGACGCGAATGCTCGCGCCGGGCTTCTCGGCCTAGCGAGGGGCTCGCGGTCAGGGCAGCGTCGCGGGGGGCGCCACATCCTCCAAGGCCAGGGGCTTGCCGCTGAGCGTCTTCACGAACGCCACGAGGTCCGCAATCTCCGCGTCGCTCAAGTCGGGAATCGAATCGAGGAGCGCTTCGCGGTTCGGGTCACGCGCCGCAGTCCTGCCGATCTTGCCACGAATGACCGCCGCGACCGACGCGCCGGATCCGTCGTGTCGATACGGTCCTGTGAGCGCCGACGAGCGCAGCGTCGGGGTCAAGAAGGCGCCGCGGTCGGCCTCACGACCGGTGACGCGGAAGCGTCCTTCGTCCGGTCGCGTGCCGTCAGCGCCCGGGAGTGACGTGGATACATTGTGAAAGTCGAAGTCGCTGAAGAGCGGGCCCGAATGGCAAATAGAGCATTTCGCTTTGCCGACGAAGAGCGCAACTCCGCGCTTCGCGTCCGCGCCTATCGCCGCGGCATCGCCCGCGTTCCATCGGTCGAACGCCGAATCGCGGGAGACGGCGACACGCAGGTAGACCGCCATCGCTTTACCGGCGAGACGCCAGACTTCTTCCGGCGTCTTCTCGGTGATGTCCTCCCCGAAGGCGTCGCGGAACACTGCGACGTAGCCCGGCAGCTCCTGGGTGAATTTTTTCTTGAGGGCAACCCTTGCCTCGGGGAGGTCGACCTCGTCGACCTTCTCGGCCGGGAGCTCGTGGGCAACGTTCATGTTCGCCTCGGCGAACGGGAAGACGCCCATGTCGTACAGATCGGTGAAGTGCGAGCCATCCCACCGCATGATCGGCGCGTAAACGAGGTTGAGCAGCGACGGCGTGTGCCGCGGGAGCGTCGGCGACAAATTTGGATACGATCGGTCGGGGAGATCGAGCGGAAGCGACGACTGAAAGTCGTTCGTGCTGACGTGGCAACCTTGGCACGCTTGGCGGCCGCTCCCCGAGAGACGCGCGTCGTTGAAGAGGAGGCGCCCGAGCTCTTTCTTCGCGTTCGAGCTTGGGTTGTCGGCCCAGTCGGCGAGCGGAGGGACGGGACCGAGCTCTTTGATGCGCAGGCCCGACGCCGAGTCGAGGGGGAACGGATCGGCGGCGCCGGGCTCCGTCTCGGACGTGCTCGAGCACGCGACCGCGAACGCCAGGCTCGCTGCGACGGCGCCCAAGAGCGCGGAAGAGAGCGCTCTCACGGAAGGGCCATCACCGTGTTGGAGAACGAGGCACCGAGCTGCGCCTGGTCGTTCGGATCCTTAGGTGTGCGGTTCTCGATCGAGACCGAAGCGTTCTTGTGGTCTACGTTGAGCCGCACCCCCCCGAGAGCCACGGGCGGGTCGCCCGCCTTGATGCTCGCCGGATCGTTCGTGAACGACGCGAGATCGCCCTTCACGGCGGCCGGCGCGGCCTGCGCCGACGCGGACCTCTGTGCGTCGCTGATTGGCGTGTTCACGTAGACGACAAACACGAGATCGTACGCGCCGTCTTTGTACGTCGCGGGCGTTGTGTATGAGACCGACAAGTTTTCGGGCATCACGCCCCACTGCTGATGCAGGGGCGGGTCGTTACCTGGCGAGAAGCCTGCGGGGAAGGTAATCACGAGGTAGGGCTTTCCAACGAGCGTCGAGACCGGAACGCTGACGACGGACGCCGCCGGTGTCATGAACGACGCCTGCGCGCCGTCGGGCTTGATGACCGCATTGAGGCTGAGCGAATAGCCGTTCGTCGTCTCGCCCGAAGGCGTGTCGGGCGAGCTCGAGCTGCTGCAGGAAGCGGTCGCAAGACTGGCGAGTACCAGCGCGAGCGAAGCGAACGCGGACCGGGACGCGAGTAGACGAGCGTACATGGCATTCACCTTTTTAGGAGATCAGGGAAAGAGGGTCGCGGCCTCGGCCAGGAGGCGCGCGCAGTCGTAGGTCGCCGCGAGCTTCGTGAAGCGAACCTTGCTCTTCGACGCGTCGGGGTCGGGCGTCGTCGGCACGTTCTGCTTGAGCGCATCGGTCGACGCGCCGATGGTCGCTTGGCTCGAGGCATCGCGCACGAGGCCCGAGAAAACGCCCGCCGCAGAGAGCTCGCCGCTGTAGACGGACTTCTGCTTCTGAACGACATAAATGTCGCCTGTGATGAGGGAGCCGCC
>JANXMC010000782.1 GCA_025354825.1 Myxococcales bacterium
TCGGTCCCTTGGCCGCCAGCAGACGGGCTATGCCACGATGCACGCGACCTTTCGTTCCCGCGGCGAGCACCATCTCGATCCGTTTCGCGTCGCCGCCCTCGTCCCCCTCGGCCTTGCGGTGGGCAAGTCGGTCGCATCGAACGGCTGCTGGTTCCTCGTCGTCCCGAAGGTCGCGCGCGTTGCGCGCCTCACGATGCCCGTCGCCCATCGGCACCTTCTCGGCGGCCTCCCCGTCGCCGCCGTCGCCGGCGCATCGATGGATCTCTTGGGCGTGCGTCCGTACCGCCCGGGCGACGCCATGCGCGATCTCCACGCGCGAAGCTCTGCGCGCCTCGGCGTGCCCGTCGTTCGCGAGTTTCAGCAAGAGCACGTGCGCCGCATCGCCGTCGTCGTCGACTGCGCGCGCGCGATCGGCGGCCGCGTCGTCGCCGAAGACGCCTTCGAAGCGGCGCTCTCCTTGGCCGCCGGAATCATCGCGTTCGCGAGCCGTGGCGACACGTTGGTCGAGCTTCTCGTGGTCGGCGAAGCCGTCCACCCGCTCGCCGCGCGCGGAGCCTTCGTCGCAGGCGGTGGGCACGGCGCCTTCGAGCACGCGCTCGATCTCCTCGCCTGCGTCGAGCCCGGCGCGCCGTTCCGCAGCGATGTTCTGGTCCATGCACTTTCCCCGCATCTCCCGCGCCTGGGCGCGGTCGTCGTCGTCGCACTTGGCTGGGACGACGCGCGGACCGAAGCCGTCGCACGCATCCGCGCTGCGGGCGTCGCGACCACTGCGTACGTCGTCGACGGCAACGGCAAAGGCGACGCGAAGCGCGAGGCGACCGTCGTGAGCCGCTCCGCAATCGCCCGCGGCGATGCGCTCTTCCTATGAGCACTCGAGACGCCGGCGTCGTCCCCACCGCGAGCCGCCGCTTCCTCGTGGCGACGCCGCTGCTGAACGCCGTCGCGCTTTATGCCGTCGTTTCGGGCGCCTGGATCTCGGCCGCACTCGCAACCCTCGCCGTGATGGTGGCCGTCGTCGTGGGGCCGCGGGTGCGCGCCACGCCAAGCGGGCAGTGGCTCGCCGCCGTCATCCTCACCGTCGCAGTTTTCGCCGTCGGCAATGCGGTCGTGAGCGACGACGAGAGGCTCGTCGGTCTCGGTGCGGTGTGGTCGGGGATCGCCCTCGCCGCCATCCTGCAGGCGTCGTTGCGGCTCGCCCTCGAGGATGCCCACGGCGGGCCGAAGATCACCTACGCCCTCGGCCTCGTCGCCCTCCTCGCCTGCGGCGAGACGCGCTCGGGTCTCGTGTACGCCGTTGCCGTCTTCGCGTACCTTTTGACCACGGCGTGGGCCCTCCGCGCCCTCGACGACGAGCGCCCCGCGTGGACGGCGCTCTCGCGCCGCAGCCGCGCCCTCAGCATCGCGTTGCCGCTCGGAGCGGGGCTCGTGGCCTGGGCGGCGAGCGCGCCCCTCCCGCCGCTTCAGCAGTGGCTGCAGGGGAAGTTCGAGGACGCCTATTTCAATCAGCGGGTCCGCGTCGGCTTCAGCGATCGCCTGCGCCTCGGATCGATGGCGGGCATGCTCACGTCCGACGAGGTCGTCCTGCGCCTCTACGGACCACGCGCCGACTACCTGCGGGGCGTCGTGTACAACCGTTACGACCACGGTCGTTGGACGTTCGGCGACAGGTCGCCGGCGTCCGAGTCGGCGGCATGGGCGCCGCGCGATCTCATTCGCAACGGTGCGCTGGGCGTCGTCGAGGCCCGCCGCGTTGCAGGCTCGCCCGACAGGCTCTTTCTGCCCCTCGAGACGCGTGCGATCGCCACCGCGAGCAGCACGGTCCGCTACGACACGATGGGCATCGCATTCCGCGCCGCGAACGACGCCGGGCGGTCGACCTTCATCGCGCTCGGCCCTCGTGCGCGGGCAGCCGAGCCAGGGTCGATCGCACTCCCTCGCGCAGACGACCTGGCCGTGCCTCCCGAGCTCGAGCCGCGTCTTGCAGCCCTCGCCGCGTCATGGACCGGCAACGCGATTGATCCGTCCACCAAGCTCGCGCGCATTGCCAAGGCACTCGAGGCGTCCTACCGATATTCGCTCTCGTTCACGCGGGCGAACCCGGACGACGAGGATGCGCTCCTCGATTTTCTCTTCACGCACCGCGAGGGGCACTGCGAGTACTTCGCGTCCGCGCTCGCTCTTCTGGCGCGCACCCAGGGCGTCCCGGCCCGCGTCGTCGCGGGCTACCGCGTCGTCGAGCACAATCGTCTCGGCGACTACCACGTCGTGCGCGAGAACAACGCCCACGCGTGGGTCGAGGCGTGGCTCCCCGACCACGGCTGGACGACCGTCGATGCGACACCGGCATCGGCGCAGCCGCAGAACGGCGACCGCGATGCGTCGATGCTCAGCGCCCTTGCCGATGCCCTCTCCGCGTCGTGGGGCGACGCCAAGGCGTGGCTCGTCGCGAGGAGCGCACGGGAGCTCTGGACGGGCGCGCTCGTGGCGACGCTGCTGCTTCTCGTCGTGCAGGGGATCCGAGGGCGCGGCGCGTCGTCCGTCCACGTCACGCTGCCGGATACCGAGGCGCCTTTCGCGCCCCCCTTGCCGATGGTCATCGCGCTTCTGCGCGCCCTGGAGCGCCACGGTCTCACGCGCGGCGACGACGAGAGCGTCGAGCGCTTCGCCGCACGCGTCGGCGAGAGCCACCCCACCTGCGGCGTCGTGGTCGCGCGGTACGCGGCGCTTCGGTACGGCGGCGAAGGCGACGCGCAGGCCCTCGCGCGCGACCTCGACGCCGCCACGGCTACTCTTGCGTCGGCCCCACGAACGGCGTCGCCGGCGGAAGGGCGCCGGGCGGGCACGGCATCGACGCGTTCGCCCGGCCCGTGACGCCGACGTAAACGCGCAGGTACGACGCGTGGGCGTGCACGCCCGTGACTTCGATCTTGTCGACGTCGCCTTTGAAGCAGGCCTGCTGGGAGCCGAACGTGAGGTCTGTCGAGAGCTTCTCGCGCACCGATTTCAAGCGCTCGCCGAGATCGAGCCGCAGCGCCGCCCGCGCTTGGTCGCGAATGCGCTGCCCATCGGCCATCGCCTTGAGCGACAGGAAGAAGTTCGACGTTTCGATCGTCTGCTCGAGATCGGGAATCTGAATCTCGTTGTCGACGACCGTGGGGTGGCCCGAGAGGAAAATCTCGCCGTCGAGATCGGCGTCGATGCCGAATTTATGCACCGGACCGATGAGGTGTAGCTTCAACACGATCTGCCCTTGCGATTCGTACACTTCGGGCTTCTCGAGATACAGCTTCGGGTACTCGGGCGAGAAGAAGAGCTTCCCGTCGGTGAAGGCGAGGGCCATCGCGCGCGTCAGCTCGTCGTAGCGCGCGGCGATCGGCACGGTCACCGTGAACGGCCCCGGCACGAGGGTCGCCACGTTCGACAGCGGCGGCAACGGCGGCGGCGTCTCGGGCGCAGCGCACGGCATCGTTACCGACGGCGCGACGACCAGCGCGATGTCCTTCTCGATGCCGTCGGCGATGATCGTCGGGCCGGCCTCGACGGCGAGCACCTTGAGATGGGCGCACCCCTTCGCGTCGCCGAGGGGAAGGTCGATCGGCTTCGAGGTGCGCGCGTAGGCCTCGCCAATGAGGGGCTTGAGGTCGTAGCCGAAGTCTTTGAGCTTCTGCGTGACCTGCGTGCCGATGATGTCGAACACGCCGCCGAACTGATCGGCCACGCGCAGCCGTCGATCGGGCGAAGTAACCTTCACTTCGATCGACTGCATCCGCACGGTGTACTGCGTGTTCACGACCGGCTCGGTCTGCACGTGGAGATCGAGCGGGAAGTCCAAGCTCCCCACGGGCATCTGCACGTTGGCCATGATGTGCGCGTCGAGCACGATCGTCCCGTGGGAGAAGCTCACCGCGAACGGCTGGCGATCCCACTTGTAGCGGCGCTGCGTGCCGAGGAGCGCGAACGTCCCGTCGGCCGACTTGGGCACGGCCTCTTCGAGGGCGCTCGAGAGGGCGCCGGACGTCACGGCGACGTGGGCCACGATGCGCGACGGCGTCGGGTCGGCGACGGGCGCGCCCGCCGTGGTGGGCGGCCTCGGCGGATAGACCGCGCCGAAGCGCGAGCACGCCGAGACGGAGACGACCGCGAGGGCCGCGAGAACGGAGATTGTGGAATACGAAGAGAGACGCATGGGGGCACAGACCTCTTAGCCCAACCCCCTACGCGCGTCGCGCGCTCCGGCTTCCCGGCGGCGCGCGGATTTCGACGTCACGTCAGATCGTCACCGGCCGGTATTTGATGCGCTTCGGGCGGTCGGCGTCGGAGCCGAGGCGCTTGTGGCGATCGGCCTCGTAGTCCTGGTAATTTCCCGTGAACCAGACGACTTTGCTGTCGCCCTCGAAGGCGAGAATGTGCGTGGCAATCCGATCGAGGAACCAGCGATCGTGGCTAATCACCACCGCGCAGCCGGGGAAGGCGAGGAGCGCGTCTTTGAGGGCGCGGAGCGTTTCGACGTCGAGGTCGTTCGTCGGCTCGTCGAGGAGCAGCAGGTTGCCGCCTTCCTTCAAGAGCTTCGCAAGGTGCACGCGGTTGCGCTCACCGCCCGAGAGATCCTTCACGCGCTTCTGCTGATCGCTGCCGCGGAAGTTGAACCATGAGCAGTAGGCGCGCGCGGAGATCTCGCGCTTGCCCAGGGTCAGCGTCTCGGCGCCGCCGGAGATCAGCTGGAAGACGGTCTTGTCACCGTCGAGGGCGTCGCGGCTCTGATCGACGTAGGCTATCTTCACCGTCTCGCCGACCTTGAGCTCGCCGGCATCGGGCTTCTCTTGCTCGACCAACATTTTGAAGAGCGTCGTCTTGCCAGCGCCGTTCGGGCCGATGATTCCGACGATGCCGCTGCGGGGGAGCAGAAAGTCGAGGCCGTCGATGAGAAGGCGGTCGCCGTAGGCTTTTTTGAGCCCCTTCGACTCGATGACGAGATCGCCCAGGCGCGGCCCCGGCGGGATCGAAATCTCCGTCGGATCGGCCGGACCCTTGGCCGCGTTCGCCATGAGATCTTCGTAGGCCGAGAGGCGCGCTTTGCTTTTCGCCTGGCGCGCGCGCGGCGCCGCGCGAACCCACTCGAGCTCCTGGGTGAGCTTGCGGCGGCGTGCCGACTCTTGTTTCTCCTCCGTCGCCATGCGCGCGGTCTTCTGTTCGAGCCAGCCCGTGTAGTTCCCCTTGAAGGGAATGCTGGCGCCGCGATCGAGCTCGAGAATCCACTGCGCGACGTTGTCGAGGAAGTACCGGTCGTGGGTCACCGCGACGACCGTGCCCGGGTAGTCGTGGAGGAACCGTTCGAGCCACGCGACCGACTCGGCGTCGAGGTGGTTGGTGGGCTCGTCCAAGAGCAGCATGTCGGGGCGCGACAGCAGAATGCGGCAGAGGGCGACGCGGCGGCGCTCACCGCCGGAGAGCTTCGACATCTCGGCGTCGGCCGGCGGAAGGCGCAGCGCGTCCATCGCGAGGTCGACGTGGCGATCGAGGTTCCACGCGTCGGCGGAGTCGATGGCGTCTTGAAGCTTCCCCTGCTCGTCCAAGAGGCGGGTCATCGCGTCGTCGTCCATCGGCTCACCGAGCTTCATCGAAAGCTCTTCGAACTTCGTCAGCATGCCGCGCGTCTCGGCGACGGCCTCTTCGACCGACTCGCGCACGGTCTTCGCCGAGCCGAGCTCGGGCTCTTGGGCGAAGTAGCCAATCTTCGTGCCCGGGTGCGGCTTCGCTTCGCCGATGAACGTCTTGTCGACGCCCGCCATGATGCGAAGGAGCGAGCTTTTTCCAGAGCCGTTGGCGCCGATGACGCCGATCTTCGCCCCCGGATAGAACGACAAATAGATGTTCGAGAGGACCTTCTTGTCCGGAGGGTGAACCTTCGTGACGTCCTGCATCGTGAAAATGAACTCGGGCATGGCCTTCGTCATACTCCAAAAGGACAGGCGTTTGGCAGTCGCACCGTTGGAACTCTCTTGGTCCCACGTGCGTCGGTCGAATAGGCTCTACGGAGACGCGGGCGCGCCCGCCATTACCCACGATCTCGCGGAGGTTACGATGGCCAAGGGTCAAGAGAAGCCGGGCAAGAACAACAAGCCGAAGCTCTCCACGAAGGAAAAGCAGAAGATCAAGAAGGAAAAGTCCGCGAGCAAGTGAGCGGTCTTCGCCCCGTGCGTAAGCTCGCGCGTTCGCGGGCGGGCTTCGCGCGGTGGGTTCGTCGGGGCGCTGTCGCGCGGGGCTGAATCCATCCGTGGCACCCCTGCTGTCGCGGCCATGACGAACGCCGCCCAAGCGGCTCACCGTCCACGTCGAAGGCGCAATCGCACGCGC
>JANXMC010000128.1 GCA_025354825.1 Myxococcales bacterium
TGCCGCCGGCGCCCGCTCCCGAGGCGCTGCCCACCGAGACGCAGCGCGCCGACGCGTGGATGGCGAAGCTCACCCCCGAGCAGCGAACGCGATGGAACCCGGCCCACCCGTTCGAGATGCGGCGCACCGGCGCGGTCGAAGACGCCGACGCCGCGAGCCCCGCGGCGCGCCCGGCGGAGCGGATGGTTTGGCTCCGCACGGCCGCGCGCCTCTCCGATGACCCGGCGCTTCATCGGTATTTGCTCGCGTACGCGTCGGACCACTCGTTCATCACGACCGCGCTCTTACCTCACGGCATTACCTGGCTGACGCCGGGTGTACAGGTGGCGAGCTTGGACCACGTGATGTGGTTTCACGAGCCGTTCCGCGTCGACGAGTGGCTCCTTTACGTGATCGATAGCCCCGTCGCCCACGGCGCTCGAGGGTTGGTGCGTGGGCGCGTGTTTACAGAGAGCGGGAAGCTCGTCGCGTCGACCGCGCAAGAGGGGCTCATTCGCAAGCGGGGGGCGCAGCCGTGACGATCGCCTTCGGCGACACACGGCGGCGCCTCGCGCGGAGCGTCAACGGGACACGAGCTGCCAGGGTGAATTGGGCACGTTCCAGCTGAAGTTCGCGGGGCTCCCGAGCGCCGTCCCATTCAGGTACCAGGTTCCGACGACGCCTGTCCGCGAGTTGTACCAGAGCAGATCGGTCTGCCCGTCGTGGTTGTAGTCGCCCGTCCCCTCGAGGCCCCAGCCTTGGTTCACCGGGAACGTCGGGCCGATGTTGGGATAGCCCATCACCGTCATGTTGAGGCCGTTCAGCAGCCACGCACCGACGACGCCAGTCCCCCAGTTCGCCCACAACAGGTCGACGTTGTGGTCGCCATTGAAGTCGCCCGTGCCGACGAGCGCCCAGCCCGAGCTCGCAGGCGCGGTCTGGAGAGTCTCGAGCCCACTGATGACCGTACCCGCGCCATCGAGGAGCCAGGCCGCCACGTTGCCGGTGGTCGCGTTGTACCAGAGGACGTCGAGGTACCCGTCGTTGTTGAAGTCGCCCGTACCCTTGATGGTGAAGCCAAGGGTGCCGAGGCGCTTTTGACTGAGCTCTTGGGTACCGACGACGTTGCCGAAGCTATCCATGATCCAGTAGCTGACGACGCCGGTCCCCTGATCGTAGAGCAGAACGTCGCTGCGCCCGTCGCCGTTGAAGTCGCCGGTTCCCATCACTTGCGGACCGATAGGCTCGCCGAGCCGACCTAGGATATGGGGGATCGTGCGCGCCAAGTCCATGCGCTTCACGACGTTTGTAGTGCCGTCTAGAATCCACGTCCCGAGCACGCCCGTGGTGCGCTCGTACCAGAGGAGATCGTCACTGCCGTCGCCGTTGAAGTCCTTCGTGAACGCCGGGGGAGTCTCTCGAACCGGGCCGGACGTGCACTGCTGACGGTACGGGTGTTGGATGTCGACGAGATTCAAAATGCACGCCGAATCCGTTGCAGCGTCGAAGACGGTGACGAGACCGTCGTGTCCGTTGGACGTAGGAGTCGAGTAGTAGTCGCCGGACGTAACGCCGTTCGTCCCCGAAACTCGCGTCGCGAGGGGCCATAGATCGGTATTCGCGGCGGGCAGGGTTGCGTTACCGAGTTGGGTGATCGGGTAGTCACGCGGCTTCGAGTAGTCGACGTGGGCGGCAATCTTGCCGCGAATGCTGTTGTAGCTCACGTCGAGCGTGGAAATCCTCACACCCTTGTCGCCGTCCTTCGCGTCGACCGTGTGAGCGGCCGCGGCGCCGCCGCCGACGCCGCCGTTGAGCGCGAGCACCTTCGAGCGGAAGTCGCCGAAGGACGGAAACCGTGACGCGAGGACTGCTTCGAAGAAGCCGCCGCGCATCGGCGTGTTGGTCGTCGCGCTCTCGCGCCAGGCGGCGACGTAGAACTTCCCAAAATCGAGGAAGGCCCAGTGCCCCTCCCAACAGTTGGTCGTGTCGCCATCGGCTCTGTGGAAGCTCGCATCGCTCCGGTACATCGCGGCCGCCGACTGTGTACAAATAGCCGGAGGGACGACGAGGTTCACGCCGCACGCGAAGCCTGGGGCGACGCACGTGTTCGCAGAGTCGTCTCCACGACCCACGATGCGAACGAGGTCGTCGCGGCTCATCCCGTTACGCGGGTCGCGGATGAACGTCCCATTCGATTGGGGAATGTCCGGGTAGAACACGTTCGGCATGAGCACCGTGTCCACCACGACGCCCTTGTCATCGTCCGTGGTGCCGTAGATATCCATGTTGGAGCCGACGCGGAGATGGACGATCGCCTTCAATCCGCTCGCGACCGGGATTCCGCCCGCGGCGATGGTGAAGGGGCCGTCGTTTGCGTAGATCTCTACGCCGCCTGGGATGTAGTGAAAGCTCTCTTTCACGCCGCCCGCGAAGGTTTGGAACGAGGTTGCGTTCGCCCTGTTGAAGAACGTCGTGAGAACGATGTTCGGGACGCGATAGGAGCCAGCCGCCTGGCGCGCGACGGTGTGGCAGGAGAACGGCGCGGCCGTGTGAAGTGGATCGCCCGTCGAAGGCAGCCCAGCGTGGGCGAGCTCCGTCGGCCCTGCATAGAGCATGAAGCGGCACTCCTCTTCATCCATCCCCTTTCCGAAGAACTCGGGGTGCTTCTCCGAACGCCTCCGCCGAAACGGCGCGCTCCGTCGACCGAGGGACGACGACGCGGCGAACTTCGCGGCGGAGTAGTCGAGGACGGCACGGGCAGCGGTCGCCACGTCCGGGTCCGACGCGAACTCGGCCAAATTCTCGATCGCACCAAGGGAGTAGCGCGCATAGGGGTGGGAATTGAACTCCTGAAAATCATTCTTCAGGATGTCGTGGAGATCTTTCAGCCACGCGTCGCGCATCCCATTCTTCGCATTGTCGTGGTTCGGATCCGAATCACGTTCGTGCAAAATTTGGTTTATGAGGTACTGACCGCTCTTCTCCATATACTCATGGTTCTCGGTCTCCTCGATCTCCACGCCCTTCACATTCAAGAGTGTGAGAACGGCCTCGGGGCTCGGCACGAAGAGGCCGAGAAGCGCGGCCCATCCGAGCGTGTCGAGGGAGTCGAACCAGAGACTGTTCCAGGGGTGGTCCGGGGAATCGGCCCGCCCTGCAAACTGCCGCTGGAGAAGGCCTTCGAGGTTCGCGCGCGCCGCGGGGCTCAGCAGCCGCTGGTAGCGAAAGAGAAGCGGAAAGAGGTCTTTGACGGCCGCGTCGAGCTCGCCCTTACGGGCCACCGCGGCGGGCTTGTCGATGCTCGTCCCGGTCTGGCGCCCTTCCTCATTGTACTTCGTGAGAAAGTCATTCACGAGCGCGATGCGCTGAGCCCGCGTCTCCGGCGCACCTTTGATGGTGCAGGTGCCGTCGTACGCGACCATCGCAAGCGCCGCCAAGCTCGCGTGCTCGCCCGTCTGTTCGGGCTTCACGCCGTTCCAAAGCGCGGGACGGAGGTCGGAGGTGGTACACGCGTCGAACTTGAGAAAGTCTCGCGCCCGGCGGTCGAAGCCTGCGTTCGCTTCCTCCGCGCTGTGCGCGGGCAGCCCGGAAAGCACGGGACCCTCAGGGGCTGCGCCGGCCACCAAGGGAAACGGGATATCGACACATCGTCCGTTGAAGACATCGAAGCCCGGGCTGCATCCGCGCGCGCAGGCGATCTGTTCGCTGCCTCCGCACGGGACAATGCCCTTCGAGACTTGCCCCGCGGCGTTGAGGATCCACGGCGTGTCGTCGGGCGAGACGGCAACGTTCACGCCGGCCCCGGTGAGCGCCGTCCACACGCCCGAGCCGACTTTGTAGTAGAGCGGCGCGTCCGCCGTCGCGGCGCCACAGCCCGTCGCGAGGAGAGCGTTCGGGCCGGCGGCGATCGCGCCGAGGCAGCGCCCCGCGCCCGCGTCTTCCCAGTCTCCGTCGGCCAGCTGGTGCAGCTTGCCGCTCTTGTCGAGCGCATAGACAGCGCCGTTCGCCGAAGCGGCAATCTTCACCGCCTTCAACGCGTCGCTGGCCACGAAAGCCCACGTGTTCGTCGGCGTGAGCGTGTAAATCGATTTGTCGCCCGTCGCCGGCGCACAGCCAATGGCATACGTCTTTGCGCCCACGGCGACGTCGCTGAGGCATAGGCCGGCGTTCATCACAGTCCAGGCACCGTTCACCTGCTGGTAAAGCGCACCGGAAGCGTTGAGGACCCACGGCGTGCCGCTGGGGGAGACCGCGACCTTGACCGCAGCACCTGCCACTTGGCCCCAGGTCAGGCCGTCAGGAGCGTGGAAGATCGGCGCGTCGGGGAGTCCGGGCACCGAGGGTGCGCGACCGACCATCCACGCATCGCCGTTCGGACCCGCCGCGATCGATCGCGCGGCGAGGCTCGCCGATGGATTCATGACCTGCCACGTTTCCGTCTGGTCGGCGGAGGAGACCTGCTCGACAGACTCTTCGCCCGTCGTCGACCCAGCGTCGGAGGAGTCGAAGGCGCATCCGGCCGTGGTGATGAAAAAGATGAGTGTGAGCCCGCGCGATCTTCGCATGGAGCCGCGTTGAGCAGGGAACATGCCCGCGCGCTCCCGTGCATTCACCTGCAAATTGCGCGGAGGAAGCGCGAATTCCGGCCTTGCCGCAGGGTATCGGAACGGCTCGCGTGCCGGAACACCCGCGCCGCGTTCCGGAACACATCGGGGTGCTGTTCCGTCTCGCGTAGCCCGCAGCGATGTGCCCATTTCTTAAAATGGGTGCGGCACGTGTCGATCCCCGCGTTCGTCGTTCGTCGTCTTGATGAACCCCACGAAACGCCCGCAAAACTTGGAGACCATCATGGAATCGACCTTCTCGACGACGTCCTCCGCCACTAAGACCTTCGCCCCGTCGCGTATTTGGACCGGTCGCGTTCTCAGCGGCCTCGCAGTTCTCTTTCTCGCTTTCGACGGCGTGGCAAAGCTCCTGAAGCCCGCCCCCGTTCTCGAAGCGTTCGCACGCCTCGGACTGCCCGAGAGCACATCGACGGGGATTGGCCTTTTGCTCCTCGCGTGCACAGCGCTTTACGTGATTCCGCGTACCGCGCTGCTCGGTGCGGTGATGCTCACGGGCTTCCTCGGCGGTGCCATCGCCATTCACGTTCGCGCGGGCGACGCGGCGTTCCCCGTCGTGTTCCCGTTCCTTTTCGGATGCCTCGTTTGGGCCGGGCTTTACCTCCGCGACGCCCGAGTACGCGCGCTCCTGCCGACGACGCGGTGACGGATACGGTCACGGTCACGCGTGGAGTGAGGTGGGTCGGCGCTCGAGAGCCGTCCCACGTCTCGGAACTCCAAATCCCACGCGTGGGATCGGCCCCCTCTCATGGCAGGCGCACGCACCCCGGCTTCCACGTCGTCGAAGGAATCCGCGTCTCCTTCGAGCGCACCGTCTAAACTTCGGTAAGCTCCGCGCCGGTGAGCCTCGACGCGTCTTCGTGCGGCATCTGCGGTTTCCCCCTTCGTGGGCCCCATTGCGACGCGTGCGGTGAGGCGCGCGGGAGCGGGGCGCCGGGGGAGGACGTACCGCGCGCGAACCTCGTCGGCGGCGCGCAGCCGGAGAATTATCCGGGGCTCGAAAGCGCATTCGTCGCGTGGCGGCAGAACGACCACGCGCGCATGGTCGGCCAGTGCCTCGTCGCGGTCGGCGTCGAGTCGCCGCAGGTGACGAACCTCGCCGCAGGGCCGGGGTGGTCGTTCGTGCAGGACTCGACCGTCATCTACATTTCGTTCGATCGCACCACAGGCGAGATGGCCATCGAGGCGCCGCTCGTGAAGCTCGTCGTCGCCCAGCGCGTTCCGATGATGCGCGCGCTCCTCGGCTTGAACGCCGACTCCGTGGGGCTCGCGCGCCTCTGCCTGCGCGACGACATCGTGGTGTTGCGGTTCGCCGATCGCCTCGAGAACCTCTCGCCGCCCAAGCTCGTCGCGGCGATTCGCGACGTCGCGCTGCGGGCCGATGGCCTCGATACGGCGTTGGCCGATTCGTTCGCGGCACGAACCATCGGCCCCGAGGCGCGCCGTCAGCACATGGCGTGGAGTTTCTTGGGGACGCCGCGGACGCTGCAAGTCTTCGGGCGCCAACCGCGAAGCGAAGCGCCCACCACGAGTCGGCCGTCGCGCCCACAGTCGTCGCCGCCCCCCGCCGCAAGCTGGCCTCCGCACGCCCCGTCGGTCGCGCCGCCCATCGCGCCGCCCATCGCGCCATCGGTCGCGCCTCCGGCCATTAGCTATCCGCCGCCTCGCGCGTCGTCGGCCCCTCCGCCGGTTCTCGACTACACGCCGCCGCGCGTCGTCGCCTCGTCGTTGCCCGCCGCGAGCTGGCCTCCTCGCGCGGCGGTTTCGTCGTCGCTCCCGCCGCCTCCGGGCGCCCCCGTCGATGTCTTCGAGCTTCTTCGCCACGCCCACGACCTTCTCCTGACGCTGATTTTTACGAAGCGTGGCGTGCCCGCCCTTCTGCTCGCGCGGAGCGCCGTGTTCCTCGTGCAGGGGGAGCTCACCTCCGAAGCGCCTGGCGCGACCAGCCTGTTGCTGCGCGACGCGGTCCGCCTCGTGCCGTCGTTCTGGCAGGCGCCGGTCGATCGCCCGGGCCTCGCCGCCGCCATCGAGCCCATCGCCACGCTTTTCGAGTCGTCGCTCCGCGAGCGTCGCCTCGGCGCTACCGAGCTCCCTGTCGCGATCGAAAATCTTCGCACGGCCCTCGACGCGAAGGCGCACCTCCGCGCACTCAACGCGGAGCTCGCGAAGAGCCCCCCCGACGTCCCCTATCGCTACGTGGTTTTGCTCGGAATTTTCGCCGAGCTGCTGGTGCGCGCGCCGCTCCCCCCCGCAATGGTCGAGCGCCTTCGCGGCCTCATGGCAAAGGCACGCGGCTTGGGGGAAACGCCCCAAGGCGTGAACGTTCTCGAAGACGCGCTGCGCGGGGTGATCGCATGAGAGACATCGCCTTTTCAAGCTTCGACGTCGAGCGCATGCGCGCCGCCGTCGTCGGCATTCGCGCGGGCTCCAGCCGTGGCTCGGGCTTCGTCATTTGCGACAACGGCCTCGTCGTCACCAACGTGCACGTCGTCGGCTATTCCGAATCGGTCGTTCTCAAGGGCGAGAAAACCGCGCCCGTCCCCGCGCGCGTCGTGCACGTCGACACGCGCCTCGACATCGCGTTTCTCATCCCGGACGCCCCCATGGGCCTTCCGCGCCTCCCCTTCGCCGACAGCGAGCGCGCCACCGCCGGCGAGCCCGTCATCGCCCTTGGCCATCCGCTCGGCCTCGGCTTGACGATCACGCAAGGGGTCCTCTCTGCCACGAAGCGCGTCGTGCGCGACGTCGCCTACCTCCAGACCGACGCGGCGCTCAACCCCGGCAACAGCGGCGGCCCCCTCGTCGACCGCGATGGGCGCGTGCTCGGCGTCAACACGTGGATCCACGGCGCAGGGCAAAACCTCGGCTTCGCCGTCCCCGTGCATCTGTTTGAGGGGGACGCCGTCGCCTTTGCGGGCGCGGCCGACGCCGTTCGCGGGCGGACCGCGCAGTACCTCTGCGTCGAGTGCGAAGCGCCGTATTCCATCGACGACGAGCGGTGCATCACCTGCGGCGCGCCGGTGCCGTACGGCGACGCGCGCTCCTCGCGCCAGATCGCGGGGACGTACCCCGAGGCCCTTCGCGCCGTCACGCGCCTCATCGTTCGAATGGGCCATATCCCCAATCGCGTTTGGGTCAGGCGCGGCTTATGGCGCCTCTCGAACGAAGGGGCCGACGTTTTCGTGTGGCTCGACGACTCGGGCGAACGTGTTTCGTTCGTGGCGCGCGTCGCGAAGATCCCCACGAAGGGGCACGAGGCGCTCTTCCGCTTTCTGCTCACGATGAACGACCGCACGACGGGCGCATGCCGCCTCGCCCTCGACGGGCAAATCATCACGCTCTCCTTCGACGAGCCCACCGCGTTCATGAGCGAAACCGAGGTCGCGCGCACGCTACGCCTTCTTCTCGACATGACCCGTGAGCTGATGATCGTCCTCCGAACGATGTTCGGCACGGCCCTCGCGCCGCCGCTCGAAATGGACGAGGCATAAGCCGTCCGCTACTTGGCATTCGGGCGTTGTAGGCTCGAAGGACGATGAAGATCCGAAGAGTCGTCCCCGATAACACGTCGACCCATCCCGAGAAGACGCGCGACTTCTACGTGGGGCTCTTGGGCTTCCAGGTGGTGATGGACATGGGGTGGGTGATGACCCTCGCCTCGAAGAGCAACCCCACGGCGCAAATCACGATTCAGAAGCGTGACGACGGGAACGCGGTGCAGCCCGACATGTCGATCGAGGTCGACGACGTCGACGCTGCATACCGCACGGCGTTGAAGAACAAGCTCAGGATCGTCTACCCGATACGCGATGAAGAGTGGGGCGTCCGCCGTTTCTTCGTGGAGGATCCGGACGGGAAGATCGTCAACGTGCTGAGCCACGGGCGCGAGTGAACCTCGAGCTGAATTCCGAACCGCGCATGGCCGACATCTCACGGCGCGAGGCGGGAAGCGATGTCGCCGCCTCGTCGCTCGCTCAGCCCCTCGCCGCAATCGCCCGCCGAAGCGCACCTTCCAAATCATCGACCCGAACGGGCTTGCTCACGAAGTCGTCCATCCCCGCGGCGGCGCACGCCTCGCGGACGTCGAGAAAAATACTCGCCGTCATCGCGACGATACGCGGCTGCGACAGCGCCGATGGGTGTTCGCGAATGGCCCGCGCGGCGTCGAAGCCGTTCATCTTTGGCATTTCGAGATCCAAGAACACGACGTCGTACGGCGTCTTGGCGACGGCTTCGACGGCCCGAATGCCGTCGGCGACGACGTCGGTCGCATATCCGAACTTGGCGAGCATCATTCGCCCGACCATTTGATTCACGGCGTTGTCGTCGACGAGGAGCACGCGAAGAGGCGACCGCATGCCGAGCTCGGCGTCGAACGCGGACGGCGCGGCGGGCGGCTGCGATGCGAGGCGCGTCGCGGGGAGGCTTAGGGTCACGCGAAATGTCGACCCATGACCGAGATCACTCACGAGGCCGACGCTGCCGCCCATCAGCTCGACGAGATGCTTCGCGATCGACAGGCCGAGGCCCGTGCCCCCGAATTGGCGCGTGGTCGACGCGTCGGCTTGGGCGAAGGGCGTAAAGAGTCGCTTGCGATCCTGGGGGCGAATGCCAACTCCGGTATCGGAAACCTCGAGGACGATCGCGTGGGGGTCTGCCGTGCTCCCTGCGGCCTGCACGACGACGGTGACGCCACCGTGCTCCGTGAACTTCACGGCGTTGCCCACCAGGTTGCTGAGCACTTGGCGCACGCGCGTCGCGTCCCCCTCGACGTGCGCGGGGACTTCTCCGTCGATACGAAGCTCCAAGGCGAGCCCCTTCTGCCGCGCGGTGCTCGAGAACAGCTCGACGACGTCACGCGCGCAGGCGACGACGTTGAACGCGTGCTTTTCGAGCACCATCTTTCCGGCTTCGATCTTCGAGAGATCCAAAATCTCGTTGAGAACCGAAAGCAGCGTATCGCCGCTCGACCGCATGATCTCGACGCTGCGGCGCTGCTCGGCCGAGAGGTCCGATTCGAGGAGCAGCGTGGCCATGCCGAGAACACCATTCATCGGCGTGCGGATTTCATGGCTCATTTGAGCTAAAAAACGGCTCTTCGCCTCGTTGGCGAGCTGCGCGGTCTGCCGCGCGAAAACGAGCGTTTCGTTCTGCCGTTTAAGCTCGGCGGTGCGCTCTTCAACACGCCGTTCGAGATCCGCATTCGACCGTTTGAGATCTTGCACCAGCTCGTGCCGCTCGAGCGTGAGACCCAAGCGGAGCGCGACCTCTTTCGCGAAGAGCACGTCGTCGCTCCCGAAGTGGCGGCCTGTCCCCCGCGTCGTTCCCCAACTGAAGACCCCGACGACCTTGTCGCGAACCGAAATCGGCACGAGCACGGCGGAGAGCACGCCGAGTCGCCTCACGGCCTCCGCGTGCTCGGCGTCACGCGAGCTTGCGGCGATCATCGCGTCGGTGATCTCGTCGATGAGAATCGTCTGGCCCGATCCGATGACGCGCAGGTAAGTCCCCGCCGAGGCCATCGGATAGCGCGCGTGCATCTCCACGGAGAGCGCGCTCAGCGCCGGGTCCGTGTGACGCGTGTAGAAGCGCGACCCTTCGGCCATGAAGACGCTGAACGCATCGGCGAAGTGGGGGACGAAGAGATCTGCGACCTTGTCGAAGACGACGGTCACGGGGTCGATCGCGCCTTCAAGGTCTTGCCGCACCGTGAGGAGCGCCGTGTTCACGCCGTCGAGCGCATGGAGACGCCGGGTTGCAAGCGTGACTGCGGTCACGTCGACGCTGATCGTCGCGATGGCGTCGGGAAGGCCGCAGCTCTCCTCGAGGGGGAACTTGGTGGTGCTGAAGTGCCGAAGACGACCGTCTTTGAGATCCGGGTATTCGTCGGTTTGGGGAATCCCCCGCGCGCGTACTTGGGCGTCCGTCGCAAGCACGTGAGCCGCCGTTTTCGCGGGAAGAATCTCTTGAATGAGCCGCCCGCGAACCTCGTCACGCCGCCGCCCCATCTCGGTGGTGTACGTGCGGTTCGTGAACAGGATTCGCCCCTCGCCCGACCGCACGGAGATGGCCATCGGCGCATTTTCGAGGACGACCTCGAAGAGCGACGCGGTCGCGGCCCGCTCACGCTCTGCTGCCACGAGCCTCGTCATCTCGGCGAGCACGCAGCCGACGCCGACGACCTCATCGCGCGCGTCACGAACGGGAAAACAGCTCGCGCTCCACGTTCGCTCGTTGCCCGGATCGGTCTCCGCTTCGCCCGTGAGCATCAGCCCCACGGCCGCGTTGCCTGTCTCTAAGACGCGCCGCAGGTGGCCTTCGAGGTCGCGGAGAACGCCGACGCCGAGCTCGGACACGCGCTTGCCGAGATGCGCTTCGACCGAAATGCCGTCGAGGCTCGCCATGCGAGCGTTGAGCCGCCGATACCGTAGATCACAGTCGAAGAGCGCGAGCGCCGCGATGGCGTATTTGAACAGCGCGTTCAGCTCGTCGAGGGCGACGTTCGACGTTGGCAACGCCACGGCCCGAAGGCGCGCAGACGACACAGCCGACCTAGCGCGCGAATGCGTTCGACTCCACGCGCTCCCCGAAGATCTCCCCACGTCTCGACGATACCGGACCCTCGCGGAGACTCCGCTACGCAAACACGCGACGCTCCGTTGGAAGCCGTGTCACGTAGGCGCGCACCATCCATGGTACGTATTCGTAGGCATCGTCGTAAACGCTACCTCCATGGGACGAAGCCCGTTCATCGACGTTCGACGGCAGGTCGTCGCGGGGCCGCGGATCGCCGACGCCCCCTCCGGTGAGCAACGTCAGCTCTTCGTGCCGCTGCGATCGAGCTCGTAGCGCAGGTAGACCGCGCCGGACCCGAAGGCGCGCGTTTCGAGGAGGCGCAGCCGAGCGATCGATGGGAGGGCGGGAAAGTACGATTTCCCAGCCCCCACGAGCACGGGGCACAACACGAGGCGGTACTCGTCGATGAGATCGAGGTGCGCGAGCGACGTGCCGAGCCCGGCGCCGCTGACGCTGAGGTCGCCCGAGATCTCGCCCTTCAAGCGTGTGATCTCGGCCGCGACGTCGCCGCGAAGGAGGGTGCACCCTTCGCCGACGCTCGCGAGCGTTTTCGAGAAGACGTACTTCGGTTTGGAGCGCCACGTGCGTGCGAAGGCGGCCATGAACGGCGGCGTCGACGGGTCGCTGTCGAGGGTCTGCCACACCGCCATCGTTTCGTACATGCGACGGCCGTAGACGAAGGCGCCCATCGTGCTCGCAAGCTCGTTGTGAAAGAGATGTACCTCTTCGGACGGGGCGCCCCACCCGAACGTTCCGTCGGCCCCCTCGATGAAGCCGTCGAGCGAGAGATTCAGGAGATACACGACTTTACCCACGACGCCTCCGATGCGTTTTTGCGACCCCCGCGGCTTCGCAGAATACGAACCTCACGAAGTTCGACAAGCGCAGTCGCACAGCTGGGCTATTTCGGAATCGTCGCTACATCGAACGCGTCCCACGCGGGGATGTGGTTGTTCGCTGCGGCGTCTTGCGACGTGACGTAGACCGCAGGGTGCTCGGCGAAAAGCGATTCGACCCCCTGCGCCACCCGCGTGACAATGCACGAAATGAAGAGCTGCGGCCGGCCCGCCGTGGCGCCACGCCGCGTCGACGAGAAGACGAGCCAGTAGTACCGAAGGTCGCCCGACGTGCCAACTTTCGGCGCCCATCGTGGCCACGAGTTCGTGAGGCCCGGGCTCACCTTACCATCACAGATCGCGGGGTCGTTTGCGCGGAGCCGCGTGGCTACGCCGCCGCCTCCGGGAACGATCGCGATCTCGGCGGTGGGCTGATTGTAGGAGCTCACGGCGCTCGCCGTTCGGCTGAACGCGAGGAGCGCGTCGCCGGGCGAATACGTTGGATAGAACTGGCGATACGCCGCGTCACTCGCCCCCGGCAGCGGCGTCGCCGCCCCTCCCTGCCGGCTGTTGTAGGGGACCGTGTAGATCGCCATCGTCGTATCCGTCGGCGTGACGGCGGCGATGACCCCTTCGCCCCCGCCGGCCGACGACGTATAGGCAATCGCGCTCCCATCGTGGCGCCACGCCGGCGACGATACGTTGCGCGTATCGCCCGTTCGCGCGAGCTGCCCCCAACCGTTTCCGTCGGCGGCGTGGAGATCGGTCCATATGAGCTCGTTGACCGTGCCTATACGAAAAACTGTGAGGGCCACGGCGTCGTTCGGCGCGTAGTGGGCCGCAGAAACCTGCGGCGCATACTGCTTGTCACGCGCGAGAAGAGCCATCGCGGCGGGCGACACATCGCCGACCGAAGGGGGCGCTGCCGATGCGACTTGCCGTACGTCGATCGCGCGCGAGGTGTCTGCTCCATCACGCGTATAGAAAATCAGCTTCCCATCGACCGATGCCGTGTGGCACCCAATGCACGTCGTCGCGCCTCCGGCCGACGCGCCCGCCGATGCGGGGGTGAGAACCGTCTTCGAAACGGCGTCGCCAATCGCAAACCCCTTGAACGACGTTGGCGGGCTCGCGCTCCAGTAGACGACCGACCCCGCAGCGTCGACGGGGGCGATGTGAAGCGTGCTTCGTGCGGCCGGCGACGCAGGTGCGAGCGCACCGTTAGCGGCCATGGCCGCCGTTCGCACCGTGAGCGTGACGTCGTGACCGGCCGAATGCGCGGCGAGGGCGGACCACGTTGCCTGCGGCATCGTGAACGTACGACCCGGAACGTACGCGACGTAGGCGTGGGCCTGGTTGTCGACCGCCATCGTGATCTCGGTGACGACCTGCGTGTCGGGCGACGACCATTCGACGAAGATGGGTGTCCAGTTCCGCGGGACCATCGCGTCGTCCTGAGGCTCGGTTACGCATGGCGCGACGAGGGGCGCCGAGCCACCCGCATCGCTCGTCGCCGCCGCGGTCCCGAAGCGGATCCCCGTGCCGACCGGGAGCGACGGGTCCACGTGGGGCATCGCGGGAAAGTCGTCGTGCATGCCGGTTCCGTCGTCGAGAGTCGACGAGCCGCCGCCGTCGCCCATGCTCGCGCCGCCTGCGTCGTAGGACGGGAACGGCGCGCCGGGGAGAGCTTCGTCGTGGCGCCCACAGTGAACCGCGAAGGCCGCTCCGAGCACGACGGCGATGAGGACCAACGGCGGAAATGGGCGCATGCCGTGGAGAGCCCACGAGACCGGCGAGTGTCGCAACGGAAGCGGAGACGCTCGATCGGCGCCGCGTCAGCGCGCTTTAGATGGCCCGGCGTGATGGTGCTCGGCGCCGTCTCAGCGTCCCTCGCCCTCGTCGTCCGGGTGGCGCCCGACGGCCTCTTGGCTAACGCCCTCGGCGGCCGCCCCCGCGTCGACCGCCTCCGTTCTTAGGTGCGTCGCCGGGCTTCGGCGGCGTAGGGCCAGGCGGTAGCGGAATGTCGAGCAGCTCGACGTCGTAAACGAGGTCGGCCTTCGCCGGAATGCGCGGCGGCCTCCCGCCTTCGCCGAACCCTTGGGACCAAGGGATTGCGATACGGCGAATGCCGCCGGTCTTCATGCCGACGATGCCGCGCTGAAGGGCGCCGAGCACGGAGGCCTTGCCGATGACGATCTCGACGACGGGCTGCGCGTCCTTGGACGACTCGAACACCGTCCCATCGGCGAGCTTGCCGACGTAGGTGACCTTCACCTTGTCGCCGGACTGCACCGACGCGCCTTCGCCCGGCTGAAGGTCCGTGATGCCGAGACCGGTGTCCTCGACCTTGGGCGCGAAGATCGAGGCGAGCTCTCCCGAAGGCGCTTCGTCCGATGCGCTCGGCGCTGGCGCGACCTCACTCGAGGGCGCCCCCGCGCTCTCTGCGTCGCGCGGCGCCGGAGGGCCGCCGCACGCGGCGAGCGTCATCGCGGAGAGCTCCGCACCTGCGAGAACGAGGACCGTAACGAGCTTCTTCATCGACGGACGGTCTACCGCCGTTGGGGCGCGAGCAGCAACGATCACGCGGCTTCGAACAAATCGACACGGCCTTCGGGAAGATTTCCGGAGGGGCTCGTTCACTGCACCCGGGGGCGCCCCGTGGCCCGTCGCGTACGGTCTCGCGTCGGATCCGGCAGCCATCGGTTGGGGCGGCAAGAACATCGACATGGTTTGGCGCGACGCGGGCAATTGCAACGAACGGACGTCTTTTAGCTTCTCTTAGAATCTCCTGCCGCGTGTGCTCTGAGGGCCTTCGCTCTCATCGGTGCTCGCGGCGGCTGCGTTAAAGACCCTCGCCTGCTTCGCGATCTCTTCGGGCGGCAACGGAGGCGGCACCGACCGCTTCCTCACAATCATATAGGCGGCCGTCGGCTTCGTGAGGCCGCCGGCCGCACCGACCGCCGCGCTCACGTTGTTGCTCCACGACGACCGCTCGCCATCGTTGTCGCCAAACGTTCTCTCGTCGCGCAAACGGATTCCCGACGGGCGCGGCACCGTGCGCGCAACGGGCTCCGCCACCGCCGGCTCGTCGTCGACCAAATCGGCCGCCTCGAGCTCCACGACGACGGGCACGCGCGCCTGCGGAGGCAACGGCGGCGGCACCGAACGCTTCGTCGCGGGCGGCAGAATCGCCGGTCGCGGCGCGGAGAGCTTCTTCTCGAGCAATGCGGTTGGCGCGGTCTGCGTGATTGGCAAATTGCGTAGCGGTTGCGACATTGGCGATTCCCTCGGCGTCCGTTCGAGGCAGACCATTGCAGTGTGCGTACCCGCCCCCAACGGGCGCGCTTGGGCGCCCGCATCGCCAATCGTGGGAAAAACGAGCACTCTGCGCGAGTGACGCGAATCCTCCGCTGGATCGCCGAGGCCCCCCTGGTCCAGCGGCGATCCTACTGCGCGAGACGCCAACTTCGGTATCCTGCTCAATTGGGGGATTATGGACGACCGCCGCCTTTCGACGTTGCCACGCCCCGCGGTGATCCGCGCTCGCGTGCGGCGGCGGGCAGTCGCCTCGCTCCCCGTCGCGCTCGCCGCGCTGCCTCTCCTCGTCACGACGTTCGCGCCACGCACCGCGCGCGCTGACGAGATTCACTACACGAGCCGCGAGCTGTCCGTCGAAGACGGCATCAGCGAGTCGTCCGTCGAATCGATCGCCCAAGACCACGACGGCTACTTGTGGCTCGGCACGCAGAACGGCCTCAATCGCTACGACGGCGTGAAGTTCGTCCCCTTCTTCACCGACGACGGCCTCCCCTCGAACCACGTCAAGGCGCTGGCGGTCGACGACACGGGCGTTCTCTGGGCGGGAACCACCAACGGCCTCGCCGTCCGTCGCGACGCGCGGTTCGTCCCTGTCGCGCCGCGCGGTCTCACGAGCGCGCTTCGCATCGTCGGCGACGACGTCTACGCCATCGTCGACGGCGCCGTCGTGCACGGCGTCGCCTCCGAAGTGCGTCGTCGCATGGCGTCGCGCGGCGCGTCCGAGACGGCCCATCTCGAGGCGGCATTCCGCGTTTTCAGCGCGCCCGCGCCGCTCGCATCGGCGACCGATCTCGCCATCACGCGCGACCACGCCATCCTCGTTGGCACACGGGACGGCGTTTTCCGCATCGCTCCCGATGGCGCGGTGACGCCCGCGTTCGCCGACGCACCCGGCGTTGCCGCCGTTGCCCACGCACGCATCGACGCGGTTGCCGAAGCCTCGAACGGCGACGTGTACGTCGCGGTCCACGACGGCGGCGTCTTCCGCGTGGCTTCCGGCAAGCCCGGCGAGGCGCAGGCGATCGACACCGGCCACGGCCTCCGGGCGCGGCGCGTGACGGCGCTCGAGGCGTTCGGCGACACCGTCTGGGCAAGCTCCATCGACGACGGCGCCGCAGCCCTCGTCGGCGATCACGTCACCTTTAGAACGCTCCCCGCCGAAGAGGTCCGCCGCACCTTCGTCGATCGCGAGCAGAACGTCTGGGCCGCGACCCTCGCGCACCTCGAACGTCTCGTCCCCTCGCGTTTCGAAGTGCTCTCTGCCGCCGACGGGCTCCCGTCCGGACTGGTCTTCCCGATTCTTCACGCCGCCGACGGCGCCACGTGGATCGGTACGACGACGGGCCTCGCCCGCCGCGAGAACGGCCGCACGACCGTCTTCACGAAAGAGACTGGCCTCCCGAGCTCCGACATCAACTGCCTCGCCGAGGGCGCCGCGCCCGCCGCGCGCCTGTGTGTAGGGACCAACGGCGCCGGCATCGCGTGCCGCGACGGCGCGGCGTGGACGCGCGTCGGTGAGTCGGAGGGGCTCGGTCACGCGACGATCTACGACATGATGTTCGACGGCAAAGGGCAGCTCTGGGCGGCCACCGACGAAGGGGTGACGACCTTCGCGAACGACCGCGTCGTGCGGACGCTCCGCGCCGGGCACGACGGCGCAGACGGCCTTCTCTTCGCCGCGACCTACGCGCTCTACGAAGCCCACGACGGCGCCATTTGGATTGGCTACTGGCAACGGAGCGGCCTTTCCGCCTACCGAAATGGCGTCTTCACGCACTACACCGAGAAAGACGGCCTCCCCCGCGGGCACGTGAACGACGTGCTCGAAGACGCCCGCGGCCAGCTGTGGGCGGCCGGCGAAGGCGGCCTGTCACGGCTCGACAAGGGCCGTTTCCGCGCGTTCACGACCCACGACGGCCTTCCGAACAACAACGTTTACCGAATGATCGAAGACGACGCCGGGGCCCTCTGGCTCAGCACCGATCGCGGCGTCGCGAAGTTCGACGGCGCCCGCGTCGTGGCGGTCTACCGCGCCGACGACGGCCTCTCGGGCAACGAGGGGATGAGCAACGGCGGCGCCAAGGACCGCCGCGGCCGCATCTGGTTTTCGAGCACCAACGGCATCTCGATCATCGACCCCGCGCGCATTCCTCGCAACGAGGTCGCGCCCCGCGTCGTCCTCGAAGCCGTGACCCTCGGCGACGAGCGCATCGCGCCCACGGCCGTCCCGCAGACGCTCACCTACGACCGCCACAACGTCACGTTCGAGTTCACCGCGGCGAGCTTCCGTCAGCCTCGCGCCATGATGTTCGAGTACATGCTAGACGGCTTCGACAGCGGTTGGACACGCATGAATGCCCCCGTCCCGGACCGGCGTGCAGTCTACACGAATCTCCCGCCCGGCACGTACACGTTCAACGTCCGCGCAACCAACGACGACGGCGTGTGGAGCGACGCGCCCGCCACCTTACGGTTCGGCATCGCGCCGCCGTGGTGGAAAACCTGGTGGGCCTTCACCCTCTGGTCCGCCACCGCCGGCCTCGTCGTCGCGGGCGTCGTGCGCGCCCGCACCTATCGCCTCGGTCGCGCGAAACAGGCGCTCGAGGCTCTCGTCGCCGAGCGGACACGCGAGCTTCAGCAGGCGCAGGTGCAGCTCGTTCATCAAGAGAAGATGGCGGGGCTCGGCCAGCTCGTGGCAGGCGTCGCCCACGAGCTCTCGAACCCCATTAACTTCATTTCGGGGAATATGAAATACATCGAGCAGTATGCCCACGATCTTCAAGGGATCGTCAGCGCCTACGACGCCGCCCACGCCGGCGCCCCCCTCGCGGGCATCGAAAAGCTGAAGGACGACGCGAGCTACGAGTTCCTCCGCGAAGACCTTGCACGCATGCTTCGCGAAACACGCGACGGCGCCGAGCGGGTGCGCGAGATCATCCACGATCTGCGCACCTTCTCGCGCCTCGACGAGGCCGATCGCAAGCGGGTCGATATCCACGTAGGGATCGACTCGACCCTCAACATTCTGCGCAAGCGGCTGGGCACACGAATCTCCGTTCAGAAAGAGTACGGCGCGCTCCCCAACGTCGAGTGTTATCCGGGTCAGCTCAATCAGGTGTTCATGAACCTTCTGGCGAATGCGGCCGACGCCATTCCCGAGTCGCGCGACGGCACCCTCCGCATACGCACGGAAGTGGTCGACGACGCGGTCCGAATTACGATTGCCGACGACGGCGCGGGGATGACGCCGGACGTGCTCGCGAAAGTCTGGAACCCCTTTTTCACCACCAAGCCCGTCGGAAAAGGGACCGGCCTGGGTCTCTCGATCACGCACGGGATCGTCGAGCGGCATGCTGGAAAAATCACGGTCGAGAGCTCGAAGGGCTCCGGCACGACGTTCACTGTCGAGATTCCGATTCGTGCACGGCCGAGCCTTCGGCCCAAAGCGTCGTCGATCGTAGAAGGGACACCCACGGTATGAGCAAGCCGGAGCTTCTCGTCGTCGACGACGAAGAGGGAAACGTGAACCTTTTGCGCCGCACCTTCGTGCGCGACTACCGGGTTCACGCCGCACGGAGCGGCGACGAGGCGCTCGCCGTGTTGCGTGATCGCCCTCAAATCGCGGTCATTCTGACAGATCAACGCATGCCCGGAATGGTGGGGACCGAGCTCCTGCGCCGCAGCCTCGACACGCACCCCAAGAGCATTCGTATCGTCCTCACGGGCTATATGGACCTCCAAGACCTCATAGGCGCCATCAACGAAGGGCGCGTCTGGAAGTACGTCGTCAAACCGTGGAACGAGGACGACCTCCGCCAAAGCGTGAAGGACGCCGTCGACTGGTTCGAGCTGCAGCTCGAAAACCAGCGGTTGATTGGTCGCCTCCAAGAGCAGGTCGCGCGCGAAGAGAAAATCCGTCGCACCTTTCAGCGCTACGTCCCCGAGTCGGTGGTCAACCAGGCCTTGGCCCTCGAAGAGCATCAGCTCTTGGGCGGCGAGGAACGCGAGATCTCCGTGCTCTTTTGCGATATCCGCGGATTCACGGCGAGCGTGGAGCACAGGTCGCCGCGGGACGTCGTCGCGCAGTTGAATGAATACTTCAGCGCCATGGCCGACGTCGTCGAGCGGCACCACGGTGTCGTCGACAAGTACATCGGTGACTGCATCATGGCCGTCTGGGGAGCGCCTACTTCGGATACGGATCACGCCCAAAATGCCGCACGCGCGGCGCTCGAAATGCGCGCCCGCATCGCCACGCTGAACACGGCGTGGACCGCCCGCGGGATCGCCCCTCTCGAAGTTGGCTTCGGCATCGAGAGCGGCCGCGTGATCGCAGGCAACATCGGCTGCGCGACGAAGATGAACTACACCGTCGTCGGCGATCCGGTGAACGTCGCGGCGTACCTCGAGGGGCTCACGCGCCGCGCGCCCGGCGAAATTCTCATCGGTGGCGCGACCCACGATCTCCTCGCCGGGCGCATCGCGACCGAGCCCTTTGGCAACGAGCAGTTCAAAGGTCGCACGGGCACCGTGCGCGTCTTCCGACTCACGTAACGCGTGGTGTGACCCCCCCACGCGAGGGCGCTCGCGGGGGCGCCGCGCCCCGAAGATGGCGCGCTTCGCGGGGGCGAACCGATGTCGCAGATACGGCGACCCTGAGGGTCGAACGATCCATCGTACCGGCGCCAACCGTCCGTCTGCGTGGTCACTCGACGTTCCGTGCTGCACCCCGCGCGACGAATGATCCATCGCGATCGCCTATGAATTAGGCCTTGGGCGACACTCGCGCTCCCACGCGACGACCCCGCCGCGAGGCCCCGCGAACGATGGAACGCACTTCGCTATGGGTCCCTCCCGAGTCTCGAAAAATGTCCGCAGCCCCGAACCCCCTCGAGTCCTTCGCCTCCGCCCCGCTGGAGCGCCCGCGCCCGCAAGGCGCATACGATCTGCTCGTGACCCTGGGCAGCGGCGGCATGGGCGAAGTGTTCCTCGCCTCGCGCCGGGGGCGCGACGGCTTTCGCAAGATGTGCGTCGTGAAGAAGCTCCGGCCGAACCTGGAGCACGATGAGCAGTTCCGCACGATGTTCTCGCGCGAAGGGCGCATCGCCGCGCGCATGAACCACCCCAACGTGGTTTCCACCGACGAGATCGGCGAGCACGACGGCGCGCTCTATCTCGCGATGGAATACCTGGAAGGGCAGACGCTCCGCGGCCTCATCGGCGAGGTCGTCGCAGGCGAGCACACGGTCTCGCCACTCCTATGGGTTTCCATACTGTGCGATGTCCTCGAGGGGCTTCACTACATCCACGAGCTGCGCGACTTCGACGGCTCGCAGCTTGGCCTGGTCCACGGCGACGTGAGCCCTCACAACGTCTGCCTCACCTACGACGGGCGCGTTTCGCTCATCGACTTCGGCTCCGCCGTCATCACGCGCGACGCGCCGAGCGACCGCGAGCTCGTCACCGGCAAGCTCGGGTACATGTCGCCCGAATGCGTCGCCTGCAAACCGTACGATCGTCGCTCGGACATCTACTCGGCCGGCATCGTCCTTTGGGAGCTGCTCGCCGGGATGCGCGTGCCCCGTGAGCGCGCCGTCGCGGGGATGCGCCCTAAGGCCATCCCGCCGCTGTCGGCGGTGATGGAAGAGATCTCGCCCGACCTCGAGGCGATCGTCGCCCGGGCCGTCTCGATCGATCAAAAGAAGCGCTACCCGACTGCCGCAGCCATGCGCCGCGACCTCGAAGGCTTCCTCGAGCGGAGTCGCCGCCCCGTGCGTCGAAGCGCGCTCACGGATCTTCTCACGGGCATCTACGGCGACGACCGCCGGGAGCTCGACGAGCTCACGCGCGAGCGAATTGCGAAGCTCGAAATGACGGCGTCGGGCGTCCGTCCGATGCGCCCGTCGATGGAGTCGTTCTCCGACCAGATGACGGTGAAGTTCGACCGCTCGAAGCTGTCGTTCCTCGCGAACAAGCCGCCGCGCATCGCGGTCGCAACACCCGCCGTGACGGCCAACGCGGCCGCCTCCCAGGCCCGTCGCCCCACGGACGACGTCGCTCCGCGCACCGAGCACACGCCGATTCCGATGGCGCCCGCCGTTCGCCACGCCGAGACCTTCGCCCCCGGCCACGCGCACATGGGCCCCGTCGATGACACCGACGTCTTCCTCGGAACGCTCGCGCGCGCCCGTCAGCGACGCATGCTCGCCGCGCTCTTCATCGCGCTCTTGTGCGCAGGCGGCACCGCGTTCCTCGTCATGTTCCAATTGCACTTCGGCGAGTGACGACGACACGCTCACGCTTCGCGCCCAGATGCGCGTCGCGACCTTCGCGAACAGCTAGCGATCGACCGCTGGCTGGGAAACAGCGGCGGCGGGCGCGTCCGCCTCGACCCCGCCGCATTTCCCCGCGACGAGAGGCGCGACGAGCTTGCCCACGTCTTGCTCCTGCGCCTTTGCGAACGTTGCCGACTCGAGCGTCTTCAGCGTCTTGACGAACCGCGGGTAGTCGCC
Organism: Myxococcales bacterium; assembly: GCA_025354825.1. GTDB lineage: Bacteria > Myxococcota_A > Polyangia > Polyangiales > Polyangiaceae > JANXMC01. The sequence goes on from JANXMC010000128.1 coordinate 21,844, forward strand.
GCCGCACGCATCGAGCAGCTGCGCGAGCTCTTCTTGCCCCGAGTTGTACGTCTTGTACTGAATAAGCGTGGCGTTCCCTAGCGCGCGCGTCATCCGAAGCTGCACGCGCAGGCGCTCCACGATCGCATGCTTCTCTTCGAGCTTCTCGGCGTCGGACCGCTTCGACGCGTAGAGCGCTTCGAGGGCGAGATAAGCCGCCTGCATCGCGTGCCCACGCTTCTCGGACGAGACCTCCGCCGCGCGGTACGAGCGCGCCTCGTCCGACGCCTCGCCGAACGCCTCGTCGACGTACGTCGCGCCGAGGTGATCGCCAACGAAGTTCGCCACGCTCTCGTTGAGCGACGACTGATTTCGCACGAAGAACGTCGCGTGCGCCGACTCGTGCAGAATCACGTTCGCGAGCGCGCCGATGGCCTCTTTGCCATGCGGAATCATCGTCGACAGCACGGGGTCTTCGAAGAAGCCCGCCGTCGAGTACGCGCCCGAGCCGCGCAGATCGACGTCCCACCCTTGGGTTCGAAGCTCGGCGGCGAACGACTCGGCCTGCGGCTTTTGAAACCAACCCAAATAGGTAAAGCTCCCCACGAGCGGGAAGCTCCACGCCTTGGATCGAAAGCGGAGCTGCTCCGAAGCGCTGACGACCCACACCACCGCGGGGCGGTCGATGCGGACGTACTTCGTATAGTTGCTCGTCGGCTTGAGGCCGTGGCGCTCGCCGAACTTCTTCACGATGGCGACTTGCGACAGCAGCTTTCGCATGCGCGCATCGACGCGCTCGTCGCGAACCAGCATGTCGATGTCGCGGGCGCGTCGAATGAGATCGTCCTGCCCCGCCGCCGCCTGCGTGACGTACGTAATCCCCGTGCACGCCGTCTGCGACGCCGCGACGGCGAGCATCGCCGCAGCCGCGAGCAGCCGCGCGCGCCGGCGAGGGGCGCCTCGTGCGTTCGTGCAGCTCTCGCGACCGTGACCGTGCGCCATCGACTGCTTCAAGCTTTGCCGACCGCGCTCGCAACGGCAATCGGCGCGAGCGTACCGTCGATCGCACGCAGGTAATCGGCCGGGGCGAGGAGAATCTGCGTGCCCCGCACACCGGCCGACACGGACACCACGTCGTAGAGGTTGATCGCTTCGTCGACGACGACGCGGTATTTCCTTTTGCCGCCGATGGCGGTGACGCCACCGCGCACGAAGCCCGTGAGCGGAAGTACGTCTTTAAGCGCCACGGTCTCGACGTTTCGGTCGCCTAGGGCGCGCGCGAGGGCTTTGAGATCGAGCTGCGTCCCCGCCGCGACGACGGCCATGCTCACGCCCGTGCGTGCCCCGCGGACGACGAGGGTCTTCCAGACCTGCGCACTCGGCAGGCCGATTTTCGCGGCGACCGTCTCGGCCGAGAGATCTTCCGGGTCGACCTCGTAGTCGCGAAGCTCGTAGGGAATGGCGAGGCCATCGAGGAGGCGCGCCGCGTTCGTCTTCATTCGCGCTTGGGCGGCGGCGCCGGAGTGGAGGATGGCCCCGAAGGTAGCAGCACCCGCTTGTAGAACTTTTGATCGACGTGGGAGTACGACGCCGTCGAAGGCATGTCCTTCACATCGATTTCGACGAAGCCGTTCCGCTCGTAAAAGGCGTGAGCGTGCGTCATCACGGGCGTCGTCCCCAGATAGATTGCGGCGATGCCGTTGGCCTCCGCGTGCTGGAGAAGCGTGCGTAGGAGCGCCGCCGCGAGCCCCCAGCCCCTTCCGCGGCGATCCTTTCGAACGAACATCTTCCGCAACGACGCGGTGCCGTCGCCGCCGTCGACGAGGGCCACGGTACCGGCCACTTCGCCGTCGACCTTCGCGACCCAGAACTCCCCAACGCCCCGCCGGAAATAGCCGCGGATGTCTTGCAGGTCAGGCTGGTCGGCCAACGTGATGGCGATCGCGAATTCGCGCGTCTGAATACTCGTTACGAGCTCGACGACGTCGGCCTGATCGCGCGGCTCGAAGGGCGTGATGACGACCATCGGGCGAGTGTACTCGTTAAGGCTCACCCATTAAGGCAACGAAACGTAGCGGTAAGCTCGACGCGCGGGCGGCCCCTCCCTGCCTGACGGCCTCGCAGAAGCGGGCAGCCATCCCGAAAGAGCGCGTCGTACCGATCGCCAGCCGTTGCTGGGAGCAAAGAAAGACCACGCTAAGCGGAGGCGAACAAGAAAGAGCTACGGCGAAGCCAAAGCTTAAGTGACGACGCGATTAGGGGAGAAGAAAGCTATTTACGATAAGGCGTTCGTAGCTCGAAGAAGCCAAGCGAGCGGCGTGAAGACGCGCAGCGGAACAAACCAAGCAAGGGGTAGTTGGTAATGATTCTAAGAAAATGATTCTACGCGAACGATTCTAAGAGAAAGAAACCGCACGGAGGCCAGCCATAGAGTGGGGCGCGTCGGCGTGCGAAGGGCAAACGGCGAAGAGCTAAGCGAAGCAAGCGAGCGAGGTGCAGTATTCGATCGCGCAATCCACGGCCTTCATGGGCCAGCGGCGCGTGGACGCAGGGGACTCGGTCGGAAAATCGCCAATCGAGGAACGAGGCATGAGGAACGAGGAATGAGGAATAAGGCGGGAGCAACAAGCGGCTCCGGAAGCGCGTTGACGCTGCATCAGAGGCACGCCCTGTCTAACATTCCACACTCCGTGCGCAAGCCGAATCCAACTACGCCTTTCAGATGACGCGAAATGCAAAATACCGCGCAACTTCCGAAAAAACGTGGCCGATGTGACCCGATTCGTGGGTTTCTGAAGACAACCGTATTGCTTCGAAACGCGTCGTAGCGGCCTGTGCAGAATCGAGTCTGCGGCCAATCGGGGTGTCATCGACGAACCGCGACGCAGTCCCGCGGATGCGCGCTTCTTTTCCTCGATCGCGTGGGCGTCACGCCCACTGCAAACGGAGCGCGCACTCGTCTTTTGCCGCAGCTCGTGAGGTAACGGCGCGGATATAGGCTTTTTGGCAAAAGAGGCTGGCGATATCGAGCAGAACGCCGCCAAAGGCCGCGCGCCAATACGGAATTTCGAGAAGCGTGCACGCGACGACCTCGATACGAGCCTCTTTCGGCCCAGTCTTGAAGACGGCGACCGCACCGCCATCGAGCCCTCGGCGCCAAAGTCGGTCGAACTGCGGAAGGATCGTCCACGGCGTCACGCCTGCGCCTTTCGCCATTTTCACGGCCGTCGCCAGGATCGTCCCCTGCGCCCGGTTGCCCACGTTCATCCCCATCCGCTGCTGCTCGTCTTCGGAGAGGCCGAGCGCCTGGCAGGCCGTGTAGTGCGCGACGGAGATGTCGATGGGGAGCCACAGCCCCGCCACCGTGAACAGAATCTCGGCGTGGTACTGCGGCGGGAGAAGCGCGAGGTACCGGTCATAGTGGCCGCGCTCGCGCAGCGCTTGGAGCGACGCGAGCACCCACGTGCTGCGAACGCGCGTGACGCTCGCGATGTCGCGGCGCGGCGCTGGATACGCAAGCACTTCGACTTCTGTCGCCCGCCCCACAGACATCAAGATAGCGCGCGCGCCCTAGCGAAAAAAGGGGGAAGCGCAGTTCGACCTGGCTACGGCGCGACAGGCGCGAGCACGAACGCTTCGAGCGATTCGATCATCGCAGGCGCGATTGGCAATTGGGGATTCGTGTAGGCGTCCCGCTGAGATGCTGGGTCGTTCGCGGCAATCTTAAGCGAGTGGGCCATCCCGTCCACGATGCGCAGCTCGGCGTCGGGGCGAGCCGACTTCAGACGCTCCGCGTCGCCGACGCCAACTTGGGTATCGGTCGTCCCTTGCACGATGAGCACCCGAGCATGGACGGCGCGGATCTCCACGGCCGGATCGTGCGCCATCCACGAGATCAAATAGGGCTGCACGCTCGGCCGAAAGAGAGCTGCGAGCTCGCGGGGCGGGTCGCTCGTCGTTACCCCTTTTTCGAGACCGTCGAGAATCGCGGTGGAGCGGTCGAGAAGCTCGCCCTTTGGCAGCTTCGCCGCGAGCTGCTCACGAAGGGCTGCTCCGGCGGCGCGCCCCGGGCCTGCGATCGATACGAACGCCACCACCGGCTCGCGCGCGGCGGCGAGCATCCCCACCAGCGCCCCCTCGCTATGGCCGACGATCGACACCGATGCGACGCGCTGATCGCGCTTGAGGAAGGCGACCCATCGCGCAGCGTCGTCCGCGCCCGCCTCGAAGCGCATCGCGTCTTCCCGTGGCGCCGCCGCTTTGCTCGCGGCAATACCCGCCTTGTCGTACCGAAGGGAGCCGATACCGCGTTTCGCCAAGGCGTCGGCGAGCAGCTTGTACGCGTCCGTACGCAACCCGGAAGCGCCATTGCCGTCGCGGTCGGTCGGACCCGAGCCTGGAACGACGAGAACGAAGGGGCGCGCGCCGCACCCCAAAGGCGCGGTCAACGTGCCGTGCAGATCGCCGACGCCGTTGTTGGTCGTCACGTCGGAGGTTGCAGCGTGGGTGCACGAGAGAGCCGTATTCATCGGCATTGCGACGGCGGTGGCAGGTGACGGCATGGGAGACGCGGGAGACGCGGGAGCCGCCGAAGCGCACGCGACGAGAAGCGGCGCGGCGAGCGAAATCGCCACGACCGTAGTCATGAGAGAGGGCATTCGGCCCCCCTTTCTTTGGATAGGATTAAAGAGATTTAGGAAAGTTTGAAAAGAAGTACTTTGGATACGATCTCGGCGAGCACGACGAAGCAGCCGAACGTTGCACCGAGCGCGCCGCCCCGAAGCCCCGAGGCGTTACGTAGCCCGAAGAAGAGCCAAATGAGCTGCCAGGCGAAGCACGCCATGCCAAACGTGGCCGACAGGAGAAGCGCGGCGTCGACCTTGGGGAGCGTGCCCGGCGCGAACACTGGCGCGGTCGCCAGGATGAGGGGCGCAAAGACGACGAGAGGCATTCGTGCGAGGCCGGTGGCACCCAAGAGATCGATGAGCCGCGTCCCCCGGCGAGCGATGCTCATCGCGCCCCACAGGAGAAGCGTGGGCGCGATCCACACCGCCACCTGCTCGGTCGCGGCCTTCGCGAGGGGAATCACGGTTCCACGGCCCACGTGGAGATCGAGGAAGCCGTCGTAGTGAACGCCGTGACGTGAGAGCGCAACGCCGGCGACGGCGAGCACGCACCCCGTCGCCGCGGCGATTCCGCCGCCGAATCGCTCGAACGGATTTACGGCGCCGAGCACGATACGGAACGCCCGCGGCGTTTCGTGGGGGTCGGCCGTGAGGGCGCCGAGAAGGCGCTCACCCTGGGCGATGCTCGCGGCGACCCAGCCGTGGGCTTGGCGCACGGTCACGTCGATGG
>JANXMC010000129.1 GCA_025354825.1 Myxococcales bacterium
TCTTGATGGAGAGCTGCCGTCGCGACGACGAGCGCCACCGCCACCAGCCCTCGGGCGACACCAAAGAAAAAGGAAAAGGGTGGACTCTCACCCCTCCGAACTTCTTGGAGGAAGCCGACCCTTTCATGAATTTGACAGTCGACGAGCCCACAGCGGCTCCATTGTTTACGCAACGTCACTATTCGAAGGAGACCACCATGAACATCAAAGACAGCCTCGCCAAGCTCAATCAAATCGACGGTTTCGTGGGGGCGGCGCTCGTCGACTCGGAGAGCGGAATGCTCCTCGGTCAAGAAGGCGGCGGCGCCATGAACCTCGAGGTCGCGGCGGCGGGGAACACCGAGGTCGTCAAATCGAAGCGTAAGACGATGCAGAACCTCGGTCTGAAGGACCAGATCGAAGACATCCTCATCACGCTGACGAAGCAGTACCACCTGATTCGCCCGCTCCGCACGCGCTCCACGCTCTTCTTTTACGTCGCCCTCGACCGCTCCCGCGCCAACCTGGCGATGGCGCGCATCGCGCTCGGCGACGTCGAAAAAGAGCTCCAGGTCTGAGTTCGTATCACCGGCCTGCTTCGGCTGGCTGGTGAGCCGACTTAGGCTCCGACGCCAGCCTCGTCTCGCGCGCTCGCAGCTGAGCGGCGCGCGAGCGCATTGGCGCGAGCGTCCTACATCCGTCATGCTTCACATGTCGCGTATTGCGCGACAAGAAGTACCGGAGGGTAGATGGTTCCGAAGTCCACGATATTTCAGCTCGCCAAGGCGCTCGACGGCATTCCGGTCCTGGGGTGTCTCGACGGAACTCCGGCGGCGAAAGCCGGCGTCCGCTATGGCGACATTCTTCTTTCTGTGAATGGGATGCGGACACGCAGCTTTGGCGATTACGTCGAAGCGAAGGCTCTCCGCCTCGACGGGATGACCGTGGTCATTTTCCGATCCGGTGTCGAGACCCCCGTTGAGCTCGAATACAAATCCGATCGCGCCTCGATCAACCCCGCCACCCTGCTCGCCGAACTCGCTGGCAAGCGCCTCCTCGCGACCGAGAGCGAGGGACAGGGCTCATTGTCCTGACGCGGATTTGGGGGGCCGTCTGCTTCGGCGATGTCGCGCAGGCCATGAGACCGCCGCGTCCATCGCGAACGTCCAGGGGTCGATAGGCGGCGGATAGGCGCTCGTGCGCGCTCGGAGGTCGATGTCCCCCCGAAGGATCGAGAAGCCCCCTTTCTCGGGCGTCGCTGCCGCGCCGACATGAAGGGACGCATCCATCAAGAAAGGGCAGGGGAGCGCGCGTTCGACGTTGACGGCACCGCCTTGCCGTGTCGCGCAGATGCGTGTCTCCGCCGCGGGGAAGAGGTGGGGTGCGATTCCGAATTAGCCCCTCCGGAATACACACTTCGTCAGAGGCCCTGTCGCAACTGCCCGATGCGCCATGAAGGTGGGCCGGTGGTTCGTCCGCGCGTCCCGCCCTGCAGTCGGCGGTGGTGGCGAGGCCGCGCGCGAGCGCTCTGGCTCCAACAATCGTCGCGGTCGAACCCGAGGTGCTCGGCGACTCGGCGCTCCACGATGGCGGCGACGCTTCCGGCCTAGAGACCCACAGTCGCGGGCGATCGACGCAGCGGAAGACGGCGCCGATGGGACTCGACGTTGGGCTGATATGGCCGTTCGCGCGTCTGAATCCCCATTGCCATGATGCGTTTGACCACCGCACCACGCGGAGCTTCGCCTAGAGGATTGGCGCTTTCGCGAAGCGACCGTTGGACTTACGAAAGCCGCCGTTCACACCAACATTCGAGTCGAACGAGGGTCTGTAATGCGCGTAGGCGAGACCGAGGCCCGTGAGGACGAACGCGGCAATGCCGGTCCTGGCCACGGCCTTTTGGAGTTGAGGGCTCGTCGGTACGCCCGTCTTGGCCAAGGAGACGGCATGCTCGCAATTGAAGGCGAAAAGGTCGTACTTCTTGCCGAGAAAGCTGAGCGCGCGATCGATTGCGGTGACGTCGCCACCGCGGCTCACCAGGGTGATTCTCTGTCCCGCAGCGAAGTCTGCCAAGGTGTCGAGGACGACGAGTCCTTGCGCGCGAGAATTGTGAACAACGTAATCAACACCGTTCGCCACGCCCGCATAGAGGCCGACGTGATCGAATCCGTCTTTTTTTACTGAGATGGTATCGCCTCGCAGCATCGTCCTGTGCCTCCGAGCGGTAAGTCTACGCTCTCGGGCGGATGGTGCGAGGTGGAAGACTCCGGGCCCGTCGGTTCATTCATCGCATCACGCGAGCGCCGTTCAGAAGCGGGCGCCGCCGCGGATGCGCACAGCCCACAGCCCGTCCTGCGCCGGGATGCCGAACGGGTTGTCGAGATCGATGTTGAGCCCAATATCAAAATAGGCGACATCGACGTCCCCGCCGACGTAAGGCATGACGGAAATCTTAGCGCCGTCGCCCGCGCTTGCGACGACGGCCCGCCCGCCGACGCGAAACGCGCCCGTCCGATAAGCGAGGTCCTGGGAGAGATTGACGAGAAAGCGCGTGTTCCTAATGTATTCGTCTTCTTCGCGCACACGGATGCTCGTGCCCACCACGAGCTCGGTGGCGTACTGAAAGCCTCTTTGCTCGAGGTTGTCGAGCCGCACGGATGGCAGCACGCTAAGGACTCCCGGCCGCCAATTCCAGGCGTGGTCGTACGTGCGGCTGTAGGCCGCGCCCGAGAGCGCCGCCTCCGACGCGGGGGCCGACGACGCGACGGGAAGGGCGATACTCCCACCGACGCGTAGGCGCCCGAAAGGGAACGCGCGCGCGTAAAACCCGCCGATGACGGGGTTGCCGAAGGCCGCTTGCGAGCTCGACGCATCTCGCATCGCCGGAGTGTCCGGGAAGGAATAGGCGTCGTAGACGGCCGGCAGCGCCAGCTCGAACTCGGCGTGCTCGGTGCGGTATGCGCCGGTGAGGACGAGCGACACCATCGTGTGGCGCGGGAAGTACCCGTAGGGATCGGCGCTCGTACCGGCGAGCATCGCGTCCGCCTCGACGCGCAGAGGGTGAGCCACCGCCTCGTGCGACGGGGTGCCAGCGGGCTCGGACGGATCGCCGTTCGCAGCTTGCGCGTGCGCGGGGCTCGATGCGACGAAGCTTGCCGTGGCGATGCCGAGCACCGCGACGACGCGCGAAAATGGAAGATGCATAGGGAAGGCCTCGAGGGAAGAGGGGTGCGAGGCGGCGCTACTTCTTGTTGGGAGAACGTGCCGCCTTCGGCAGGGAATCGGCCGCAGGCGGTTCGAAGTTGATGGGATATACGATCGCCTCTACGGAATTGCACCGCCACGGCGACGAATCCCGATGAGCGTCTCGTCGGTCAACTCACCGGCGCGCCATTGGAAGTGGCTCTTGCTCCTCGAAGGTCAGAGACGTGCACCAGCGGAGCGAGCGAGCCCGTAAAGAGCGGGAGCCCTACGATGACGCCGATCCCTAGGTACATATCGGGCGTCATCCCAATGGACGACCGCCGCATGTTCTTGGGCGGTCACGTTCGGCAAAGGGGGTCGGGCTGACAGCGCGCGCGAGAACACCGCGGCGACCTCGGTCACGGCATCCGCTGGGCCGCTTGTTGGCGCCCCGCAGCGTACGATAGTCCCGCTTTATCGTACGCTTCAACGCGTCACGAAGATGACGCGTCTCATCCATCGGAAAGGGCAGGGAATGCGACGATTTCGGTTGCGCGCCGGCCATCTTCCAATCGGCTAGGAAGTCATGGCGCGGACTCCGAATTGAGGCGCCGCCTAGGGGATAAATGGCATCGAAGAACCGGGATGAGTTTAGTCCCGATATCAAAGTTAGGGTGGCCGCAGCGAGCGGTTACCGCTGTTCGAATCCGGACTGTCGCGCGCTGACGAGCGGTGCGGGCACCGAACATCCCATCAACGTGGGCGAAGCGTGCCACATCCGGTCTGCGGCGCCCCTCGGCCCGCGCTACGACCCAACGCAAAGCGCGTCGGACCGCGCCTCGGAGGCGAACGCCATTTGGCTCTGTCGTACATGCGCAAAACGCATTGATGCAGACGTTGTCCAGCACACGGTGGAGAGGCTCGTGGCGTGGCGCGCGGAAGCGCGCGCAGCGTCCGCATGCGAGCTCGGAAGACCGCGCGTCACGGATGCCGCGCCGACGAACGCCGTTCGCCTGTCGGTGATCGGGTTGGCGCCTGGATGCGCATGGCGAGAACTAGGCCCGCCGCCGCAGAGAATCTTCAACCTGCGATTCGACGGCGACCCGTACGATCCCGCGAACGTCGCGCGCTTTCATGAGATGCGCCCTCACGAGCGCCACGCAGGCGGCCGCCCGCGGGGCTCGCGGCACCCCATCGTCGACATCACGCTCGTGAACGATTCTCCCGTATCGCTCCTGGTAACTGGGGTCGGTCTGATCCCCGAGAAGATGTGGGCGAGACCGAAGGGCCTGTCAAACGTGTACGTGGTGAAGACGTTCGCGGACTACGAGCTGACGCTCGTCAAGATGGTATTAGGCGAGCGGCAAGTCTTGAAATTGCCGCACCCCGTTCACGTCAGCCCCGGATTGGCGCTCCGATATACTCTTCACTTGAACGGATATCGTGAGTCGCTTCGTGGTAATGAGTCGATTGTCCGCTTCTGCGCGTTGACCGATCGCGGCGATCTACTTTCGGGTCCCGTCTACCTTGGCGCGTATTGAGGATGCCCGTCGCCATGCGCGAGCCGCCAGCCAGGCCGCCGGTGGCGAGCAAAGCGGTGACGCCGCGCGACGCCGCTGCGTATTCCGACGCAGCCGCCGGCCTGGTGCGAGGCGTCCCGACCGCCATTTGGCCGGTCCGGACCCCAACGTCCTCGCTGGCGCAAAGTTGCTGCCCATCGCGGGCGGCGCCGGCGAGCATGCGTGCGGCGACTACCCTTCCCGAAGGGCGCTCACGAATCGCAAGCCGCGCATCCGCACGGATGAATGAGCTATCGACGTAGCCGTCAGTCCCTCCAGGCGCCATTGCGCCGAGCGCCTCATTTCGTGTCGACGCCGGGCGGCGTTCGGCTTGGTAGTTCCTGGACGGAAGGCTGAATCGTGCGAATTTTGGCGGTATCGGACCTTCGGGTGCACGACGTGAGTCTGCTGGAACGAGTGGCGGAGCGCACTTCGCCCGACCTAATCGTCTATGCGGGTGACGACGCAATCCGCTTCGCGGAGGGGACGAACTCGTGGAGTCCGCTGGCCCGACGAACACGCTACGGACTCGTCGGCGTGCTCGGCAACGATTGCGATGGGCGGCACGCAATTGCCTTCGAGCAGCCCGGTTGCCACAACTTACAGCTCGAGCCGAAGCTCTTCGATGACCTTGCGATCCTTGGCCTGGAAGGCGCGCCGCAGGACGACGGATTGGGATTGGGTAGTTTGCTTTATTCGCCAGAGCAGGCGAATGCCCACCTCAAAAAACAACGGGCGACCGCCGGCAATCGCAAGGTGCTTCTCGTCAGCCATGCGCCCCCTAAGGGCATTCTGGACACGTCGCGCCGTTACGGAACCGATTCGATTGGCTCTCACGTTGTCCGTGCGTTCGCCGAAAAGCCGCGCGTCCGCGCCATCGTGTGTGGCCACGTCCATCTGCTCGGTGGAAATTCAGAGACCGTAAAACGGTGCCTCGTCGTCAACGTGGCGAGTCACGATGTGCCGGATTCGCCACTACGGTTCGCCGTTCTGAACTGGAATGGTTCGAAGATCGAACTCATCGAGCACGGCATAGAGCATTCCTTCGCCGCCCTGCGACTGGTTTCGGGAATCGGTCCTGCGGGGGCCGCTCGACTGCGCGGTTCGGGCATTCGATCGCTTGATGACATCGTGAAGGCCGACGACCGAACGCTGGCGCGGACACCGGTGGCGGCGCGTTCAATTCGCGCAAGAGCCCGCGCGCACGTCGAGAAGCGGCCCGTTGTGATCTTACCGGAAGCGACGTTCCCGAGGGACGCCGTGATCGTCGACGTCGAAACATCCTTCGACAAAGACGATCCTTGGCTTATCGGGGTCAAGGCCTGGGGTGATCCAGAAGTCACCCAGATCGAAGATCTCAATGCTGCTCGACATCGATCACTGCTTGCCAAGGTCGATTCGACAATCCGCCGATTGAAACGACGGTGCTTCGCATCGTGGGGATCATTTGATCCCGGTTCGCTTGAAGCAAGTCATGAGCGCGTTGGCCTTGAAATTCCTGGTTGGTTAGCGTCGCGACACGGAAAGTTCGTCGACGAGCAGGGCTGGATTGACACCTATGCTTGGGTGCGAAGGGTCGTGGCGCTCCCGATTGAAGATTACTCAATAAAGACCGTCGCTAGATACTTCAATTACAAGTATCCAGAACCCAATCTGAATGGGGTGATCGTTGGTGCCTGGTATTCGAAGTACCGACGGGACGGAACGACATTCGACGTTGAACTCGTTCGCCGATACAACCGCGCCGATGTCGAAGCCGTCGAGCATGTCGTTCGAGCTGTTCAAGCTTTGCTGACTGCCCCAAACGCATTCGTCGAACCTCCTGCAAAGGCCGCCCAGAAGCGTACGCGACGGAAAGTGCGTCGGTTTCCCTAAGTGCGGGCGACGTGCCTTCGCGCGCGCCGCCGACCTCCTCCGAGAACGTCACGCCGGCGAGGCCCAGCCCGCACAGCTCCTCGACGATGGCGACGGAGTGTGCTTGCGCTCGCGCCATAGCGCTTCTCGGATCAGGCGCTTTCGCGCGGAAGCGGATGGCGGACGCGGCCCCCCGTGCCAGTAACGCGTGAGACAGTTCCCCCTGGAAATCTAAGTACCGATAGGCGGAGAATGGCCCACAGATCGTGCCCAAACCAGTTCATGTGTCGGATCGTCACGGTTCAGCTGAGGCCGAGCGCGATGGGGATGCTGGTGGCGTGAGCGGCGCCACCCAGGAGACGGTGGCAAAGCGATCGCGCAGAGTCTTCAGCGCGGCCGATAAGCTTCGGATCGTGCAGAAGGCGGATCGTTGCCTCACGCAAGGCAAGCGCGGCGACCTTGAGGCGATGCTGCGCGAGGAGGGCCTCTACAGCTCGATCCTGTCGGCCTGGCGCACCGAGCTTGGGATGCATGGCGCCGCGGGGCTCGCGACGAAGAAGCCCGGCCGGAAGCCGAAGCTCACGGAGGCTGAGCGGACGAACGTGGCGCTGATGAAGCGGAACGCCGAGCTCGAACGAAAGCTCCATATTGCAAATGCCCTAATCGCACTCCAAAAAAAAGCGCACGAGCTCTTGGGCCTGGCACTCCCCGAGAGCGACGACGAGAGCTGATGGACCTCGTCGAGGACTTCGTTGCGCCCGGCGTGTCGATCGTCGGCGCGTGCGCCGCGCTTGGCGTGAGCCGCGCGACGCTGTACCGAACCACGTCGCCACCTCCGCTCCCCACGGGGCGCCAGCGTTCGCCGAGCCCACGTCGGCTGTCGGACGACGAGCGCCAAGCCATTGTCGCCGTTATGCACAGCTCCGAGTTCGTGGACCAGCCTCCGATGGAGGTCTTCGCGAATCTCCTCAGTCGCGGAATTTATCTGGCGTCAATCCGCACGATCTATCGTGTTCTTGCCGCGCTTGGGGAGACACAGGAGCGGCGAAACCAGCGGCTCCCGCACGTTCACGCCAAGCCTACCCTGACGGCGACGGCGCCCAATCAAATATGGACGTGGGATATAACAAAACTTGCCACCGTGCAGAAGGGAGTTTTCCTGCACGCGTACGTGATCATCGATCTCTTCAGCCGGTACGTCGTCGGCTGGATGGTCGCGGCGAAGGAGTGCAAGCACCTCGCGGCCCAGCTCTTCGCCGACAGCGTAGCGCGTCACGGCATCGAGCCTGGGCTCACCGTGCATTCCGATCGCGGCGCCGCGATGAAGAGCGACACGCTCGCGCAGCTCCTGGCCACGCTCGGCGTGGACCAGAGCTTCAGTCGACCGCACGTATCCGACGATAATCCGTTTAGCGAGTCACAATTCAAGACACTAAAGTATCAACCCGACTATCCTGGATTCTTCACTGGCCTGCTGCACGCGCGCGGCTGGCTCCAATCGTTCTTCGGATGGCACAACGACGGCCATCAACACTCGGGCCTCGCCCTCTTTACGCCCGCGGAGGTCTTCTGCGGTCGGGTCGCGGTCGTGCACGCCGTTCGGCAGGAGGCGCTCGACCTCGCATACGCCGCGCATCCTGAGCGCTTCACGGGCGGTCGGCCGACGGCGGCCTTGCCGCCCGCGGAGGTGCACATCAACCCGCTCGAAGCGCGCGCGCTCACGATTGACGGCGAGGGCGCCGCCTTCGGCGCGAGCGATCTCGCCGCCTCGACCTCAGAGAGCAACCGCCCCGCGGGCCAGACGCAGAAGGCGGTTCACGCCACGGCGAAGCCGCCGCGACGCGAGCCGCTGGCGGCCGACCACGCCGCGCTTCCCTCATAGAATTCTCGTAACCGCTGTCTCATTCGTACTGACAAATTCCGGCGCTGCGCGGCGATGACGCGTGCCCAATGGGCGCGCGGTACGACGCGCTCACGGGCTACTGCGCCGAGGGCGATGACGCATTTGGCCCCTTCCCGAGCGCGATGATCGCAACGTGCATCGGCGCCGGGGGCGGCGAAACCACCTGCCGCTCAGCGCGGTGGAATCGCTTTTTTCTCGCCTCCATTCTTGGCCGGCTCTGACAAACGTGGTCGCCGACGTCCCTGGCCTAGAATGCTCTAAAGCAGGTTGTGTTGCGTTGGCGATTCGAAAGGGAAGCCGAGCCTCTTGGTAGGAGCCTCGTGAGCTACGCGGCCAGCCTGTAGAAGGTCTCGGCCTCCGAAAG
>JANXMC010000141.1 GCA_025354825.1 Myxococcales bacterium
CCTCACTTCTTTGAGCCAGAGTTTCCGTGGCCCACGCGGCCACGGCGAGTCGAGCGTTTAAGCGGCCTGGTGCCGCTCCTTCGCAGAGCTCGCGGATACGGGGAGCGCCCAGTGAACAACGGTACTTTTGGCGAGAACGGCCCGGCGCCGTTGCGCGGCACGACGCACAAGAACCAAGACGCATCGACCGACTCCTCGCGCCCGCGCACCTCGATGCGTGTGACCAAGCGCAACGGGTCTGCCGAGCCGGTGAACCTCGACAAGATCGTCCGCGCCATCAGCCGATGCTGCGCCGGCCTCGACGACGTCGATTCGCTGCGCATCGCGACCAAGACGATCAGCGGCCTCTACGACGGCGCGTCGACGCGTGAGCTCGACAAGCTGTCGATTCAGACCGCCGCTGGCCTCATCGTCGAAGAGCCGCAGTACGCGCGGCTCGCGGCCCGCTTGCTCGCGACCTACGTCGACAAGGAAGTTCGCAACCAAGAGATCCACGCGTTCTCGCAGTCGATCGGCATGGGGCACCGGCTCGGCCTCGTGAACGACCGCCTCGCCGCGTTCGTCTCGAAGAACGCGCGCAAGCTCAACGACGCCCTCGTTCCCGAGCGCGATCGCGAGTTCGAGTACTTCGGCCTCCGCACCGTCTACGACCGCTATCTCTTGAAACACCCGACGAGCCGCCTCGTCGTCGAGACGCCGCAGCACTTCTTTTTGCGCATCGCCTGCGCGCTCTCCGAGAACGTCCCCGACGCCCTCGAGCTCTATCGGCTGTTCTCGACGCTCGAGTATCTGCCCAGCTCGCCGACGCTCTTCAACTCGGGCACACGCCACGAGCAGCTTTCGAGCTGCTTCCTCCTCGACTCGCCGGGCGACCACCTCGAGGACATCTACGCGCGATACACCGACGTCGCGCTCCTCTCCAAGTTCTCCGGCGGCATCGGCCTCGCCTACCACCGCGTGCGTTCGCGGGGCTCGCTCATCGAGAGCACCAACGGCCACTCGAGCGGCATTGTGCCGTGGCTCAAGACGCTCGATGCGTCCGTCGCGGCGGTGAACCAGGGCGGCAAGCGCAAGGGCGCCTGCTGCGTGTATCTCGAGACGTGGCACGCCGACATCGAGGAGTTCCTCGAGCTTCGCGACAACACGGGCGACGAAGCCCGCCGCGCCCACAATCTCAATCTCTCCAACTGGGTGTCGGATCTTTTCATGACCCGCGTCGAAGCCGACGCGATGTGGTCGCTCTTCGACCCCAAGACCGTGCCCAACCTGCCCGACTTGTACGGTCAGGAGTTTGTACAGGTCTATGAGAAGGCCGAGGCCGACGGCCTCGCGATGCGCACCGTGAAGGCGCGCGATCTCTATGCGCGGATGATGCGCACGCTCGCCCAGACCGGAAACGGCTGGATGAACTTCAAAGACAAGTCGAACCGCGCCTGCAACCAGACGGGCAAGCCGGGCAGCGTCGTCCACCTCTCGAATCTCTGCACCGAGATCCTCGAGGTCACGTCGAACGAGGAGACCGCGGTTTGTAACCTCGGATCGATCAACCTCTCGCGCCATACCGTCACGCTGCCGAATGGCAAAATCGCGTTCGACCGCGAGAAGCTCGCGCGCACCGTTCGCACCGCGGTGCGCCAGCTCGATCGCGTGATCGACCTCAATTTCTACCCGATCAAGACGGCCGCGGCCTCGAACAACCGTTGGCGCCCCGTGGGCCTCGGTCTCATGGGTTTGCAAGACGTCTTCTTCCAGATGCACCTCCCCTTCGACTGCGCCGAGGCCCGTGCGCTCTCGAAGCAGATCTCGGAGGACATCTACTTCAACGCCCTCGATACCTCGTGCGAGATGGCCCAGGAAAAGGGCTTCCACACGTCGTTCCCCGAGACGCGCGCGGCCAAGGGCGAGCTTCAGTTCGAGGCGTGGGGCGTCGTCCCCAGCGAGCCCGGTCGTTGGGACGATCTCCGCACGCGCATCAAGCTCCACGGCCTTCGCAACTCCCTGCTCGTCGCCATCGCTCCCACCGCGACAATCGCCTCCATCGCCGGCTGCTACGAGTGCATCGAGCCGCAGCTCTCGAACTTCTTCAAGCGCGAGACGCTCTCGGGCGACTTTCTTCAGATCAATCGCTACCTCGTGAACGAGCTCAAGGCGCTCGGCCTTTGGACCGACGCGGTTCGCGCCGACATCAAAGTTGCCGAAGGGTCGATTCAGGGGATCAACGAGATCCCCGAGGCGATTCGCGAAGTGTTCCGCACGGCGTGGGAAGTGCCGATGCGCTCCCTCATCGACATGGCGGGCGATCGCGGCGCCTTCATCGATCAGAGCCAGTCGCTCAATCTGTTCATCGAAAACCCGAACATCGGGCAGCTCTCGTCGATGTACTTCTACGCGTGGAAGCGCGGGTTGAAGACGACCTACTATTTGCGCTCACGCCCCGCGACGCGCATCGCCAAGACCCTCGCCGCCCGCGAGCCGGTCGTCGCAGCGCCCGCGCCCGTGCAGAAGATCGCCGAGCCCGGCTGGACGCCGAGCCCCCCCGGCGTCGCCTCTGCAACGTCGACGACCTCTGTCTCGGATAGCGCGGCCGTGTCGTGCTCCCTCGAGAACCCCGAAAGCTGTGAGGCCTGCCAGTGAGTGACTCCCTTTCCAATCGTCCCGCGAAGCTGCTCGATCCGGGCATGAGCCTCACGCTTCGCCCGATGGCCTACCCCACGTTTTACGAGATGTACCGGGCGGCCATCAAGAACACGTGGACGGTGGAAGAGGTCGACTTCGCCACGGACACGCGCGACCTCACAGCCAAGATGACGGATGCCGACAGGCACCTGATTCACAGGCTGGTGGCCTTCTTCGCGACGGGCGATTCGATCGTCTCGAACAACCTCGTTCTCAATCTCTACACGCACATCAACGCGCCCGAAGCGCGCATGTACCTGTCGCGCCAGCTGTACGAAGAGGCGCTTCATGTTCAGTTCTACCTCACACTTCTCGATACCTACATTCCCGACCCCAACGAGCGTGCGAAGGCGTTCGATGCCATCGAGACGATTCCGTCGATTCGCAACAAAGCCGACTTCTGCTTCAAGTGGATGGGCTCGCTCCAGGAGACGCACACGCTCGTCAGCCGTGACGACCGCCGTAAGTTCCTCCTCAATCTCATCTGCTTCGCGGCGTGCATTGAAGGGCTCTTCTTTTTCGGGGCCTTCGCGTACGTCTACTTCCTCCGCTCGCGAGGCCTGCTTCACGGCCTCGCCGCGGGCACGAACTGGGTCTTCCGCGACGAGAGTGGCCACATGGCCTTCGCGTTCGAGGTCGTCAAAACCGTGCGCCGCGAAGAGCCGTCGCTCTTCGACGAGGGGCTGCAGCGCGACGTCGTGACCATGATGGAAGAGGCCGTCGAGTGCGAGATGCAGTTCGCCGACGACATCCTCTCCGGCGGCGTCGCAGGGCTCTCGCCGCGCGACATGCGCGAGTACCTCCAGTTCTGTGCGGACCAACGCCTCGTCACCCTGGGAATGTCCAAGCACTACGGGTCGAAGAACCCGTTCTCGTTCATGGATCTCCAAGACGTGCAGGAGCTCGCGAACTTCTTCGAGCGCCGCGTCTCGGCCTATCAGGTCGGCGTGAAGGGCGACGTCGTCCTCGACGCGAGCTTCTGAACATCATTTCCAGTTAGCCACGATACGGGCGAGCAGATGTGACCGCGCTCCGCGCGTGCGGCACTTCTGCTCGTTTTCGTTTCTACCAAGTACCCACGAAAACACGGCATTTGCGCCGTTTTTTCGTGTGGCCCGCCGATTGCTAAGCTTTCTGGGAAACAAGGAGCTCCGCCATGAAAGCCACCGAACTGCTCAAGAAGCAGCACCGCGTTGTCGAAGCCATTTTCAAGAAGCTCGAAGACGGCAAGGGCGACGCACAAGCGCTCGTCCAAGAGCTCTCGAACAACCTGTCGTCCCATATGGCGATCGAGCAGAACATCTTCTATCCGGCCGTGAAGAGCGTGAAGAAGGATCTCGTCGCCGAAGGGTACGAAGAGCACTCCGTCGCCGAGCTCGCGCTCAAGCGCCTCCGCGCTACGAAGTCGAGCGCGCCGTCCTTCAAGGCGAAGGTCACGTGCCTGAAGGAGCTCATCGAGCACCACGTGGAGGAAGAGGAAGAAGAGATGTTCCCCGCCGTCGAGAAGAAGCTCGGCGCGGAGCGGCTCAATGCGCTCGGCGAAGAGATGGAAGAGGCCTTCGAGCTCGCGATGAGCGAAGGCTTCGAGGCTCTCGTTCCGAAGACGATGACGAAGACGTCGGCCGACGTGTCGAAGCGCAAGGGGAACACGGCGGCGCAAACGCACGCCGCGTGAAACGACTCGCTACGTCTACGAAGTAGCGACTGAGCCCGGGGCCCAGACAGGGTCTCGGGCTCGTTTCATTTAAAGATCCGAAAGCCACCCCCACGTTCTTCGCCCCTTCAGCCTGCCGAACCTAGCGACGGCACCCGCGGGGCTGTGAGAACCAGAGGTGACCGTTGGAGCCATAGACTCCTTTACCCTCTACGCGGACCTTAGCGAATGTCGTCGACCTTCATGCCCATCCGCTCGGCGTAGAGGCCGAGGGCACGTTCCCAGGCCGGGCGCGCGAAGCAGCGTTGGTAGTAGGCTTTGATCCTCGGAAACGGATCCATGAGATCAGTCTTCCGAATCGTGCGCAGAACGCCGGCCATCATGATGTCGGCCGCCGTGAAGTCGCTGCAGGCGACCCAAGCACGCCCCTCGAGGCGGCGCTCGAGGTCGCTGAGCCAGCGTCCCGCGAGCTTGCGCGCCTCCACTTTCACCTTCCCCGCCTCGTTGTCGCGGTCGAAGATGTCGATCACGTCGATGGCCATGAGCGTGGGCTCGATGGTGGCCACCGCGGCGAAGCACCATTGCATGACGCGCGTGCGGCCTTGCGCATCGCTCGGGATGAGCTTTCCGGACCTCTCGGCGAGATACAGCACCACGGCGGCCGACTCGGCGACGATGAAGCCGCCGTCGTCGAGGACGGGTGCCTGGTGGAAGGGGCTGATCTTCCCGAAAGCCTCGCTGTCACATTCGCCGCCGGTGTGGTCGAGCGCGTGAACGCGATAGGGCAAGCCGGTCTCCTCGAGCGCCCACTGCGCTCGAAGGTCTTTCGTCTCGCCGCGCCCTTCTGGAAAAATTGTACCGAAACCGTAAAGAGTAATCATGTCGTCCTCCCATCGGCGGCCGGGTCGACTGGCCACGACGGGAAGATTGCCACGCGGAGGATTCGGATGGGCGAGAGACTCGCCTCGCCCGTCAATTCCAGGCGCTGTCGTTCGTATCTGGGCACCAACAGTTGGAGAGCCCCGGTGCGCTGTTCACGTGCGTATGACCTCTGGCGTTACTGCTGAAGTCCCAACAGCCGCATGAGGTGGGGCTCGTCGTGCTGCAAATGAGATTGTAGCCGCCGGCCACGCACAAGAGCAGATTGCACTGGCTCGCGTCGCCTGTATAGGCGAGGCACGCGGCGCGGGCTTGGGCTTCGTTGTACGTATTGACGGCGTTGCAGTCGTAATACGATTTACCCTGCCCATTGGCGTGCACGGTTTGGCAACTACCGCCGGCGCAGCAGCCGGGGGTCGCGCATTCGCAGCCATCGAGATCCGCGCCCGATGTGGTGCAGCTCGCGCGGCCTGCCTTGCACGTGTATCCGCACTTCGATCCGTTGCAGCTCTGCGCCGTGCTCGTCGACATATTGCAAACGTTGCCGCAGGCGCCGCAGTTGCTCGTGGTGTTGGTCGATCCACAGCCCGAGTCGACAACGGAAACCGTGCCCGCATCCTTCCCGGCGTCGACGGTGCCGCCCGCGTCCACGGGCGGCGGCGACCCGGGTTTTTCGCCCGCGTCGTCGCTGGTTTTCGAGGCGTCGGGCGTGGGCGCGATCGTCGCCGCGTCGGTGGACGAAGCCTCCCCGTCGTCGGCGCCCGTGGGGAGCGTCGTCGAGCCGGTGGCGGCGTCGGCTGTGCACGACGTATCGCCTGCATTGAGGCAGTCGACCTTTTGGAGATCCTCTGCACCGATGATCGCCGCGCAGCCGAACCCGGTGAGCGCCGCGAACGCGACGCGCGCTCCCGTGCTGAATAAACGATGCAACGACACGGTATTCTTTTGCCACGCGGCGGAGGTCACGGCCAAGGACAGACTCGCCGTCCTCGGGGTTGAGACGCTGTTTCCCCTCGATTGCGTCGGCCCAACACGACAACTACCCGTCGCAAGGCGTGACCCTTTAGTGTGCGCGCCGATGGTGTCCGACGCGCCCACTCCCCCGCCACCGCAGGCTACGCCCTACCGAGACCCCGGCCGCGCGTCAGACGCCGCCGACTCCGAACGTGCGTGGCTCGAGACCGTTTACAAGGGCGACGGCGCGCAGCTCACATGGCGCGCGGTGGTCTCGGGAATGCTCCTCGGCGCTGTGATGTGCCTCTCGAATCTCTACGTCGTTCTCAAAACAGGTTGGAGCATCGGCGTTACGGTCACCGCGTGCATTCTCGGCTTCGGCCTCTTTCGAATGCTGCGCGCGACGAACATCACGCGGACGCCTCTCTCGCTCCTCGAGAACAACACGATAGGCTCCGTGGCGTCGGCGGCCGGCTACATGACCGGTGGCGGCAACATGGCGGCCCTCCCCGCGCTGGTCATGCTCACGGGCGGTCGCCCGGGGACGTGGTCGCTCATTCTGTGGTTCGCCGTAATTGCTGCAATGGGTGTGTTCGCGGCAATTCCGATTAAGCGCCAACTCGTGAATCGCGAGAAGTTGCCATTCCCCACCGGTACGGCCGCGGCGGAGACGCTGGTGTCGATGCACGCAGAAGGCGCGTCGAACGAAAAGGCGCGCACGCTCGCATGGGCCGGCCTCTTCGGAGGGCTCCTCGCCTGGATGCGCGACGCTCACGCCAAGTTCATGATTTGGAATCTCCCCGACAAGGTAACGTTCCCGTTCTCCTATGCGGGGTACCCCGCCGTCGCATGGACCGTGGCCCTCGAAGGGAGCCTCGTCCTGGTTGGTGCGGGGGCGCTCATGGGGTTCAAGACCGGCTGGTCGCTCCTGGTTGGCGCCGCCTTCACCTATGGGTACCTCGCCCCCGAGATGCTTTCCCAAGGTGTGATTCATACGGTCTCTTACAAAGGGATCATGACGTTCATGCTGTGGCCGGGAGCGGCGATGCTCCTCTCTTCGGGCCTTCTCTCCTTCGCCTTTCAGTGGCGAAGCGTGGCATCGTCGTTCACGGGGCTCGCGCGCCTCCTTTCGCGAAAGCCTGAAAATGCCGAGCGCGAGGCCGATCCGGTGGCCGCTGTCGAATGCCCGGACTGGTGGTTTCCGGCAGGATTCGCGGCCCTTTCGCCGATCATCATCGCCCTCATGGCGATTCTTTTCGGCATTCCGGTCTGGGCCGGCATCGTGGCCATTCCGCTCTCTCTCGTCATGGGCGTCGTCGCCGCGCGCGTAACGGGCGAGACAGACGTCACGCCCACCAAGGCGCTGGGACCCGTGACTCAATTCGTTTTCGGCGCGCTCCTACCTGGCAACCTCACAGCCAATTTGATGAGCGCCAACGTCACAGGTGGCGTTGGTCTCCATGCGGCCGACCTCCTCACGGATCTCAAGGCGGGGTACTTGGTAGGCGCGAACCCGCGCAAGCAGTTCATCGCGCAGATGTTCGGCGTTCTCGCCGGCGCGGCGGCGATCGTTCCGGTGTTCAACATCCTCGTCCCCACGCCCGACGTTCTCGGCTCGGCGAAGTTCCCCGCGCCTGGCGTGCAAGTCTGGGCGGGCGTCTCCAAGGCCCTCGTCGACGGCGTCTCGTCGCTGCCGATCATTACACAAAAGGCCGCGCTCTTCGGATTCGTCGCAGGCATCGTGCTGGTGATCGCGGAGCGCTGGGCGCCCCCCCGCCTGAAGCGATTCGTCCCCTCGGCGTCGGGGCTGGGGCTCTCGTTGGTCTTGCCGGCGTGGAACTCGATTTCGATGTTCGTCGGCGCCGCGATCGCCGAAGCGGTTCGGCGGCGAAACGCTCAGGCGGCCGAGCGCTTCATCGTCCCCGTCGCTTCCGGCTTCATCGCGGGCGAGAGCATCATCGGCGTCGTCGTCGCCATCTTGGTCGCGTTCGAGATTCTTCAGAGGTGAAGCGCGATTCCGGTGGGCGCGTCTTGAACGACGTCCATCGCGACGAGCGGCTTGTCGCCGACGACGGCGTCGCGCCCGTGCACGAAGCTCTGCGCGTGAACGATATCCAAATAGGCCCGATTGAGAGCCAGCGCGCGCTTCGCCGACGGAACGAGCAATACCGAAATATCCCGAGAGAGCGCATCGCGCATTGCGGGGTCGAGAGCGCCGGATTTGGTGAAAAACCGCGCGCGCGCTTCGTCGTTGGCGCCGAAGTCGTCGGCGCCGCCTACGTCGGTTAAGTACTTTGCGTATTCGCCCTCACCCGAGGGGCGCTTCGGCTCTGGAATGCCCGCGAGGCCACGCTCGGCCCAGTGGTACCAGCCGCTCTTGAACGCGCCGTCGCCCAGCTTGCGCGCGAAGGAGAACGTGCTGTCGGTCGTCGCGCCGATGCCGCTGTGGCAGCCGATGCAGGCGGCCGTCTCCTCGAGCGACTGAGGGCGTAGCTCGCCTTCCGCGTCTTCGATGAACCCTTGCATCGTCCAGCCGGTGCCCGTCTGCACGCCGTGCTCGGCGTCGCCGTTCACCCAGCGTAGCTTGTCGGGCGACCGCGTCTTCTCCCGCGCCTCGCGCTCGGCCGTGAGCTCCAAATCGCTGTAAGTCATGAAGCGCGCTTTTCGCATGTAGCGAAGCTCTTTCATGCGAGGCGCCATGCGGGCATGACCGGCGTCGATGTCGAGATAGCGCAGGCTATGGAGAAACTCCGTTCCCTTAGGGAAGAGCCCCGCCGCGGGGGTCGTGTCGACGCTCGCTTCGAGCTTCGCGGCGGCGCCCACATACCGAACGCGCGACGCCTTAGGGTCGCGCGGAGGCGGCCAGACGAACGCGATCTGCGTCGCCGTTCCAAGCACGCCGTCGCCGTCGAGATCCTGACCCAGGGGCTGCTCGTCCGTCGACGCAATCGTCACGTTGGTGCGTCGTGTATAGGCCTCGAGGATGGCCAAATTGAGTTTGTAGATCGAATCCGAGGCGTGGCCTTCGACGTCGGTTCGGTAGGCGAGCGGGAGGCGAACGAGGGCATCGCCCGCCGAGCCGTTGGTGGGCCAGAACATGCCCGGCATCGGGGCGTAGGCAAAGGCGCGCCAGCCGCTCTTTTTGCCATTCGCGTCGTGGTCGAAGCCGTCGTCGTCGAACGCAAAGTGGCAGTCGGGAACGAAGCCGCCCCACGTGGCGTCGCCGTCGACGTCCCACGCCGCAGGCGCCTCGGCGAGGCGTGCCGCGAGGGGAATTTCGCCCTTTTGGAGATAGTTCGAGGTCCGCACCCAGGCGACGAGCGCGTCGTCAGAGAGCGCGGCCGTCGTCTCCGTGGGCTTCGAGAGAACGTTCGACCAGCGATTTTTCGTGGCGACTCTTGCAAACGACAAGGTCGTCTGGACGTCCTCGTCGTTTGCGTAGTTCGGTGCGACCGACTCGTGGTGACAGGTCGCGCACCCGTTGCGCGTGCGCATCTTCCCGGCTCCCCCGCCGTGCTCATGATGGGAGCCCTCGATAGGTACCTGCGTTTCGGCGTAACACTGCGCCGGAATGTAGGCGGCCAAATTCGTGAGCGGCACTCGCGGGAGGGGCGCGCGAGTCGCGCGCCTGAAGCCGAGGGCCGTCACGAGGACGACGCCAGCGGCTGCAGCGAGGGGGCCGAGAAGACGCGCGCGGTTCAAGGGTACGGCCTTAATCTCTCGATCAATCCATCGCGGGGAGGGGGCCGATGTATCCCGTATAGGACTGTGCATCCGCCGGCGTCGTGAGCTTGGTCTGATCCGACTCGCCGTAGGGGTGCTGAACCTGCACCTTGATGTACGCGTGGCCGTTCACGTTCGGGTAAAAGTACGTCCCCGTGACTTCGGAGCCGTAGGGCGTCGTGAGAATGCGCGTGAGCTCGCGCGTGACGACGTTGTAGGCCCAGAGTGCGTCGTTCTGGTGCTCGGCGCCGCTGTCCTCGCCAATGAGAAGCGTGTCGTAGCCCGGGATGAACGAGATGTTGTCGGGATTGGCAATGCCCGCGACAGAGCAGACGTTCGTGCCCGCGTAGGGGCTGTTCGCCGGGTACGGGTTCGCCGAGGCCGGGTTCGCGAGCCAGATGCCTTCGATGAGGGCCTGCGTCGAGTGAATGACGTAGTCGCTGCCAACACTGGTATCCGGCGAGAGCGCGTATTCGTACACCGCGCCGCAGGGGTTTTCGGCCAGCTTCATGTGGTTCGGGCCGCCGAGATCGCGCGTCGGATGCGCGTCGAGGGCGCCGTTGTTCACTTCGCTGAACGAGACGTAGAGGCGATTCGTATCCGGGTTGAACGTGATGCCTTCGTTCTTTCGGAACTCGGTCGTCGCGCCGAGATAAGCGGCATAACGGCGGCTTTCGAGGCGCGAGGCGGCGAGCTCCTGGCCGGTCTTGAGCTTCAGACACTCGGTCTTCACGGCGTAGGAGACGTCGGCAACGATCGACTTGAAGCCAGTCGCCGCGCTGGGGCAGGTGCCGTCGGCGGCGGGCGTCTCGGTCTCGAAGATGCTCGAGAACTTGGTGTTCGCGTCGAGAAGCGCTTTGACAGCCGCGTCCGTCGCGTTTCCGCCGAGCTCGATCCAGTAGATGTCGGCGGCCGCGCCCGCCTTGCCCGGAGCGCTCGTCTGAAACCAGCGCGCCGCGTAGAGCCGGCCTTCAGAGAGGTCGCCCGCGGTCTTCGCGACGAACATGTAGAAGCCGTCGTTGGTGCCGTCGTCCGTGAGGTACACGGTCTTGCGATCGGGCATCACGTAGGCGAGCTCGAGAGCGCGGCGCCCTGCCGCGTAGTGCTTCTTGAACGTGGGCGCGCCCGCCGCGTCGACGGAGACCTCGTTGAGGTAGCCGTAGTTGTACGGATTATAAACGGCCTTCGCCTGGGCGACCGTCGCCGTCGCCGGATCGAGACCGAAGTAGCGAATCATGTTCCCGCCGCCAACGTCTGCGAGGGTCGCGGCCGTCTCGTAGATGCGCGCGTCGGAGGGGTATTCCTCTGATCCCAAGTGGGTATTCCACGGCGAGACGCTTCCGGCGCAGGGGGTCCAAAGCCCCTTCCACGCCGACATGTCGATGGGCTTCGTGCTCGTGGCCGTGAGCTTGCCGGTCGCATCCGACGTGAGCTCGCTCAGGTACATCGCGGCCGGCGTCGTCTCGAAGTGGGTAATCTCGAACATCTTCGAGCCCACCGTGAGAATCGACGAGAAGTCGTTGGACGGCGAGATGAACTCCGAGCCGTCGGTGTTCTTCACTGCGGCGCCAGTCTGATCGACGATGCGACCGAACACCGACGCGCCGAGCGTCTGCCCGCTGCGAAGCTCGGTGTTGTACGTGAGGGCGACTTTTTCGCCACCGACGGTCGCACTGGGCGACGTGATCACGAGGCGCTTGTCGGCGTCGCTCGTCGGCGCGTTGACGGGCGCGAACGAGAGCGTGCGGCGCTTGACGACGGGCGCGTTGCCGCCGTCGGGCGACGTGCCGTTGGTCCCGTTGGTCCCGTTCGTCCCGTTCGTCCCGTTGGTGCCGGGCGTTCCGGTGCCCGACGTCCCCGCGGCGCCCGCAGGCCCCGTCGCGCCCGCAGGCCCCGTCGCGCCCGCGGCGCCGGGGTCGCCCTGGTCTCCGCTGCATGCAAGCAGTGTCAGAGCCGCCGCCGCACCGGCGAAGACTACGCGTTGAAAGCCGTTCGTGAAGATTCGCCGCATGGGGATGCCCTTCTGTTAAAACGTGTACGCGGCGTTTCTAACGGCGCTCGGTGGCGGCTTCGAAACATCTCCGGGCCGGCAGGCGTACGTCTCGGCAGCAGAGCCGTGGTACCGCCTTCAATTTGTAGTTGCAACACGGTTGCGGCGACGCTAGAAGCCGCACCGTTCCGTGGCTATTCCGATGATCCTCTTCTTCGCACGCCGCTCGGCACGCCTTTGCGCGCCGCTCTCGCCGTCCGTCGTCGCGACGCTCCTTGTTGCGTTTGCGACGATTACCGTCGAGGCGACCGCGCGGGCGCAGTCGGCCGACGCCGGCGTCGAGGAGCCGGTGTCGCCGCCCCTCGTCTTGGAGCACGTCGACCCGACATACCCGTCCGACGCGCCGTCCGACCCCGCGCATCCGTCCGACGTCGGCCTCACAGTCATCATCGACGCCGAAGGTGTCGTGACCGACGTTCAGGTTTTCCAGTCGGCGACGGCACCGTTCGACGACGCGGCCATCGCCGCCGTTCGCAAGTGGACGTTCACGCCTGCGCATCGCGGCGATCGCGCGATCAAAAGCAAAATACGCGTCGCGGTGCACTTCACACCGCCCGCGCCTCCGGCCGTTGCGGCGCCGCCGGTGCCCGAGCCGGCTCCCGTCCCCACGCCGCCTCCGGCCGCGGCGCCGGCCGCGAAGCCCGCCTCGACGGCCACCGCCACCGTCGAAGGTGCGGCCGACGCGGTCGTCGATACCGCGCCCGCCGAGAGCGAGAGCGACACGGTGCACGTCGTCGGCCGCTCCACGCCGCCGTCGCGCGGCGCGTCCGACTTCAATCTTCGCGTCGGCGACCTGTCGCGGGTGCCGCGAAAGAATGCCGCCGAGCTACTGAAGCTCGCGCCCGGTATTTTGCTTACGAACGAAGGGGGTGAAGGGCACGCGCAGCAGGTCTTTCTCCGCGGTTTCGATGCGCGTGAGGGGCAAGACATCGAGTTCTCCGTCGACGGCGTGCCGATCAACGAATCGGGCAATCTCCACGCGAACGGATATGCCGATACGAACTTCATCATTCCCGAGCTCGTGACGGCGCTCCGCGTCGTCGAAGGGCCGTTCGATCCGCGGCAAGGCAACTACGCCGTCGCAGGAAGCGCCGACTACCAGTTGGGGCTCACCAAACGCGGGCTCACCGCCAAGTACACCATCGGCTCCTTCGGGACGCAGCGTCTGCTTCTCACATGGGGCCCTGCAGCCCTCGACACGCACACCTTCGGCGGCGCGGAGATCTACAAGACCGACGGCTTCGGTCAAAACCGCGACGCACGCCGAGCGTCTGCGATTGGCCAATACGAGGGCCGCGTCGGCGAGCGTGGCACCTATCGAATCACGGCCCAGGCCTACACGGCCGACTACCACAGCGCCGGCCTCCTTCGCGAAGACGACTATTTGGCCGGCCGCAAAGGCTTTTACGACACGTACGATGCCGCCCAAGGCGGCCAGGCGTCGCGCTTTTCAATCGCCGCGGCAATCGAGACTCGCGCGGGGAAGACCACGTTTCAGCAGCAGCTCTTTCTCATTCAGCGAGGCATGCGCGTGAAGGAGAACTTCACGGGCTACCTCCTCGACGTTCAAGAGCCCACCCAACAGCTCCATACCCAACGCGGCGATCTCATCGACCGCGATCTCTCGACGACGACCATCGGTGGACGCGGCTTCGCCCGCACGCGGTTCACGTTTCTCGATCTCGTTCAAGAGACCGAGATTGGCTACTACGCGCGGTACGACGCGACCGACGCGCAGCAGACGCGCATTCAAGCGTCCAATGGCGCCCCCTACCATCTCGACGTCGACCTTGCGTCGAAGCTCGCCGACCTGGGCGTGTATATGGACGCGAACCTCCGTCCGGTGAAGTGGGTAAACCTCCGTGGCGGCGTTCGGGCCGATCTTTTCAGCTTCGATGTCCTCAACCGCTGCGCCGCGACGGACGTACGCAAGCCTTCGCCGCTCAACCCGCCCGGCGACGCGTCGTGCCTCTCCCAGCAAGATCTCGGGCGCTACCGCGAGCCCACGCAACGCCAGTCGACCGCGTCGATGGCCGTCATGCCGCGCGCGGCGCTTTTGGTAGGTCCATTCTACGATCTGCAGCTCTCGGCGAGCTATGGCCACGGCGTGCGGTCCGTCGATCCCACCTACGTCTACCAAGACGTGGCGACGCCCTTCGCCAGCGTCGACGCCTACGATCTCGGGGCCATCTACTCACGTACGCTCCTCGGGGCCGCCCTCACCGCGCGCACCGTGTTCTTCCAAACCCACGTCGACAAGGATCTCGTTTTCAGCGAGACCGCGGGGCGAAACACGCTCGCCAACGGCACGACGCGCACGGGCTGGCTTGCCGCGGCGCGCTTCACCGGTGCGTGGTTCGACGAGTCGGCGAACGTCACGTTCGTCCGCTCCACGTTCGACGACACGGGGCTCTTGGTCCCCTACGTCCCCGACGCGGTCGTGCGGAGCGATACAGCGGTATTTGCCAATCTCCCGTGGAGCGTTGGAGGCGATCCGCTGCGTGGCGCATTGAGCGCCGGGGTCACCTTCGTCGGGCGTCGCGCGCTCCCCTACGGCGAGCGGAGCACTACGATCTTCACGGTTGATTCGTCGGCCACGGTCTCGTGGCGCGGCGTCGAGATCGGTCTCGAGGCGACGAACCTCTTGGACCGACGCTACCGCCTCGGCGAGTACAACTTCACGAGCGACTGGCAGGGGCAATCGCAATCGTCCCAGCCCACCGTCGTCCCCATGCGCCACTTCGCGGCAGGCGCTCCGCGCGCCGTGTTCGCAACCTTTGCTCTGACGTGGGAGGGGGCATGAACCGTCGCTCCTTCGCGCTCACGCTCGGCGTCATCGCCGCCCTCACCGCCGCATGCTCGGGGACCACCGGAAGCGGGCGCGTCACGTTCAATGCGTACGCGGCCGGGCCCGAGAGCATCGCGATCAAAGGCACCTACGCCTTCGACAACCGCCAAGGGTTTCACGTCGCGCTCACCCGCGCGCACTTGCAAGTAGGCGGGCTGTTCCTCAGTCGTGTTCGCCCCATCAGCACCGTGCGCGAAACCGCGTGCGTGACGCCGGGGAGCTACGTCGCGCAGGTGACGAACGGCCTCTTGGTCGATCTGCTCGATCCGGCGCCGCAGCTCTTTCCCGGCGTAGGGGAAGGGGTCATCGATCACGGTCTCACAGGTGAGGTTTGGCTCACGGGCGTGCGGATCGATGAAGACAACGACCCGACCGTCATCTTCGATGTCGCCGGCATCGCCACGAAAGGGGCCGATGCGTTCCCCTTCGAGGGTGCGCTCACGATCTCCCAAAACCGCATTGTCGCGCCCCAAGACGCCGCGCTCCCCGGCGCCAATCCGCTCTGCCAACAGCGAATCGTCACGCCTATCGACACCGACGTGGTCCCGGCCGACGGAGGCTCCCTCACGGTGCGTATCGACCCCGCCGGCATCTTCCAAAGCGTCGACTTTTCCCAGCTCGTCCCCGGCACGGGCGACGCACCGCTCTACCGCTTTCTGGACAAAAACGAGGGGCAACCCGACCTCAATGTGATGAACGGCCTCCGGTCGCGCGACGCGGTCTACACGTTTTCGTTCGAAGGCCCTCACTGATACGGACGCGATACGATTGCAACTGCGAGCGGTTAGCGTTGCGCTATAGTTATCCGCGCGCAGCCAGCCAGGGCTTCGCCGAAGGAGTCGCGTGGCCACAGCCAAAGCCGTCCGAGACACGAAGGGGGGAGCGCGGCACGTGCCCGAGCCCGCACGCGGTCCCGGTCCCGGTCCCGTTCCGGCCCTCGCCGAGCTCCAACGCCAGATCCGCGCGACCGGGCTTAAAAGCACGGCGCCGCGCGTGGCGGTGCTCCGCTGCCTGCTCCAAGCGGTGTCGCCCCTTAGCCACTCCGACATCACAGAGGCCCTCGCCGATCTCGGCTTCGATCGCGCCACCCTCTACCGCAACTTGATGGATCTCACAGAGGCTGGCGTCGTCGCCCGAACTGATTTGGGCGACCACGTCTGGCGCTTCGAGCTGCAGACGAAGCGCGGCTCCCACGCGACGGCCCACCCCCATTTCGTTTGTACCGATTGCGGCACCGTCGCCTGCTTGCCCGGCGTCTCGGTTAGTATTCGTGCGCCGCAAAGTGTGAGCGCTCCTACGGCGATCGCTGCGCACCGGGTGCAGGTTCAGCTGAAGGGCGTTTGCGATCGCTGCATCTGACGCCCGCGAAGGTTGTCCGGTCTATGAGCCTCGATTCGCGAGCGCCTCGTGTGAGGCGCGAACAGCACTGATGTCGCCGCTCGTCTCGAGCCTCGTCGCCCTCGTCATGGGGCCGCTGCTCCTCTCGTCCGCGGGGCCGAAGAGCCGCGTGCTGTCGTTCGTCGACGGCTTCGTCGTGGTGACGCTCGGAGGCATCGCGCTCCTCCATATTTTGCCCCACGCCGTTCTCGAGAGCGGCGCATGGGTGATCCTAGGCGCCGTCGCAGGGCTCGCGATTCCACTGCTCGCCGAGCGGCGCATGCCGAGCGCGGCCCACGGGAACGATCTCGTCCCGGTCGCGGCCCTCGCCATCGCCGTCCACGCCTTCATCGACGGCGCGATGCTCAACGAGCCGGGTCATCTCGATGCGCAGTCGCAATCTCACAGTCCGTCGCTCCTCGCGGCGGCCGTGGTGCTTCACCGCTTGCCGGAAGGGCTTGCGGTTTTCTGGCTCGTGAAGCCGCGTCGCGGCGCGCCCATCGCGTGGGCCGCCCTCGCGGTCGTCGCCATCGCCACGGTTCTCGGCGCTACCGTCGGCGGCGCGCTCTTAGCCCACGCGCCGCCGTTTCTCATCTCGCTCATCGAGGCGTTCGTCGCGGGTGCGCTCCTTCACGTGCTCACGCACCACGCGCCCCCGTCGGAAGAGCACGTCGACGGTCATCATGGCCATTCGCACGGCGCCGAGCTCGATACCGCGTCGCGCGCCATCACGACGCACACCGAGTGCTCCCACGATCATGCCGATGATCCCGAGCCGGCACACGAGCACGCCCACGGCGATCACGATCACGATCACGATGACCATCCGCCGCACGACGCTGCGCCGTCAGCGGTTGCGCCGCGTGCCGGAATCGTCCCCGCCCTCGGCGCGCTCGCCGGCGTCGCAACGCTCGTGGGCCTCTCCCAAAGCCACCCCGTCGCGAAACGGATTGCCGACGAAATCGGTATGGGAACCGCCTTTCTCACACTGGCTCTCGCGAGCGCGCCGGCGCTCCTCGCGTCGTACCTTGCCGTGTCGGTCATTCACGCCTTCCTTCCGTCGCGCTCGGTGGCGTGGGTAAAGCGCGGCGGCGTTCTCGGGCAGGTGGTGCGGGGCACGCTTCTCGGCCCCCTTCTGCCAACCTGCTCGTGCGGCGTTTTACCCCTTTACCGAAGCCTGATCGCGCGGGGCGTTCCAAAGCCCGCGGCGTTGAGCCTGCTCGTCGCGGCCCCTGAAGTTGGATTTACGTCCATCCTACTTTCGATATCCCTCTTGGGCGCGCCTCTCACGTTGGCGCGGGCCGCATCGGCCATCGCCACGGCGCTCGTCGTGGGGTACGTCGCGGGGAAAGTCCCGTCCCCCCCGTCCGATGCGCACGCGCGCCTCGCCTCGCTGCGGCCCGAAGAGCCGATTGCGCCCCTCGGCGAACGCCTTCGTAAAGGGCTCCGTTACGGGCTCGCGGAGAGCGTCGATCACACCGCGCCGTGGATTATCGTCGGCCTTTTGATTGCCGCCTTCGTCGAACCGACCTTTGGCGGATCTCTTCTCACACGTGCGCCCGCGCAGCTCGATGTCCCCGCCTTGGCGCTCTTGGGCATTCCCGTATACGTCTGCGCGGCAGGGGCCACCCCCATCGTCGCGGTGCTCATGCACAAGGGGCTCTCGGCAGGCGCCGCCATCGCATTTTTACTTACGGGCCCAGCCACCAACGTCTCGACGTTCGGTATGCTCGCGCGGCTTCATGGCCGCGCCGTTGCGGCGGTGTTCGCTCTGGCGATGATCGTCACGTCGACCGCGCTTGGAATCGCGGTGAATCTCGCGTTTGCGAAGCCCGCCCTCCCCGAGCTTCACGCCGCGGCACAACGGACGCCGAGCTCGATCGAGGTCGCGAGCCTCGTGATTCTGGGAGCGCTGCTCCTCGCGTCGCTCTTTCGCCAGGGGCCGCGCGGACTGGTCGCACAGCTCTCACCGGGCCACTCTCACACCTAACCGCGGTTGAAGGACCGGGGGGCCTTTGCCCCCCGTTGCCCTTCGAGCACGCTCAGCCGCAGAGCGGAGAGACGCGCCCGGAGAATCTCACTTCTTCTTGCCGCCGCCGGCTGCTGCCGCGCTCGAGATCTTCTGCGCGGCTGCGGCCGCCTTCTGGTTCTTGCCGGCCGTGTCTTGCTTCTTCGACTTGTCTTTCGCCTTCGGAGATTTGTCGCCCATGGGTCACCTACGTGGTCGAGTTGTCGAAATCGTTGCCGAGAGGGAAGCCTAACGCGCTTGCGTGCGCCGCGCGGGATTCTCGCCGAAGATCGCCGGAATGGGACAATTTACCACGCTTTTTAGGGACCTCGGCGCCGGGGCAATCAAGGGCCCGTTTCGGCCAGAAGCTCGAGCGCACCACGCCCCACGGCCTCGCAAAACGGGAAGTTGGCATTCCTAACGTTCGTGCGATCTCTCGGAGAGATAGGACATCACAATCTACCACGTCGCCTACTCCGTACGTGCCGCCGCGAAATGGCGCGTGAATTTGGCGCGCCCGCCGCACGTCGCGGAGTAGCATTCGGCCCAATGCCGACATCGGTTCAGGGCCCTGAACGCGCAAGCTCCCTTTCGCGAATCGGCCTGGGGTTTGGGCTCGCGTTTCTCGTGGCTTGCCTGGTGCTCGGGCCCCACGCGACGCGCGAAGCCACGACGATGGATTACTATTGGCTACTCGCCGAAGGCGAGCGAATCGCCACCCAAGGCTTGGGGTCTGCGAGCGCTGGCGCGCCTTTCGTTTTCACCGCACCCGCGACGAGCGCGTTCTTCGACAAAGAATGGCTCTTCGCGTGGATGCTCTTCATTCTGCATTCGCATCTTGGATATGCCGCGACGGTCGTGGCGCGCGCCGCGCTGATTTTTGGAATAACGGGGGGCTTCTTCGCGGTGAGCCGCCGCCTGGGAGCCGCGGCTCTGCCCACCTTGGTGATCTTCCTTGCAGGCGCGACTTCGATCGGGATCCAGCGCTTGGCGCTGAGGCCCCATCTCGTCGGATATCTCTTTCTACTCTGCGTCTACTTCATCGTTTTGGCGCCACGGGGGGGCAGGCAACTCGTCGCTCTCTATTTAATCGGTCTTCTATGGGTGAACATTCACGGCTCCTTCGCTCTCGGCCTGGCCATCCTTTTCGCCGCGGCGATTGCGCAGCTCGTCCAGGCGTCGAGGCGAGGCACTGGGGCACGGCGGCGGGAGCTGCGCGCTCTCGCGATGCTCGCACCGCTCCCGCTCCTCGTGCTGCTCAACCCCTACGGTTTGAGCATTGTTCGTGCGTTCATCACGGCTGCCGACGCCGCGACCAGCTTCGACCCCATCGTCACCCCCGAGTGGAAAGCATTCGCGCTCCGGTCGCCGACCGGATTTTTTCACGTCACGCTCCTCACACTCACGGTTCTCACCGCGTTACTCCCAAGCACGGTTCGCCGTTTGGATAGGTTCGTTCTCATCGCCCTTGGCGCCGTTCCCGCCCTCACACTTTCCCGATTCACGGTCGACTCGTTTTTAATTTTGGGGCCGCTGCTCGCGAGTCAGATTTCGAGCATCGACAAGCGGTTCCTTCGGCACCTCGCCACCGCATGTTTGGGGTGCCTTGCGCTGGTATTCTCCGCGCTCATGCTTGCCGGGAGCCCACCGTGGCGGTTTCGGCCCGACCCTCGCGACAACCCCGCAGACGTTCTCGCCGTGCTCGACCAAGCGCCGACGCTCGAGGCAAATCTCTTCGCCGAGCCGGCGCCCGCGGTGTTCGCCCTCTCCACGTATTGGCGCCGCCTAAAAGTCGCGTACGACGCGCATCTCATTCAACCAAAATTTTCCGAATGGGCTCTCGAGTTCAGTCGCGCCTCGTCCGACCCCGCCGCCTTCGACGCCTATTGCGCGCGTCACCACTGCCAGCTCGTGCTCGTGGACTTGGCGGATCGACGCGCTATGCGGCGTGCCATGGCGCTTTTTGGATCCGACGCGTATCGACGCGTGAGCTTCGATCTTCGATGGAATTTGTACGCCGAGAAAAGCTATAGCGACGCGCACCCCGAGCTCAAGCCCTATGAGCTTCTGAACACGTCCTATGTGTTCGACGACATTCCGCCGGACCCCGCGGCCGCGCCCGAAATCGAAGACGAGCTAAAGCGGCTCGCGCAGCAGCCGGGAGGGGCGAAGACGGCAGCCGTTCTCCGCGCCTACCTCGATCTTCGTGCTCTCCAGGTGTTCGGGAAGAGGCCCTGCATCCTCGAGGACGTTGGCGAGAAGCAGCGCGCGGCGAATGCCGCCGAGACGCTGCGCGATGCGCTGCGCGACTACGGTTTTCACCCAGGCCTCCGTTTCTACTACGGCGCGGCGCTCGCGACGCTGGGCGACCCTTCGCACGCCGTTCTCCACCTTCGCCAAGCCGCCGACTTCAATCCACGATGGGTCGCACCCCGGTTGCAGCTCATTGCCCTATGCGCCCGCACGGGCGAAAACGCCGCCGCGACGGCCCTCCTGCGTGAGCTGCGCAGCGTCTCTCCCGACGCCGCGAGCTTCGCCGAGCACGAGCTCTTAGACGGCCCCGGCGCCGCGCGACGATGCGACCCATCGCCGTGAGCCCAACGCGGGCGTCGCGACGCCGCTAAAAGATGTTCGTGGAGTCCGACGGGCTGCCGCTACCGGCGCGTGGGGGCCTTCGAGAGCTTTCGCTGGAGCGATCTTCGGTGAATGCCCAAGAGCCTCGCGGCGTGGGAGACGTTCTGCGCGCAGTCGGCGAGCACTCGGTGAATGTGCTCCCACTCGACGCGCGCGAGCGTCGGCACCGATGCGGCCGACAGTGGCGACGACGCGGGGCCGTCGACGGCGACCTCGCCGGGGCGATCGACCGCCGCGAGGATATCGTCGATGTCGGCCGGCTTCGTGAGGTAGTGAACCGCGCCGAGGCGTATGGCCTCGATGGCGGTGGCGATACTGCCATATCCCGTTAAGACGACGATGCGCGTGGTCGCGTCGATTTCGCGCAGCGCGCGCACCACCTCGAGGCCCGTGAGCCCCGGCATGCGCATATCGACAATGGCAACTTCGGGGCTGTCGTCTTTGGCGAGCGCAATGCCTTCTGCGCCGTCGGCGGCGCCTTTGGCTTCGAAGCCGCGGTCTTGGAAGGCGCGCACGAGCCGCGTTCGAAAGGTCGCGTCGTCGTCGACAACGAGGACGGAGCGCCCTGCGTCTTCGGTGGCGTTCACGTTAGGCGTGCTCACGTGGCGCCTGCGCGCGCGCCGGCCGCACCAACATCGAAGATGCGCGGCAGCGTGAGCATCGCCTTGGTGCCACCGCCGACGCGGGACGTGAACTCGAGGCGACCGCCGAGCTTTTCGGCGAATGCGTGGGCGAGGAAGACGCCGAGGCCGAGCCCTGCGCCGGGCGCTTTCGTCGTGAAG
Organism: Myxococcales bacterium; assembly: GCA_025354825.1. Classification (GTDB taxonomy): domain Bacteria; phylum Myxococcota_A; class Polyangia; order Polyangiales; family Polyangiaceae; genus JANXMC01. The sequence continues at coordinate 21,586 of JANXMC010000141.1, forward strand.
AAGGGCTCGCCGATGCGCTTCAACACGTCGTCGGCCATACCCGTGCCGCGATCGACCACGCTGAACCGGACCACTTCGGGGTCGACCGCGATGTGAAGCGCCACGGGCTGCGTCGCGCCGCTGGAGCGCTGTGCGTCGACGGCGTTGCGAACGAGGTTCACGAGCACTTGAACGAGGTTTCGCTCGGGCAAGAGAAGCGTCGACGTCTCGCCCGTGGTCTCGACGCTCAACATCGCAGCCGCACGCTCACCGAGCTCGGCGCGCAGCTCGCCTTCGAGATGGGACGGCGTGAGCGCGAGGGGCATCTCGCCCGAGGTGTTGCCGGCCTGCGCGCCGAGGCGTTGGAGAATGCCGCGGCACCGCGCGACCTCGGTGCGAACGAGGCGCGCGTCTTCGGCGAGAGCCGCTGCGCCGGGTAGATTGTCGAGCGCGCGCGCGAGCTCTTTGGCGACGAGCGCAATGGTGCCGAGGGGCGTGCCGAGCTCGTGGGCCGCGCCCGCGGCGAGGGTGCTCAGAGATGCGAGCTTCTCGGCGCGGGCCGCGTAGCGCTGAAGCTCGGCGAGCTCTTTTTCACGCTCTTGCAGCGCCGCCGCCACGCGCGACACGAAGTAGCCTACGAAGAATGCGGCAAGCGTATAGGCGAGCCACATCCCTTGAAGGTGAAAGCTCGACGCCGACGCGCCGTGGGCCGCCATCATCTCGCAATGGGCGCCGGGATAGAGGAACAAGAGGCCGAACCCGGCCGACGTGAGCGCGGCGACGAACCACGTGCCCTTCACGTCGAGCAAGAGCGCGGCGAGGGCGACGTGTACCAAATAGAAAACCGTGAATGGGTTTCCTGCGCCGCCCGATATTCGCAATAGCGCCGTGAGCACGACGACGTCGAGGACGAGCGTGGCGACGACCCACAGCCGCCCACGCAGCGCGCCGCGCCGGTAGAACACGGCGAGGCCGACGTTGCTTAGCGCCGTGACCAACACGAGGGCGGCGAGGCTTCCGCGGGGGAGCGTCGCGTCGACCAAGGTGACGGCGAGCGTGACGAGGAGCACCTGCCCGAGGACGGCGCCCCAGCGGACGCGAATGAGCCAGCCGAGGCCGACGTCGGGAGCGGTTGCGGCGGGAGAAATCACCCGCACACCGTGCCACGGGGGCGCGCGCATCGCACTCCCGTCAGGCTGCGGCATATCGTCGCAGCGGGCAGAAGCTGGCCCGCGATCTTGAGGCAGAGCGCCTTCGTCTTCGCGCACGCCTACCCTTGAATGCAAAAAGAGAAGACGGCCGAATCGGTATTCGCGCCCGACGTCGCCGTAAGCGTCACTTGCCATAAACCCGGCATGAACAAGTAGAGCGGTGAGACGTTGTAGGTCCCGTCACCGTTCGCCGTAATCTGGGGGACGATCGACGTGCCGTGGCCGTGGTCGGGCATGTACGGTTTGGCCACGAGCTTCGCATCCGAAATCGGGGTGCCGGCGGCGTCGGTAATCTTCACGACCCATGCATTCGAGCCGCGACCGGGGGGCGCAATGTCCCCCTGAACCAGCGTGAATTTGAAGAGCCCCGCCTTGCCTGGCTTTACGAGGTTCGCGCTGTACGTGTCGGCGCGCGCGTCGTCTTTGCAAGAGATCTCGTCGCCGGAATCGGGCGGAACGCCGCCGTCCGTGGCGGGTGGATCGGGCGGCTTCACGCAGGTGGCGTGGCTCGGCGAGGCCGGCGTCTTGTCGCCCTGGATATTGAAGTTCGTCGCCGTAACGCAGGTAATCGGTGTTCGATCTTCGTAGTAGGTTTCGCCCGGCGCGCCCGGCGTCCACTCGAGGAGCGGCGTCGCGCCCATGTCGAGCGTGGGCATCGCCTTGGCGATGGCCGGGTCGAGATCGCCCGACGTGGTGAGCTCTTCGAGAACGTCGGCGCCAATGGGCTGGAGGCGCACGCGGAGCGTCACCCGATCGGGGTCGTCGGGAAGGGCAATCGTGTTGGTGCGGGGGAAGGTTTGAACGATATGAGTTTGGTAAAATCGAAGATCGGTCTGATCGAACGTCGCTTGCCCCGGGAGCTGATTGCTCGAATAGCTCGACGCCTCCCAGAACATAGAAACGGGCTTCGCCTGCGCATCGAAGATGCAGTCGCGCAGAAGCCACAGGTCCGGGTCGGACTCGGGGGTGATCTTCGTGCCGCCTTCGACGACGCCGCTCGAGTAGATGACCTGGCCGGCCTTGTAGGCGACGACTTCCGTCCACGCGCGGCGATCTTGCGTCGAGCCGCTGGGCCACGAATGGCCCGCGGCGACGTTGTCGACGAGGACGCGAAGGCCACGGTTCTGGGTCACGCACAGCGCAGTTTGAAGGGTCGTGTCGAGGAGCGCTTGGACCCGCTTCTTCTGCGTCTCCACCTGGGGAAAACCGGGGGTGAGCGCCGTGTCCACGCCGGGGAACTCGTGGCTGTGGAAGCGCCGCGCGAAGACGCCGGGTGTGGTGGCGTTGGCGATGGGCCTCAAAGCGTCGCTCTGATCCATATGGCACTGCCCGCAGGTCGCTCCGTTGTCGTGGGAGAAGACCGATGCTTGCCATTCGGTGAACGTTCGCTCGATGGGCGCGCCGGCGC
>JANXMC010000157.1 GCA_025354825.1 Myxococcales bacterium
CCGAGCTCGCGCGCGCCGAGCTCGATTTCGCGACCGTCACGAGCGACGGACTGCCTCGCGTGACGCTCTTCACGAACCAGTCGGCAGGCGCCCTCACCACCCTCGCATGGGCCGGTGCGCTCGCGGTTCTTCCCGCCTCGCCGACGCTCCGCGCCGCGGGCGACGTCGTCGACGTGATCCGCCTCGCCGATCTCTGAGCTCCGGCGCGCCTACAGCGCGTTCGGCGGAAGGAGCTCGGGGAGCGCGTGCTCGAGCACCGCGGGCAAGATGGCGTTGTGGGGCATCGCCTTGAGCCCCAAGACCTCTTCGCAGTGACGGTCTTCGGGGCCACTTCCGAGGGGCGCGCCTTCGAGCGCGTGACGGAAATCCTCGAACGGGCGCGGCCACGTCGCCTTCTGCCAGTAGACCCACGCCTTCATCGATGCGGGCGCTTCGAGGATCGACGCGACGATCTCCGGCTCGAGGCAGCTGTCGACGGACATGAGCGCCATCGGCACGACGCGCGCCCCCGCACGCGACGCCGAGGCCGCCGCGCCCACCGCGCCGCCCCTCGGATTGCACGCGCCTCCGCTATGGCCGACCACGATGACGCGGCTCACGCGCACGCGGGCGCGCCCATCGAGCGCCCCATCGACGGCATCGACGAACGTGTCGAGGTCGAAGTCGGGCCAGAGAATCTTGGGAATCGTCGCGCTTCGCGACTGCGTGGGTGCCGCCAAAAGAAACGGCGCCACCTGCCCCGATCGCACGAGGGCGTTCATCATCGGGCGCAAATCGCCGGGGTCGCCGTTCATCCACGGATGGAGCGCACGCTGCGGATTGAGCCCGTGAAGAAACACGACGAGAGGCGCCGACGCGCCGTCGCCCACGCCGTCGGTCACGTAGACGAACGCGCCGTTCTTCTGCGCGCCCGAGAGGTACCTCTCGGTGTTGAAGTCGAACGCCGCGGTTCTGCCTGGCCACGCTTCGGGGGCGACGGTTCCGGGTTTCGCGGCGCTAAGCGCGAGGACGGCCGAGAGCCAGCCGAGCCACGTGGCAGGCAACATGTGTTCTAGCGTAGGTGCCCACGTCGCCGCGTCAAACGCGGCCTTGCACCGAAGCGCCGCCGAGGCCGTGATAGCGTCGAAGGCCATGGCTTCGCGGACCTTCGCCATCGGCGACATCCACGGCGATCTCGAGCAGCTCGAGAAGCTCTTCTCCAAGCTTCCGAAGCTCGACAAGGACGACACGATCGTCTTCATGGGCGACTACGTCGACCGCGGGTACGCCTCTCGACAGGTCATCGAGTTCGTCCGCGAACGCGCCGCGAAGATCACCGGCGCCAAGGTCGTCGCCCTTCGCGGCAACCACGAAGACGGCTGGCTCCGCGTCATCTCCGGCGGCTGGCCCGAGTTCGTCTTGCCCCTCGGCAACGGCTGCCTCGCGTGCCTGCGCTCGTACACCGGGCAGCTCTATTTCCCGGGCGACGCGCCGACGGAGCCCGAGCTCGCGAAGATGATGACCGGCTCGTTTTACCCGCCCGAGGTCGTCGCGTGGATGCAGAAGCTCCCGTACTTTTACGAGGACAGCCACGCAATCTACGTGCACGCCGGCCTTCCCAAGGTGAAGGGCGAATGGGTACATCCGTCGAAGATCGACGACCCTACGATCTTACTTTGGATACGAACGACCGAGTTTTTCAAGTCGTACAACGGCAAGCGCATCGTGGTGGGCCACACGTCGACCGACTGCTTGCCGCCCGAGCTTTCGACCTTCACGCCCGATGATCCAACGGACATGTGGGAAAGCGAGTGCGTCCTCGCCATCGACACCGGCTGCGGCAAAGGGGGCTTCTTGACGTGCGTCGAGCTGCCGTCGAAAACCGTGTACGAGTCGCGCGGCTAACCCTCTACGCCCGCCACGACCTCGAGCGGAATCCAACGACGAGGCGGGGAGGCAAGGAGGGAGATGAGGGGTAAACTTGCCATTCGGGCGTGGACGTAAATTGGCGATTGCGCCGGGACGGCGCCCCCCGCGACTAGCAAATAACGTCGCCAAGTCTCGTCCTACCAGCTCGAACCGATCCCCCACCCTCTCTCGCTCCCTCGTTGCCTCCCCGCCTCGCGGTCAATTCTGGGAGCGTCTCAATCGAGGGCGAAGAGCGTGCGCACTTTGCCGAGGATATCTTCGGTGAAACCGCGGGCGTCGCGGACGCTCGGGCGGCCGTCGGCGGAGCGCACGGCTTCCATTTCGGCTTCGCGCTTGCCGACGATTTCGGCGATTCGCTCGGCCAGCGCCGGATCTTCGCGGAGCACCTCTTCAAACATCATCTCGTCGATCTCGAACACTTCGGTCTCGCCGATGGCGATGACGTTGGCGCTCCGGTGCGTGCCCGTGAGAAGCGCGAGCTCGCCGAAGAACTCGCCGGGGCCGAGCTTCGTCATCTCGACGCCGCTCATCGAGATCGACACCTTGCCGCGCCGCACGATGTAGAACGTTCGTCCGGTATCGCCTTGGCGCAGGATGATTTCGCCGGGCGAGAAGAGCTTGCGGTGGCCGCGGGCGGCGAGGAGATCCTTCGCCTTGTCGGTGAGCGGCTTCAAGAAGTCGACGGCATCGATGGCCGCGCGGCGATCGGTCAACACCTCGCGCTCGCGTTCGACGCGCGTCGCCGCGTCCATCGTGTGCGTGTACTGGTGCTGAACCGGCAGCGCGATGGCGATCTTCCGTCGGTGCAGCTGGTACCAGACACGTGTCTGAATGTCGGCGATGGAGGCGTCCCTGCGGGCGTAATCGCTTATCCAATAGCGAAGCCAGTATTGAACGCCGCGCTCGGTGAACGCCCACGTGTAGGCCGTCGGTGGTGGCGTCGTGAGCACGTGGGGGCAGTCGGCGCAGGCCGCAAAAAGAGCCTCTTGCACGCGGGCGGGGGGCACGTCGTTGGGGACGACGACGTAAACGCTCTGCCGAATCCCGCCGCCGGGTCGCGAGAAGTTGGTGAACGCCGTGCTCGAAAAGAGGCCGTTGGGGATAACGAAATACGATCGCTCGTTCGTCTCGAGGGTGACGGAGCGCCAGTTCATCGCAACGACGCGCCCCGTGACCTCACCTTTGTCGAGCTTGATCCAGTCGCCGACCCCGACGGGCCTCTCGATCTGAATCGAGACGCCCGCGGCGAGATTCCCGAGAGTCTGTTGAAGCGCGAGGCCGACGACGGCGGTGACGACGGTGCCGGTGGCGACGAGGGAGCTTGCGCGCATGTTCGCCACGCGCAGCGCGACGACGGCGACGAGGAGGTACGCCGTGCCTTGAAGCACGTCGCGCACGAGGGCGTTCATCGTCCGCTTCCCTGCCCGCTCGATGGCGAGATCGACCACGAGGACGAAGACCACGCGCGTGACCGCGAGCGATCCGAACGCCGTGATGACGGCGCTCAAGTCGTCGGCATCGTCCGTGTGCAGGTGAAGGCGCGCGGCGACCAGGCGCAGGACCGCGAAGAGGCCGCCGAAGAAAACGGCCGAGCGCAGACGGAGACGAATGGAGCGCGGCGAGAGCGCCATGATCGCCACCGCGATCACCACCGCGGCGTACACCGCCACGGCGCCGCTCTCCGAGCCAAGCCAAGCTACGAGGTGATCCATCGAACGGTCACTGTGCCAAAAGGGTGACGGCTCCGTCGAACTCCTCGATCGAAACCACGAATCGCAGCCGATTTCCGACAGCGCGAGAGGCGCCCGCACACGCGCTCACTGAAATTGCGGCTGCGTGTCGATGCGTAGGCGTTCGCGCCAGCACGCGCCCGATCGCGACCTAAGCTTCCTGGGCATTGCTCCACTCCGCCACCTCCCCCGCGGCATCGCGGATGGGTTCGTACCTCCTAGGCCGCCGTATCGGCGCGGGCGGGATGTCGTCGATCTACGCGGCCCGGCAAGAGAGCCGCGTCGGCATCGGGCGGCTCGTGGCGGTGAAGATGATGAACCCGGCGCTCCGCGACCGGACGCGCATCAAGATGTTCCTTCGCGAGGCGCTCATCTCGACGCAGCTCGAGCACCCGAACATCGTTCGCACGTACGGCGTGCTGCGGTCCCGCGGGCGCCTGTGCCTCGCGATGGAGTTCCTTCACGGCGTGAACCTTTCGAGCCTGCTGCGCGAGACCGGCAAGCCGCTGCCCGTCGGCGTCGCGCTCAAGATCGCAGCCGACGTCGCGGCCGCGCTTCATGCCGCTCACGAGCTGCGCGACAGCCACGGCACGCGCCTAGGGATCGTCCATCAAGACGTGAGCCCCCACAACGTGATGGTGACCTACGAAGGCACCACCAAGCTCTTGGACTTCGGCATCGCGCGCCTCTCGAGCATCGACGCATCGTGGACGGCCGCGCCCAAAGGGAAGACCGCGTACATCGCCCCCGAACAGGTGACCTACGGCAAGCTCGACAGGCGGGTCGACATCTTCGCCCTCGGCGTCGTGCTCCACGAGCTGCTCACGGCGAAGCGTCTTTTCGGCCGCGACAGCGTCGGCCAGACGATCTCGGCCATCGTCAACGACGACATTCCCGACGTGCGCACCGTGAACGAAAGCGTCCCCGCCGACGTCGCCGAAATCGTCGCCCGCGCGTTGGAGCGTGATCCGAAGAAGCGGTACGGCGACGCGGAAGCGATGCGCGAGGCGCTCCTCGAGGCCCGCGATTCGAACGGAATAGAACGTGTTTCAGGCCCGGCCCTCGGCGCGTGGCTTCGCAACGCCGTGCCTCCCGTGCACTCGCCCGCGGAGCTCGAAAACGAGATCGTTCTCACGTCCTCCGGGACGCTGAAGGCCTCGCACCCTCACGTGAGCGAGCCGCTCACGCACCTTCCGCGCGCATCGCGACGAGCCCGCGGTGTCCTGTCGGGAATGCCGCCGGCGATGCCGCCCCCGCCTGCTTCGCGGCCCCCAACGGCGACGACGGCTCAGCGCACGGCGACCACGCGATTTTCGATGAGCCTCCTCACGGCCACCGCCGCGTTCGGCGTCGTCCTCATCGTGCTGGCGTTCCTGTTTCTCGCGGTTCGATTCCGCTAATCACGTCCCGCCAGAGCGGCACCGCGCCGCCGATCTCGACGACCAGCACGGCCTCGGCCATCGCGCGGTCGCCACGCACCCCCGCGCGGACGAGCGTCGCCGCGAGACCGCTCGCAATCTCGGCACGCACCGACAGCTCGATGACCGTGGAGGCGAGCGACCCTTCGTGCGCGAACGGCAGCGACCAAAGAACGTCGCTCACCCAATCGGCCAGCACGAGGGCGCCTTGCGTTGCATCCGTCGCGCGCGCCTCGGCGCGATCGAACGCGGCGCTCCACGGCCGTGCACGGAGCGGCACGCGGGTCTCGGCGACCTGCGCGGCGAGCGCATCGCCAAACCACGCGAGGGCGGCGCCGCAGCGGCTGCCGTCGACCATTCCGCGGTAGCGATAGGCGATCTCGAGCCACGGCGGCGAGGCGGCGTCGAGGGTCGGAAGCGCGTCGCATTCGACGGCCGCGCGCACGTCGTCGCCCGCGAGCGCGGCGAGGTGGGTGAGGACCGTCGGGACGTGGTCGCCGCGTTCGAGGCGCGCGAGCGCGTCGGCTTCGTGAGCCACGTACGCGGCGAACGGGATCGAGCGGCTCGCGGTGAGGCGCAGCGCGCTTGCCTCGTCGGCGTCCGCTGCGTTCGACGCGACCGCGCGCGCCTCGACGTGACCGAGAGAGCGCGCCGCGTCGGCGAGGTCGAGCAGCGGGCGAGCGCCCAGCGTGCGGCACGGGCAGCGGTGCGCTGTCGTCACGCGGCCGCCGTGGGGCGTCTCCACGAGGCCGTAAGGGAAACGGCGGCACGACGCGGGCTTCATGGCAGCTCCGTGGGCCGCATGCAGAGTACACGCAGTCCCGTCCGACGCCAGCTGCATACACTGCCCCGTTGGCGTGAGCGCCAGCGTGAGCATGGGCAGGCGCGGATGCGCCGTGGCGACGACGCGCCCCGCGGCGGCTTCGTCCGGCGTGACGGGGCCGAGGGAGTGAATGTCGGTGCAACACAGGCCGTCGCCGAAGCAGGCATACCGCGCGAACGGCCGCGCGAGCAGCGGCGACGAGCGGGCCCCCTTCAGGTGCGCGGAAGCGTGACGCCGCGCTGCCCCTGGTACTTCCCTCCGCGATCTCGGTAGGAGGTTTCGCACTCTTCGTCGGCGGCGAGGAAGATCATCTGGGCTACGCCTTCGTTCGCGTAGATGCGCGCCGGGAGCGTCGTCGTGTTCGAGAACTCGAGGGTCACGTGCCCTTCCCACTCGGGCTCGAGGGGGGTCACGTTGACGATGATTCCGCAGCGCGCGTAGGTCGACTTACCAAGGCAGATCGTGAGGACGTTTCGCGGAATGCGGAAGTACTCCACGGTGCGCGCGAGGGCGAAGGAGTTGGGCGGGATCACGCAGGTGTCGCCGACGATGTCGACGAAGCTGCGTTCGTCGAACTGCTTCGGATCGACGATGGCCGAATGGATGTTCGTGAAGACTTTGAACTCGTTGGCGCAGCGAACGTCGTAGCCGTAGCTCGACGTGCCGAACGAGATCACGCGCTCACTGCCCGCACCCCTGTCGACCGTGCGCACCATGCCGGGCTCGAACGGCTCGATCATCTTGTTTTCGAGGGCCATTCGGCGAATCCAGCGGTCGGCTTGAATGCTCATCGACGCCGGTTGTAGCACGCGCTCACCGCGCCAGAACGATCGTCCCGAGAGCGTAGAGAAGCACCGCCGCCCACCAGACGAGCACGCGCCGACGGAGCCCGAGCTGCCACCCCCAATACGGTGCGAGGGGCGGGATGATCACGGCGAGCGGCGCGCGCCACAGCGCCCGGCGCGCGATCGAAACGACGATGACGACGTGAGCTGCGATGGCGACCGCAAGCGCTGCCGCGAGCAGCCACGACATCGCCGTCACGGAACCGCTTGCTGCGGCGCGCCCGGGCTCGTGCCGCGTGGCCCGGTCGTCCCTCGAACGAAGGCGACCCAACACCGCGCGCTGCCGACGAGAATGAAGACGATGCAGAGGAGCAGCGTCGACGTGACGAGGGCGTTGACGAGCCCCGTCGTGTAGGTCGCCCGGTCGGCCATCATCGGCATATAGAGCTTACGAATGCTCTCTTCCCCGGCCGTGATCGTCGTGACGCTCACGAAGACGAGGGGCAAAAGCGTAATCAGCGCGTGGGCGCGAACCTTCGATTCACGCAGAATGATCGTCGTCGCGACGCAAAGCGCGGCGCAGGCCAAAAGCTGATTGGCAATTCCGAACATGGGCCAAATCGTCGAAATACTGCCGGTGAGAATGAAGTACGTCCATCCGGCGACGATGAGCGCCGTTGCAAGGTAGGCGCCCGTTTTGCTCGTCGATTTTCCCAGATCGGGCGACACGCGGCCGAGAAACTCTTGCATCAGAAAGCGGCCGATGCGCGTCCCCGTGTCGATGGTCGTGAGGATGAACAGCGCCTCGAACATGATCGCGAAGTGGTACCAGTACGCGAGCAGCGTGCTCATTCCCGGCAGCCCGGCGAACACGCGCGCCATGCCGACGGCGAGCGACACGCCGCCGCCTGTGCGCGCCGCGACGACTTCACCGGCCGTGCGCGAGAGCGCGGGGAGCTCTTTCACGTGGAGGCCGAGGCGCGCGAAGTCGGCGTCTTCGAGCGTCGTCGGGTGCGGCTCGTCGGCGCGCACGTTGAAACCAAGCGCGGCGAGCGCGGGGTTCGACAGGGCGAGAATCTTCGACGCAGGCAGCTTTTTCGCTTCAATCGACGTGATTGGCGCGCCCGCCTCCAGGGCCAAGAGCGTGCGGTCGTGGGGCGTGAGCACGGCGCCCGCCGCTTCGAGCTCCGCGCGCGAACGGGCGAGCCCTTCGCCGTGGGTCGCGTCCGTCGCCATCACCGCGACCTTGGGGTCCGTGTTGATGGCGATGTAGTCCTCCGGCGGCATCACGCACGCCGCGATCAGCGCCGTGATGCCCACGAGCCCTTCCATCAGCATCGCGCCGTAGCCGATGGCGCGCGTGTCGCTCTCGCGCATCACCATCTTCGGCGTCGTTCCGCTCGCGACCAGCGCGTGGAAGCCCGAGATCGCGCCGCAGGCGATCGTGATGAAGACGAACGGGAAGAGCGGCCCTTTGATGATGGGCCCGCCGCCGTGAATGAACGGCGTCACCGCGGGCATTTTAATATCCGGGTGAACGATGAGAATGCCAATCACGAGCAGCGCGATCGTGCCTATTTTCAAATAGCTCGAAAGGTAATCGCGCGGGCACAGTAAGAGCCACACGGGAAGCACGCTCGCCGTGAATCCGTAGGCCGCCATGCACAGCGTGAGCGTCGTCCGCGAGAGCTTCAGGTGCTCGGCGTAGGACGAATCGGCGAACGTCTTCCCAAACACGAGCGCAAGGAGCAGAAGCACACAGCCGGCGATCGTCGCCTCGCGAATGCCGCGGAGGGAGCCGCCGCGAATCTTGTAAATGTGGCCGCCCATCAAGAGGGCAATCGGGATCGAAAGGCCGACGGTGAAAACGCCCCACGCGCTCTCGGCGAGGGCGCCGACGACCACGTTGCCGAGCCCCGCGAGCGCAATGACCACGATGAACAGGATCGCGATCGCCGTGACGAGACCGAGGGTCGGCCCAAGCTCCTCGCGGGCGATCTCCGCGAGGGAACGGCCCCCGCGCCGCGTGCTCGAGACCAAAATGACGAAGTCGTGGACCGCGCCGCCGAGGACGACGCCGAAGAGAATCCACAGGTAGCCCGGCATGAAGCCGAACTGCGCCGCCAGAACCGGGCCGATGAGTGGGCCCGCGCCTGCGATGGCGGCGAAGTGGTGGCCGAAGAGGACCCACTTGTTCGTCGGGTGGAAGTTCTGCCCGTCGTTCAGCGTGTGCGCAGGCGTGACGCGCGTGTCGTCGAGGACCAACACGCGCGCGGCGATGAACGCCGAATAGTAGCGGTACGCAATCGTGAGAACCGCGAGGGCGGTCAGCATCCAGTACGCGGCGTTCATCTGCGACAGCCCCCCAGCGCGGGTTCCAATTTCGGAGTCGGCGCTACTTCGTCTTTTCGAGGTGCTGCGTGATGGCTTTGGTGACCTCGACGAAGTTCGGCTGAATCTTCGTCTTCAGCATCTCTTCGACCGTCTTCGCGACCTTGCCCGCGAGAAAGCCGGGGACGCCTTTGACCTTCTTCGTGTCGATCTCGATCGACCCCTTCATCGTGATCCGCGTCGCATCGGGGCCGTCCTCGTGGAACGTGTTCCACCCTTCGCAGCTCACGGCTTCGGTGAACGCGTGGGTCTTGATGACCCAGTGACAGACGTAATCGGCCTCGGTCCACGTCGCCGTGTCGGTCCACGACATCATCGCCTCGCTCACGAACGCGCGCGCCGCCGCCGGGATGTCCCCCCCGCCGTGCCACACGTTCACGAGCTTCACGGTGCGCGTGCCCTCCTGCTCGTCGCGCGAGGTGACGTCGATTTTGCGAACGCTCTCGAGGTACGGCAGCAGGTCGGCCATCTTGTCGCGGTAGCAGGCGAACACGACGGCGCGGGGGAACGGAACGCGGGCTTCGGCGATGAGGTCCATGGCGGCGGAGCTTACTCGAAGCTCACGCCCCCTCACACCGCGGCTTATCGGGTCTCTCGCGGGGTCCTCTTCACGGGATCGCCGAAGTTTGCAATGCTTCCGGCCGTGCGAAGTGAACACCTCTCGCTGGGCGCCTGCGCGCTCGGCCTTGCCGTGGGGCTCGGCGTTGCCATCCCCACAGCCCGCGGCGACGCGAAATCCCCGACCATCGGCGTCGACGAGATCAAAGAGGGGATGAAGGGGTACGGCCTCACGGTCTTCAAAGGGACCGAGCCCGAACGCTTCGACGTCGAGGTCATCGGCGTGCTCCACAACTTCCGCCCGGGGCAGGAGCTGATCCTCGTCAAGACGCCCCACCCGCGGCTGAACATCACGAAAAATGTGAAGGGGATGAGCGGGAGCCCCATCTACCTCGACGGCCGTTTGGCGGGCGCCTACGCCTACAGCTGGGCGTCGTTCCAAGTCGAGCCCGTGGCCGGCGTGACGCCCATCGCCCCGATGCTCGCCGAGATGCGACGGCCCATTCCGGCGGGATTCTGGCCGCTCGAAGGTGCCGCGCCGCTGCCCCGTGCGCACGGCGCGTCGAGCGAGACGGCGCCGCGTCATGCGATGAACGACGGCGCGCCTTCGGGAAACGCGACGCCCAATTCGACGACGGCCTACGACGGCACGCCGGGCGAGTACGATCTCGAGGCCCACGCCGCGCAGGTCGCGAGCCGCATGGGGATGCGCCCCGACCCCACGCGCCCGCTGGTGGCCGCGGGGACGCCGCTGATGCTCTCGGGCATGGGCGACCGCGCCGCGGCCCTCGCCCGCAAGCTGTTCGAGCCCCTCGGGATGGAGCCACTTCAGACCGGCGGCGGCTCGGCAAAGGTCACGGCCGACACGCCGCAGCACTACGTCGACGGCGGCGCCGTGGGCGTGCAGTTCGTGAGCGGCGACGTCTCGATGATGGGTCTCGGCACCGTGACGCACGTCGAGGGGACGAAGCTGTGCGGCTTCGGCCACCCGATGATGGGGATGGGCGACACCGCGCTCCCCGCGGTCATCGGCCGGGTGCACTGGATTTTCGCGAGCGACCAGCACTCGTCGAAAATCGGCGAGGCGGCCCGTGCGCTTGGCGCGTTGGTGCAAGACCGCCAAAGCTCCATCGTCGTCGACGAAAAGGCCGTCCCGCCGATGTTCCCCCTCACGGTCGACATCAAAGGGGCCGAAGGGTCGCCCAAGTCGAAGTGGGCAATGGACGTGGCCGAAGAGAAGTTCATGACCTCGGGCCTCGTGGCGGCGTCCCTCGGCTCCGTGGTCGAAGCGACCGTGAGCGAGCGGCGCGACGTCACGTGGAGGATGGTCTCGAAGTTGAGCGTGCGCGGCCACGGCACCATCGAGCTCGAAGACTTCGGCGTCGCCATCGGCGGCACGCCCGATCAAGACGAGTGGGCGCGCTCGCGCATCGTCCGCATCGTCGGCGACGTGCTGAACAACCCGTGGGAGCTGCCGCGGATCGAAAAGATTCAGTCGACGCTCTCAGTGCAGTATACACGCGATCTCGTGCGACTCCGCGGCGTCGAGCTTCTCGACCCCGTCGTCGACGCGGGCGAGCGCGCGCGCATCAAGCTGCACCTCGTGCCGCTCGCCGGCCCCGAGGTGACACGCGTGATGGAGGTCGTGCTCCCCAAAGAGCTCGCGGGGAAGGACGTCGAAATCGAGCTGATTCCCGGCTACGAAGTCTCCCCCGAGGTCGCCGCGCCGGAGAGCCTCACGGACCTCCTCGTGAACGCGACGAAGCAGACGACGCTGCCGCGGAGCATGGTCGCGCAGATCAAGCTCGCGAGCCTGGGCGTCAGCTACAAAGGGCACGTCGCGAAGCGCCTGCCGGGCTTCGCCCTCGATGCGTTGCGCCCGGCGAGCAACGACATCGGCCCCGACCCGTTCATCAGCTACCTGCGCACCGAGCTCCCGTTGGATCGCTACGTCGACGGGCACGGCAAGGTGAAAGTCAAAGTCCGCGCGCCCGTGCGATGAGCCCGCTTTCGAAAATGAAAAACACGATGCCCTCCGTAGTCGTCAGGTCCCGCCGCCGCGCCGTGCGCGCCGCGACGCTCTCGTTGTTCGCCGCCGCCGTCGGCACGCTCGCGATCACGCCCGCCCACGCCGTCGGCACGCGCACGTTCAATCTCGACTCCCTCGACGAGCTCTCGGGGGGCGATCTCAAAGGCGTCGCGGTGAGCTCCGACGGCGTCGTGCGCGCGGGCTTCACCCTCGGCAATGCGCCGCTCCCCGAGTCGACCGCCGTCTTCAGCGCGCTCGCGCTCGCCGACGGCAGCGGCGTGCTTCTAGGCACGAGCCCCGGAGGCAAGGTGTTCAAGGTCGTCGGCGATCAGGTCACCCTCTTCGCCGACACCGGCGAGCTCGCCGTCACGTCGATGGTGCAAGCGCCGAACGGCGTGGTCTACGCGGCGACGATCCCGAGCGGGAAAATCTTCAAAATCAGCCAAGGAAAAGCCGATTTGCACGCGACGTTGAAAGACGTCGAGCACGTCTGGGCGCTCGCGCTCGACAAGGCGAAGACGTCGCTCTTCGCCGCCACCGGGCCGGATGGAAAGCTCTTTCGCGTCGCCGCCGACGGAAGCGCATCGGTCTACTTCGACAGCGACGAGCCGCACTTGATCTCGCTCGCCGTCGACGACGCGAGCGGCGACGTGCTCGTCGGCTCGAGCGGCAAAGCTATCCTCCATCGCGTCACGGGCCCCGGGCGCGCAAGCGCGATCTTCGACTTCCCCGGCGACGAGGTGAAGGCCATCGCGATCGCCAAAGGCGGCGTCGTCTTCGCCATCTCGAACGAATACACCGAGCCGCCCGAGCCGCCGAAGCGCACGGGCAACAGCGGCCGCACGCCGGGCGCAGCGGTCACGGCTGCGCGCCCGAAGCCGGGCAAGGGTGCCCTCTACCGCTTCGACGCGGCGGGTCGCCCCGAAAAGATGATGTCCCACGCCGAGTTCCACTACACGACCCTCGCCGTCGACGACGCGGGGCAGGCGTACGTGGGCACGGGGGCCGAGGGGCGCGTTTACATGGTGAACGACGCCCACGCGGTCACCTTAATCGCCGACACCGACGAGCGGCAGATCGGCGCGCTTTCCATCGCATCGGCCGGGGCCAAAGGTCCCAAGGCCGACGCGTCGTACATCGTGTCGAGCGATCCGCCCGTGTTCCACCGCGTGCTCTCCCGTGGCGGCGCCGACGCCGTCTGGACGAGCAAGGCGCTCGACGCGGGCTTGCGTGCGCGCTTCGGTCGCCTCGCGTGGCGAAGCGGCGGCGCGGTTGACGTGTCAACCCGCAGCGGAAACACCTCGGCCCCCGACGCGACATGGAGCGCGTGGAGCGCGACCATCGCGCAAGGTGCCGTGGCGCCGAGCCCCCCCGGCCGCTACGTGCAGGTGCGTGCGCGATGGGGGAAAGACGCGAACGCCACGCTGTCCGACGTGATGCTGTCGTTCGTAACCGACAACGTTCGCCCCATCGTGACCGAGGTGAACGCGATCCAACGCGGCGCCGCGCGCGAATCGAAAGAGGGGATCATCGCGAGCGGCGGCGAGCCTCCGCGGCACGACAGCGTCGTGAAGCTCACGTGGAAGGTCGAGAACCCCGACAGCGACGCCCTTCGGTACCGCCTCGCGTTCAAGCGCGACGGGCTGCCGACGCAGACGGTGTGGCGCGACATCCTGCGGAGCGACGAGGTCGTCACGAAGGCCGAATATGAGTGGGACACGCAGGCGCTTCCCGAGGGGAAATACCGCGTCCGCGTCGAGGCGAGCGACGAGCAGGCGAACCCGCCCGACACGATTCAACGCCACGCCCTCGAGTCGAGCCCCGTGCTCGTCGACAACACGCCGCCCGTCATCAGCGGCCTCTCGGTGAAGGGGCGCCGCCTCAAGGCCAAAGCCACCGACGTGCTCGGCCCCATCGCCCGCGCGGAAGTCGCCGTCGACGGTCGCCTCGAATGGCGGCCCATCGCGCCTGCCGACGGCATCTTCGACAGCGCCGACGAGGCGCTCGATGCCGACCTCTCCTCGCTCGTCCCCGCAGGCGCTCACATCGTCGCGCTTCGGGTCTACGACGCCGCCGGCAACGCGGTCGTCCAAGAGACCGAATCCGACTGAGCCGTCGCGTGCGCCATCGTGAGGCGCCTAACGACCGCGACAGCCAGGTCATGGCGCGTCCTCTGCGCACAGTGCGTAGGGGTTCGGTTTGTGGCGGAATCCGGTACGCGCGGCAAAGTTCGAGCGACGGCACGCAGCATGAATGAGTGTCGGGTCTAGCCTCGCTCTTTTAGGAAATCGCCATGACCCCCCGGCCACGTCGCGGCCATTCTTTCTTCGTATCGTGCCTCGCCGTCGCCGCCTTCACGGGCATCGGCGCTGCGACGGCAGCGTGCAACATCGGCCTCAACTCGGCGCTCGACGGCTCGGGGAGCAAAGGCTCGAGCGACCCGTCGTTCAACGAGTCCGACGCCCCCTCCGACGCGTTCGCGAGCCCGCCCGCCACGGGTTCGGGCGGCACGTCCGGCGCAAGCGACGGCAGCGCCACATTCGTCACCGGCAGCCCGCTCTGCCGCTCCTCGACGACGGACGCCAAGTGCTCGCCCGACGACACGGCGGTCTACGCGGCCTCCTGCGCTCCTGCGGACGCCGGCGCGAGCTCCGGCGATGCAGGCGCGCCCATCGCGGACGCGGCGGCCTCGCCGCTCCTCGCATGCCGCGTTCATCTGGTGAACGACGACCGCCTCGCCGTCTGCAGCGCCGCCGGCACCGGCACCGACGGCGCTGAGTGCATTCGGTCGTCCGACTGCCACGCGGGCTTCGAATGCGTGAAGTCGCCCGGCCGCTGCCGCCGCTACTGCTGCAACAACAGCTGCGACGACACGCAGACCTTCTGCGACACGCAAACCACGCCGTCGACGAACACCGACGCGCCGAGTCTTCTCGTGCCCGTCTGCGCGCCGGTGCGGGCGTGCAAGCTCCTCGGCGCCAACTGCGACGCGGATCAAACGTGCGCCGTCGTGAAGCAAGACGGCACGACGAGCTGCGTGCAGACCGGCGCGGCCAAGGCCGGCGACGACTGCGAGCGCGCGCAGTGCGGGGCCGATCTCACGTGCCTCGGCCAAGTCGGCAGCCGCAAGTGCTACCGCTTGTGCCTCGTGGCCGACGGGCGCGCCTGCGACAAAGGGCAGACGTGCCGCGGTACCGCGCCGCTCTTCAAAGACGCGACCATCGGCGTCTGCGAATAGGGCGCCGTCGCGGACGGGGCGTCGCCTGGCGCGGACAGGCGTGCGATGCGCGATCGCCCTGAAAAGAAGCCATTTGCGAACGGCCCCGCGCGGCATGACGGCTGCTCTTGGGAGCGGCCATGGACCCCACGACGGAATCGAAGAGCACGCCGCAAGGCGATGAGAACGTAACCGAAACGAGCGAGCGGGCGCCGCGCGGAAGGGACGACAGCCCTCGCGAGCGCGCCCTCGAGAGCGGGGTCGAAGGGCTCGGCGATGCCGACCTCATCGCCATCGTGCTCGGTACGGGGCACGCCGACGAGCCCGTCGGTGTGCTCGCGGCGGCGCTGCTGGACGAGTGCGGCGGGCTGCCCGGGCTCGCGCGGACGGGGGCGGGCGCCTTTGCGGCGCGGCGCGGTGTGGGCCGCGCGAAGGGGGCGCGCCTCGCGGCGGCGACGGAGCTCGGTCGTCGTATCGCGCAAGCCGCGAGCCGGCAGACGTCAGCACGCCTGCCCGAGAGCCGCAGCGTCGACGCGTGGGCACGCCCACGGCTCGCATCGCTCGACCACGAAGAGCTGTGGGTCCTCGCGCTCGACGGCCACAACGGCCTCCGCGCCGCGCGACGCATCGCCGCGGGCGGGCTTCACGGCCTCGTCATCTCCCCGCGCGACCCTCTGCGCGTGGCGCTTCGCGAAGGGGCGAGCGCGTTCATTCTGGTGCACAACCACCCGAGCGGCGACCCGACGCCAAGCCCGGAGGACGTCGCGTTCACCGAGAAAATCGCCGTCGCCGCGGCGGTCGTGGCGACGCCGCTGCTCGACCACGTCGTCGTCGCGCGAAACGGCTACGCGTCGCTGCTCGACGCGGGTCTCATGCCCAAGCCGCCCAAGGCCGAAGCGGGGCGCGTGGCGTCGAAGCGGCACCGCATCGAGCAGGGGACGTGGTTTTGAGAGCTCGCTCGACGCGCGCTACGGCGGGGTAATCGCCGGGCGCATGCCGACGCTCACGGGGATGCGGAGGATCTCGTCGAGGGTCGGTCGCGCGTAGAGAAACGCGTAGGCCGCCTCGCTCGCGAGCACGCGCTTGATGTAGCCGCGCGTCTCTTCGTAGGGGATCGTCTCGACCCACAGATCGAACTCAAGGGCGCCTCGCGCCGTGACCCAACGCCCGACCGAGCCGCCGCCGCTGTTGTAGGCGGCGATGGCGAGCGCCGGGTTCGCCGCGTAGGAGCTGCGGAGCTGCGCGAGGAGCTTGGTGCCGAGGGCGACGTTGACCTCAGGGCGGCGAAGCGCGTCTTGATCCGCCGGAAGCCCCGTCCCCTTCGCGACCATGCGCGCCGTGGGGACGATGAGCTGCATCAGACCAAAGGCGTTCGACGGGCTCTTTGCGTCGGCCACGAAGCCCGACTCTTCGCGCATGATGCCCCAGGTGAGCGCAGGCGAAATCGCCTGTTTTCCGCTCTCTGCGACGACGATCGAATCGAACGCGCGGGGGAACGAGACCTCCCACGGGACGCGCCAGCGACCGACGGGGTAGTGCGCGAGGTGGTCGGTATGTTTCGCGCGCCAGAAGCCGTGGCCCACTTCGGGGTAGCCCGCGGTGTTGTACAAATAGGCCGCCGTCCAGGCGAGCTCGGCGTCGACCCCTTCGCCCGTGACGCCTGCGGCCGCGAGCTCTTTGCGCGCGGGCTCGACCTCGCCCACTTCGAGCAGTCGAACAGCGCGCACGAAGCCGTCGGAGCGGAGCTCGGGGTGGTCGGTCGTGTAGAGCACGGCCGACGCGTCGTCCCGTGCAATCGCGACGTCGAGGGCTGCTTTCGCGCCTGCCGCGCCCAGCGCTTCGAGGCGCGCATAGGCCTGCGTCATGTAGAACGCGAGGGGGTACGTCTCGACGATGCGCGTCCACTGCGCGCGCGCTCCCGCAACGTTGCCGAGAGCGCTCTCGATGCGGCCGAGGAAGTATGCCGCGCGCCCGGCCGTGGCCCAGTGGCGATCGTTCGGGGCGAGCGCAATCACCTGCTCCAGGGGCGCTTTCGCGTCGGCCCAGGCGCCCTTCGTCATGCGCAAAAGCGAAACGCGGAAGAGCCCCTCGGGCCCCATGTCTCCGTCGGGGTAGTCGCGCGGGAGGGCGAGCATGCGCGCTTCGAAGCCGGCTTCGTCGCCGGCATCGAGGGCGATGAGCGCGGCGTGGAAGCGCGCGTCGTCGGCGAATCTGTGTTTGGGAAAGAGCTCTTCGACCTTGGCGAAGCGCGCGGTCGCTTCGTCGGGGCGCTTGTCGTGGAGGCTCGCCTTGGCGCCCGAAAAATAGGCCGTTACGAGCGCGTCGTTGGCCGAGCACGCGGCGATTGCGTCGCCCCACGCATCGGCCGACGGCGCCTTGGTGCGCGCGAGGGCTTGGCTTCGCGTGACGTTGGCTTTGCAGAGCGTCTCGTCGTCGGCCGCGCGCGGCTTTCGCTGCACGACGAGCGTCGCTTCGGCGAGGGCATGGGGGAAGTCGTTCGCATCGAGGTACGCCTGCGCGCGACGTGCACGGTCGCCCTCGCTGAGCGCATCGGTGCGCGAGAGGTCCTTCGCGTGAAGCACGGCGAGGGCGCGGGCGCGCTGCGTCGTCGCGCCCGACGCATCGGCGACCTTCGGCGCTTCGACGACGACCTTCGTCGTGAGCGCGAACGCCTCTTGGGCCTCGGCCTGGGGATCGCCCCCCACGCCGTCGAGGAGCGCCGTCGCGAGACGCACCGACGTGTCGATCCACCGCGGACCTTTGGGCTGCGACGCGAGGAGCGCGCGCCACTCGGCCACGGCGCCCGTGCGATCGCCGCGCCCTGCGAGCGCTTCGCCCACGACGGCACGGACCTCGTCGTGCGGGAGGAGCGTCTCGGGGACGGCACGTGCACGCGCGAGCGCGTCGTCGAAGCGGCCGCCGCGGGCGTAGGCCTGAGCCGCGTGGAGGCGCGCATAGCCCGCGAGCGGGCACGACGAAGCGCCCGCGTCCTGAAGGTCGCCCGCTGCGCCCACGCTTCCACCCGCCGCGGCATCGAAGGCCCCCTGCGCCTCGGGGAGCATCTCCGCGGCGAAGGCGAGGCGGCCGTACAGGTAGCTCCACGCGCACGCCTCGTCGGGCGTGAGCACCGCGCTCGTCCGCGCCTCGGCCATCGCCAGCGCCGCGGCGATTGCGTCGTCCTTCGACTTCACCAGCGGAACGACGCGCGCGAGGCGCGGGTCGGAGAGCGTCGCGCGCACCTGCGGGAGCGACGCACGCGCGATCACCGCCGCCGCGGCGTCGGCCTCGAGCACCGCCTGGGACGGCGCGGGCGTGGGCTTCACGTCGCCGCCACCCCCGCGGCACGCACTCGCGAGTGCAACCACGACGACCGCGCCGAAGCCGCATCGGCTCGAGAGGAACGAGCGAGACCTGGGCACGCGCGTCGTCATGCGCGCTTCGGGCGCCACGCTTCGGCGGCCCCCTCCTCGTCGCGAGCTTCTTGGGCGCGCCGCGCGATGTCGACGAAGCGCGCCTTGTCTTTCACGACGACGTCGTGGTCGGCCTTGCGCGACGCGAGGGCGCCTCGTGCATCCCCTTCGACGAGACGTGCTTCGTCTTCGGCGGACCGCGCCGCGTCTTCCCGTGCACGGAGCGCTTCAGCCTCGGCGCGGATTCGCCCTTCCCACGCGTCTGCGCGCGCGAGATCGGCCACCGTCAGCTCGCCGCGTGTAAGTCTCGAGGACTCGTCGGCGCGCACGTCGTCGGCCCGCGCCGTGTGGTGCGCCGTCTCGCGTGCAGCATGAGCCCGCCGCGCCTCGGACGCCTCGCGCGCGCGCACCGCCTCTGCGAGCTCGCGCGTTGCAGAATCGGCGGCCCCTTCGCGCAGTCGCACGAGGGCATCGAGCGGGTACTTCGAGGACGGCATCCCGTGACTTAGGCTTAGCGGGCGCGCGGGTTCGGGGCAAACTTCGCCACGATGTCGTTCGTCGCGCGCGTTCACGACCCGCTCGTTTCGCCCATCGCGCGGGCTGCGCGCTACGCGTTCATCGCGATCCCGATGCTTTTCGTGCTCTTCGCCCCCGGCCGGGTTCCGCTCGGGTTTACCCTGGCGACGCTCGGCGTGGCCCTTCTCGCGCCGCTGCTCGCGCCTCACCGCGTGCCGCGTGTCGCGCGCGTGGAGCTTGCGCCGGGCCTTCTTACCTTCCACGCGGCGGGGCGCGTCACGCGGATCACCGCCGCCGACCTCGTCGGTGCGTCGACGTCGGACCACGACGGCCGTACAGCCCTTGCCTTGAGGACGCTCTCTCGGCCCACGGGCCCGCTGGTTCTCGAGCTCACGCACGCCAACGCCAACGCGGCGCGCGCGGCTCTCGGCATCCCCGTGGGTGGCATGGGCTACCTATCGTGGGCCGTCGCGCCGTCCCCGCTTAGGCGCTGGCTTTACGCGGGGCGCCTGCTGCTTGGCGTCGCCGCCTTGGCGATCGCGGCCATTCCTCACGCGAGCCCTTCGCGATGGCTCGAGGGTCCGCTGGTGTTCACGTTGCTGCAGCTTCTCCTGGCCGCCGCCTGCGTCGCGATGGCGCTCACGGGCGGCTTCGCGCGCGAGGAGCCAAGGATCGCGCTCAACGCAACCCATGTCACCCACCGCGACGCGCGCGGCCATTCGCACCTCTTCGCGTATTCCGAAATTCTCACCGCGGCCGTCGAACACGGGAACGTCGTCCTCACGTTTCGCGACGGCCGCGCACCCCACGTCGTCGTTGCGCCCCCTTCGCAGCGGCGCCGCTTCGGTCTCACGGCAGCGGATGCCGCCCTTGTCGCCTCGCAGATTCGCGACGCCGCGGCGCGCAGCGTGCTCGGAGGCACACCTGCGATCGATTTTGGAGAGAGGCTCGAAGCGCTGCGCCAGAGGGGCGAGCCGACGCGTGCTTGGCTTGCACGCCTCGATGCAACGGCCGCCAGCATCGGCGCCGCCGACGGATACCGCGCCGTCGCGATCGATCGCGCAGACCTTTGGCACGCGCTTGCGAGCGCCGACGCCGACATCGAGCTGCGGGCGGCGAGCGCTCGGATGCTTCTCCGTATCGAGCCAGAGGTCGCCCACACGCGCATCGCCGAGGCGATCGCAACGCTGCACACGCCAGCCGACGTCGCGCGCGTTCGGGTGAGCTTAGGGCAGGACGTCGATGACGCCGCGAACGAGCTCGACGCGGTGGAGAACGCAGACGCCGAAGCGACCCGTCGTGCGCGGCGCGGCTAGCGGGGCGCGCCTAAAGAGGCCGCGCGACCGCCAACAGCGACACGCCGAACGGGAACGTCGAGCTCGCGACGATGCTCTTTTCGGCCGAGAATACACGACGAAGCAGCTCGTTCACCGGCTTGGGCGGCGCTGTGGCCGTGCGCGCGATGTCGGCGTCGGTGCTGCTCGACGCGCGCGCCTGACGGCCTCCCGCGCGGAGCCCGGCGACACCGCGCGAGGCGAGACGCGCGGCAGCGATGAGCGGAAAGAGAAACGTGTTGAAGTAGGTGAGCTTCACCGGCTCGAGCCCCGCGGCGGCGAACGCCCGCGTGAGGCTGCCTTGGTCGTAGCGGCGCTTGTGGTGCGTGACCACGTCGTGACCGCCCCACAGCCACATGTACGCGGGCACCGTGACGACGACGCGCCCGCCGGGGCCGACGATTTCGCGCGCCTGCGCGAGGACGGCGACGTCGTCGTCGATGTGCTCGATGACGTCGAGGAGCAGCGCCGCGTGGACGTCGAACTGGTCGCGGGGGAACGTGTCGAGCGTGCCCAACAGCACGTCGGTGAGGCCGCGCTTCTTCGCGTAGGCGACGGCGAGGGGCGACGTATCCATCGCGACGACGCGGTACTTCTCCGCAAGGGCTTTCGCGTTCGCGCCGGTGCCGCAGCCGATGTCGAGGACGGTGTCGCCGGCGCTCAGATTTCCGTGCTGCTCGAGCGCCGCGAGGACGATTTCACGACGCGCTCGAAACCACCAGTGAGCCTCTTCGTGCTCGTAGAAAAGGCGGTAGAGCGCGTCGTCCATCAGGCGGGCGCGCCCCACTCCTGAAGCGAGCGAACGCGAACAGTGCTGTCTTGCGCGCGAGCCTCGAGGGCGTCGCACGCGGCGAGGGCCGCCGCGATCGTCGTGAAGTACGCGACGTTCGCGAGGAGCGTCTGCCTGCGCAGCGAGTAGCTGTCTTTCACCTCGCGCGAGCCGAGCGTCGTGTTGATGACGAGGTTGATGGTCCCGGCGCGAATGGCGTCGACGATGTGCGGCGAGCCGTCGTTCACCTTCTTCACGACCTCGGTCGGAATCTGCGCGCTCTCGAACGCCTTGGCCGTGCCGCGCGTGGCGACGATTTGGTAGCCGAGGGCGTGGAGGCGGCGCGCGATGGTCGCGGCGACCGGCTTGTCTTCGTCGCGAACGCTGATGAAGGCGCGGCGCTGCGTTTTGGTCGGCTTGGCGAGATCGAGCCCGCTTGCGAGCATCGCCTTGCCGAACGCGTGCGCGAACGTTTGCGCGATCCCCATGACCTCGCCCGTGCTTCGCATCTCGGGGCCGAGGATGGTGTCGACGCCGGGAAACTTGGAGAAGGGGAAGACGCTCTCTTTCACCGAGACGTGCTTCGGCACCGGGATGTCGTAAATCCCGAGCTGATCGAGGGTCATCCCGATCATCAGCTTGGCGGCGATCTTCGCGAGGGGGCGCCCGGTCGCTTTGGCGACGAACGGCACCGTGCGGCTCGCGCGCGGGTTCACTTCGATGATGTAGACCTCGCCGCCTTTGACGGCGAACTGGATGTTCATCAGCCCAACGACGCCGAGCTCCAACGCGAGCATGCGCGACTGCTCTTCGATGGAGAGCACGAGCTCGGGGCTGAGCGAATAGGGCGGGAGCACGCTCGTCGAGTCGCCCGAGTGGACGCCCGCTTCTTCGATGTGCTGCATCACGCCGCCGATCACGCAGCGCTTGCCGTCGGACACGCAGTCGACGTCGACCTCGATGGCGACCTTCAAGAACTCGTCGACCAAGATGGCCGTGTTGCCCGCGTCGCGGGCGGCTTCGACCGCCATGTGGACGTAGGCGTCGAACTCGTCGGGCGTGTACGCGATCATCATCGCGCGCCCGCCGAGGACGTAGCTCGGTCGCACGAGGACGGGGAAGCCGATGGCCTCGGCGATCTTCCGCGCGTCTTCGGCGTTCTGCGCGATGCCGCTGCGCGGGCGCTTGAGGGCGAGCTTCGTCAAAAGCTCGTCGAAGCGGCCGCGATCTTCGG
>JANXMC010000169.1 GCA_025354825.1 Myxococcales bacterium
CCCCGGAACGCGGCATCCGAAGAATAGACCGAGATTGTTCGGGGGGACGGCGGCGATCTGCGCGCCGACCTCACTGCCCATTAGCCAGCCATCTCCCGCGACCGACGGTTGGCACATCGACTCCCACTCGGGGAGTTGCTCGAAGTATTTCGGCATATCGGGGTGCCAGTCGTAACCGCCGGTGGCGATGACGACGCCCTTCTTCGCGCGAACGAAGAAGTCCTTCCCCGCCCGCTCGGCGCGCACGCCGACGACCGCGCCGTCTTCGACGATGAGCTCGCGAACCGGTGTATCGACGTAGGCCGGTATTTGCCTATCGACCATCGCCGCCTTAACGAAATACGCCATCATACCAGGGCCGAAGCCGCGCTGGTCTTTTCGGTACCGTTTGCCCATGAGGGCAAAGTCCCACTTCATGATGTTGACGAAGCCGCCCCACGCGAAGAGCTCGTCGTGGCTAATGCCGTTCGGCATGTGGGGCGAGAGGTACGTCTTCGATTGCCACTCGCCGAGCTGCGGGCCGTCGAACAGCTCGACTTCCAAGTAGCGCCCCGCCTTGGCCGTGCCAGGGGCTTTCGGGTAGTGGTAGTCGGGAAAATCCTTAATGATTTTCCATTTCACGCCGGCCTTGGCGCCCATGTACTGGGCGGCGATTCGGCCGGTATCGAGGAGGGCTGCTTGCAACTCAGGGTCGGCATAGCCGGCCGCGAGGAATTGCAAATAGGCGAGCCCCTCGGCCCGCGAATCGCGAATGCCGGAGGCTTCGAGCATGTGGTTGTCGGGGACGAACAGCTCGCCGCCCGAGTACGCCGAGACGCCGCCGAGCTTCGGCGCCTTTTCGAGAACGACGACCTTCTTCCCCTGATCGTGGGCGACGATGGCGGCCGAGAGACCGCCAATGCCCGAACCGATGGAGATGAGATCGACCGTTAAATCCCACTTGCCGAAGCCGAAGGCCATGGTGGTGCGCGCCTTAGGCGATCATGCCGCCATCGACGACGATGGCGGCGCCATTGATGTACGTCGCGTCGTCCGACGCGAGGAACGCGATCGTGCCTGCGACCTCGGGCGGCTGGCCCATGCGGCCGATGGGGCTGATGCGCGAGAGAGCCGCTTGGCTCACGCCTTCGGGGAGCTGGAACTCGTTGATGAGCGGCGTTTCGACGCCGCCGGGGCAGACGACGTTGATGCGTAGACCTTTACGGCCGTACTCGACGGCGAGGGCCTTCGTCATGAGCACGACGCCGCCCTTGGAGGCGCAGTATGCCGCGCTGTAGGGGTGCGATTTCAAGCCGGCGACGGAGCCGACGTTGACGATGGCGCCAACCGTCTTGAGGATGTGCGGGATCGCCGCCTGGCACATTAGGAACTGGCCCGTGAGGTTGACCCCGATGAACCTGCTCCACTGCTCGAAAGTGACTTCCGTCGTCCGTTGGAAGCCGCCAATGCCGGCGACGTTGCAGAGGACGTCGAGACGGCCGTATTGGGCCACTGCGCCGTCGACCGTGGCTTTCACCTGGGCGGGGTTCGACACGTCGCACGCGACGGCCTTCGCCTCGCCGCCTGCCGCGCGAATCGACGCGGCCGTCTCTTCGGCGCCGGCGAGGTTGATGTCGACGCAGACGACTTTGCCTTTTTCGGCGCCGAAGCGTTGTGCGGTTGCGCGCCCGATGCCCGACGCTGCCCCCGTGACCAGCACCACGCGCCCATCGAATCGTGTCATGTCCGTCTCCTCCTTGGCCCCCGAGAGTGAAACACGTTTCACTCTCCCCTGCAACGGAGTAGAACACGTTCTATGAGCACGGCGAGCTCGGAAGAAAACCCCTCGGCAGCGTCCTCGTCCCGACGCGCAGTCCACCGCCTGAAGGTCCTGCGAATCGTCGACGAGACGCACGACACCAAGTCGATCGTCTTCGACGTCCCGCGCGATCTCAAGGCGCTCTTCCGCTATGAGTCGGGGCAGTTTTTGACGCTCGAGGTTGCCGTCGACGACAGCGGCACCACAGTTCGCCGCTGCTACTCGCTCGCAAGCTCACCGGTCGCGGAGGATGAGCACAAGGTCACGGTGAAACGCGTAGCAGGCGGCCGCGTCTCCAACTGGGTGCACGACGCATTGCACGAGGGCGACTCCATCGGCGTCGTCGCGCCGGAGGGGCGCTTCGTGTTGCGCGGCGAAGGGCCCGTTGCGCTCTTCGCGGGCGGCAGCGGGATTACGCCGATCATCTCTCTCGTAAAGACGGTCCTCCTCACAACGTCGCGGCCGGTGATGTTGCTGTACGCCAACCGCGACGCGCGCTCGGTCATCTTCGAAAAGGAGCTCTCTGCGCTCACGGCGAAGTTCGGGCGCCGCCTCACGATCGCGTACCGCCAAGACGACACGCACGGATTCTTGACCGAAGCCGACGTCGTCGCCATGCGCGACATCGTAGCCAATGCCGAATGCTACGTCTGCGGGCCGGGCCCGTTCATGGAGACGGTCGAACGGGCGCTCACGTCGCTCGAAGTCGACGACCACCGGATCCACATCGAGAAGTTCGCGTCGCCGCCGGCAAACCCCACGCCGGAAGTGGTCGCCGCGAACCCGAACGACGTCGTCCCGGACGTCCTCGAGATTCATCTCAAAGGGAAACGCCACCTCGTCCCCTATACGCCGGGAACGTCGCTCCTCAAAACAGCCTTGGACGCCGGCCTCGACGCGCCCTTCTCGTGCGAGGAAGGTTTCTGCGGATGCTGCGTCGCCCAGCTGAAAGAGGGCGAAGTGACCATGACCACGAGCGAAGCGCTCACCGACGAAGAGAAGCGCAAAGGCTTCGTACTGTCGTGCCAATCGCGCCCGAAAACGAAGACATGCGTCTTCGAGTTCTTCGATTACTGAGATCGCGGTCTTGCGATGCGGAACCAGGAGAAGGATCTAGCGGGGAGGCAAGGAGGAAGATGAGGGTGGGCGGCCACGAACGCCTTGCTTGTTGGCATTCGGGCCCTGCTCTTCCCAGATCTGAACTCCTCCTAGCTCCTTGCCTCCCCGCCTCCCCGTCTACTCTGTGAGAGTACGGAACCGGAGAAGAGGGTGTCGGTCAGCCCTTGGAGGGGGGGAAGATGTTTTGCATCTTCTGGGCGAGCATCACGTTGCCGGTGACTTTCATTTGGCCCTTCATGAAGGCCATTGCGCCATTGAGCTTGCCGTTGACCATTTTGACGTAGTCTTCGCCCGTCATTTTGATCGTGGCGCTCGGCGTGGCGGAGGGGCCTTCGACGACGTTCATCGTGCCGTCGTCGACGACCACGTGGTACGTGCCGCCCTCGGCGCCCGAGAGCTCGAACTGGAAGGTCGCGTTGACGCCCTTCGCAGCCGTCGCCTGGAAGCGGTTGGGGAGCGTGTCGAAGTACTCGCGGACACTGGTAACAACCATGTTCATTTGCCGTCTCCTGTCGTGATAAATACGAAGTGCGAAATCGGCGGCCGAAAAGATAGAACTTGTTTCAGAAGCTCCGTCAATCGCGCACCGCGTTAGAGCTCTTTCGTGAAATCAGATGGCCCGATCCCGGCCTGCCCAGTACGGGTCGCGGAGCTTTCGCTTCGAGAGCTTGCCGTTGGGATCGCGAGGGAGCAATGCCACGAAATCGATCGATTTCGGGCACTTGAACGTTGCGAGACGCTCTTTCGCAAAGGCGAGAATCTCTTCCGCCAGCGCGGGGGTCGCTTCGATGCCGGCGGCGGGCTCGATGACGGCTTTCACGCCCTCGCCCCAGTCGTCGTCGGGAATGCCGAAGATGGCGACGTCGGCGATTTTCGGGTGCATCACGAGGACGGACTCGATCTCCGCTGGATAGATGTTCACCCCTCCCGAGATAATCATGTCGCTTTTGCGATCACACAAATAGAGGAAGCCGTCCTCGTCGAGGTAGCCGGCGTCGCCCACGGTGAAAAACTCGTCGCGCCACGATTCGGCCGTCTTGGCCTTGTCCTTGTGGTACTCGAATTTGTAAGCGCCCATCTTGATGTAGACGGTGCCGACCTCTTTGGTATCCGCGAGGGTGCCGTCTTCGCGCGAGATGCGAATCTGGGAGATGGGCCACGCGTTGCCGACGGTGCCTGGGTGGGCGAGCCAGTCTTTCGGCGTGGCGAGCGTCCCGCCGCCTTCGGAGGCTGCGTAGTACTCGTAAATCGTGTTGCCCCACCACGCGAGCATCTCGCGTTTCACTTCGACGGAGCAGGGCGCCGCGCCGTGAATCATGTGTCGGAGCGACGAAATGTCGTACTTGGCGCGCTCGGCCGCGGGCATGGCGAGGAGCCTGCGAAACTGCGTCGGAACCATGTGGCTCGTCGTGACTCGGTACCGCTGAATGCGCTCCATCGTCCCTTCGGGCGTCCACTTATCCATCAGCACGACGGTGTGGCCGAAGTGGAGATGGTTGGTCGCGAAGTTGAGAACCGCCGTGTGGTAGAGCGGCGAGACGACGAGGTGCACGCCGTCGTCCTTTGGTGTGATTCCAAAGAGACGAAGGAACATCGCATTCTGCTCGGCGACGGCCTCGGGCGGCGCGTCTGCGAGCTTGCGGCGCACTCCCTTGGGGCGCCCCGTGGTGCCCGACGTATAGGTCATCGGCCCGCCGGCTGCGCGTGCGGTCGGAAGCGTGTCGGGCTGCCCCGCTTTGAGATCGGCGTAGGGGCGCATCCCCTTCGCATTGCTCGCCGTTGAGAAGCGCGCGTTCTCGGGGAAGCCCAACGTCTCGGCCGCCTTGAAGCCCGCTTCCGTGGTGCGCTCGCTGCAGAAAATCGCTTTCGCTTCGCTGTCTTGAACGATGTACGCGACCTCGGGGGCCGTGAGGTGGCTATTGATAGGTGTGACGTACCAACCGGCCTGCGCCGCGGCCATGTAGACCTCGAGCATCGCCCCTTCGTTGGTGAGCATCGCGGCGATGGTGTCGCCGTGCTTCAGGCCTAGGGCACGCAGGCCGTGCACGACCTGGTTCGAGGCGCGCAACAGCTCACCGGCGGTGATCTTGCGACCGTCTGCTTCGATGACCGCAACGTGTGTCGGGTCTTCCGCGGCAAGCTTCCAGAAACCGTACTCGGCCATGGGGATGTCCTCCGAGCGGCAACCTACGACGAACTAGAACATGTTTCAATATGACCCTTGCGGGTCTAGGATGCTCGCCATGGAACAGCGAAATGACGCGGGCGCTCGCCTCATCGACCCAACGCTCGCCCTAGGCTTCGAGCTCCCCGACGTCACCACGTCCCACGACGAGCGCGACATCTCGCTTTACGCGCTCGGCGTAGGCGCCTGCGCCGACGCGTCGCGGTCGTGGGAGCTGCCGCTGGTTTACGAAGGTCGCAAGGAGGGGATCGCGGTTCTCCCGACCTTCGGCGTCGTCCCCGCCGTGAACGCGCTGATGGATCACATCAAGCATGGCAAGCAGGCGCCGGGGCTGACCTACGGGCTCGACCGCACGCTCCACGGCGAGCAGCGCATCGACATTCTCGCCCCTATGCCGAAGCGCGGGCGGCTCACGCACAAGTCGCGCATCAAGGACCTCGTCGACAAGGGGAAGAACGCCCTCGTCGTCACCGAGATACGCTCCTTCGATATCGACGGCGTCGAGGTCGTACGGAACGAAGTGGTCACGTTCGTTCGTGGCGCCGGCGGCTTTGGCGGCGAGCGCGTGGCGCGCGGCGTGCAGACCGAAAACGTCGTGATTCCCGACCGCGCCGCCGACGTCGTCACCACCGAGCGGATCGCGCCGAACCAGGCGCTGATGTACCGCCTCTCGGGCGACTGGAACCCGCTCCACGCCGACCCGGTATTTGCCAAAGAGTTCGGGCTACCAATGCCCATCCTCCACGGCCTTTGCACGTTCGGCTTCGCGGGTCGGCAGCTCGTTCACGCCTTCTGCGACGACGACGTCTCGCGCCTTCGCAGCCTTCGCGTTCGCTTCTCCGACAGCGTCTTCCCGGGCGAAACGCTGAAAACCGAAATGTGGCAATCGGCTCCTACCGCGGCAGGGCAGGAGATTGTCTTCCGCTGTTCCGTCGTCGAGCGCGAGAAGGTCGTTCTCTCCAACGCCGTCGCCGAGATCGCGGTGACACGGTGACCGCGTCGCAGGTTTCCCACGGCGACGACGCGCGCCACGCCGGCGAAGCGTTCACCGTGCCGGAGGTTCTGCGCCTCGCGGCCGCTCGCTTTTCCGATCGTATCGCCATCGCCGACGGCGCGATGTCGCTCTCCTACGTCGCCCTCGCCCACGAAGCGCAGCGCGCGGCGCGAGCTCTCATCGCGCGCGGCGTCGAGGTGGGCGACCGCGTTGCGATCTGGGCGCCCAACATTTGGGAGTGGGTCGTCGCGGCTCTGGCGACCCACGCCGTGGGTGGCGTCGTCGTGCCGGTGAATACGCGTTACAAAGGCGAAGAGGCGTCCTTCATTCTCGCGCGGAGCGAAGCGCGCGTGCTGATGACCGTGACGGGCTTTCTCGGCACCGACTACGTGGCCCTCCTCGAGAAGGCCGAGACCGCGCTCCCGCAGCTTCGCGACATCGTCGTTCTTCGTGGCGACGTAACGCCGGGCTCGCGCGCTATCGCATGGAACACGTTTCTCGAAGGAGCGGCGTCCGTCCCCGACAGCGTGGTGGCGGGGCGGTCCGCAGCGGTGACTCCCGACGATCTCGCCGACATCATTTTCACCTCGGGCACGACGGGGCACCCGAAAGGCGTGATGGCGTCCCAAGGGCAGTCGGTTCGCGCGTTTCGCGAATGGTCGTCGATCGCGGGCCTCCGCGTGGGCGATCGCTACCTCGTCGTCAATCCGTTCTTTCATACGTTCGGCTACAAGGCCGGCTGGCTCGCGAGCCTCATGACGGGCGCGACCGTGCTGCCCCACGCGGTCTTCGACGCCGCGGCGATCCTCACGCGCATCGTCGAAGAACGTGTTTCGGTGATTCCAGGACCGCCCGCTCTTTACCAATCGATGCTCGCGCGGCCCGATCGCGCGAATCTCGATTTGTCGGCGCTGCGCCTCGCCGTCACTGGCGCCGCGTCGATTCCCGTCGAGCTCGTGCACCGCATGAAAAACGACTTGGGCTTCGGCACCGTGCTCACCGCCTACGGCCTGACCGAGGCGACCGGCGT
The DNA here is from genome assembly GCA_025354825.1 of Myxococcales bacterium. GTDB lineage: Bacteria > Myxococcota_A > Polyangia > Polyangiales > Polyangiaceae > JANXMC01. The sequence continues at coordinate 7,127 of JANXMC010000169.1, forward strand.
CTCGACGATGTGCCACCGCGACGATGACGCGGAGACCATCGCCAATACGTCGGGGCGCGCGATCCCGGGCACCGAGGTGCGCGTCGTCGACGACGACGGCCACGAGGTGCCGCCTGGAGTAACGGGGGAGATTACGGTGCGCGGCTACACGGTGATGCGCGGCTACTTCCGCGATCCGGAGGCGACGAAAGCCGCCGTCGACGCGCGCGGAATGCTTCGCACAGGCGATATCGGCACGATGGACAGCCGCGGTAATCTGAAGATCACGGATCGCAAAAAGGACATGTTCATCGTGGGCGGCTTCAACGCCTACCCGGCGGAGATCGAGCGCATCCTCCTTCGCCACGACGCCATCGCGCAGGTCGCAGTCGTCGGCGCGCCGGACGACCGCCTCGGCGAGGTGGCCGTCGCCTACGTCGTTGCGAAGCCGAGCGCGGCGGCGGTGCCGGAGGAGATCATCGCCTGGAGCCGCGAGCACATGGCGAATTACAAGGTGCCGCGCCGCGTCGAGCTGCTCGATGCTCTGCCGACGAACGCCTCCGGTAAGGTGAAAAAACACGAGCTTCGGGTGCGAACGCCGCGCTGAACGCCCTCGCTGGGACGCATGTTGCGCCGGCACGTGCCGAAATGACGCGGCATTGGGTTGCTCATCCGTTTTGAGCTGGTACGACCAAGCACTCCTTAATGAGTGCTTTGCATCGATCGAAACGCTTCGTAATAGGCCTCGCGGCCCTCGCCGGCATCGTTGGCGCAAGCTGCTACGCCGCGCCCGAGCCGAAGGACGCTGCCCCCACGGGGCCGGGCCCCGCGCCCCTTCGGCGTTTGAGCAATACCGAATACCTCAACGCGCTTCACGACACGTTCCCGGCACTCGCACCGGTATTGCCTATTCTGCCGGCCGACGCGCTCGTCGCAGGGTTCGAAAACGCCGCCGAGGCGCAAGAGCCATCCGACGTGCGCATCGCGCGCTACGAGGCGATTGCGAATCTCTACGCCGAAGGGGCAACGCAAGACACGGCGGCCGTCGTTGCGCTCACGGGGTGCGCCGATATCACGACTGCGGGCACCCAATCGGCGTGCGCGTCGACGTTCATCGACACGATGGGCGCGCGCCTCTTTCGAAGGCCCGTGTCCGCCGCGGAGCACGACCGCTTCACGCTGCGGTTTCAGGCGTTTCAAGCCGCGGTCGACTTCGAAGGTGCCGTACGCCTGACGCTGAGCGCGATGCTTCAATCGCCGCAGTTTCTCTATCGTCCCGAGGCCGTTCCGCGTGACCGCGCGAACGGCGCTGTGGTCGCAGTCGAGGCCTACGCGATGGCGAGCCGACTCTCATTCTTCCTTTGGGAGAGCGTCCCCGACCAAACACTCCTCGACGCCGCCGCGAAGAATGAGCTGTCGACGGTCGCGCAGATTCGCGATCAGGCGACGCGAATGCTCGCCGACGACCGCGCGCGCCGCGTCTTCTGGAGCTTTCACCGGCAGTGGCTCGGGCTCGATCGCATCCTAGGGGACGAGCATGGCGTCCGAACACCGGAGGTCGACCCCTCATGGTCGACCGCAACGCAGGCTTCGGTGTCGAAAGAATCGCAGCTGTTCGTCGAGAACGTGCTCATGGGTGGCGGCTCGTTTCGCGACTTGCTTTTGAGCCGGCGCGCATTTTTGGATACCGAAATGGCGCGCCTTTACGGGGTGCCGCTACCGACGGATGCCGCTCCGTGGTCCGAGGTCGCGCTGCCCGAGACCGAGCGCGCGGGCCTTCTCACGCGGGCGTCGTTTCTGGCGGCGCTCTCGCACCGCGGCGCGACGTCGCCGCCCATTCGAGGCAATTCCCTGCAGCTCCGTGTACTTTGCAAAGTGCCAATGTCTCCCCCGGCGAATGCCGATTTGAGCCAGCCGATGGCGGCGCCAGGCTCGGGGCCGCAGACGAACCGCGTGCTCTTCGAAACGCGGACCGCGTCGTCGACCTGCCAGACCTGCCACGTGAATCTCAACGGCTTCGGCTTCGGCTTCGAGAGCTACGACGCCGCAGCTCACTTCCAACGGATGGACAACGGCATCGCGGTGGATGCGACGGGCGCGATTCACGGCACCGACGTGAATGCCAAGTTCGACGGCGCCGTCGACCTCTCGGAGCGATTGAGCAAAAGCACCGATGTGCATCAGTGCGCGACGTCGCAATGGGTGAGGTACGCCTTCGGTCGCGAGACGACGGACGCCGAGGCGAAGCTCGTCACCGACCTCTCCAAGTCTTTCTTCACGAGTGGCGGCGACGTCCGCGCGCTGCTCGCCGACATCGTGACGGCGCCGAGCTTTCGCCTGCGCCGCGTCGAGGAGAACTAACGTGTCCGCTTCTACTTCAATGCGTCGGCGTCAGCTCCTCAAGGCCTTGGGCCTCGGGGCGCTTGCCAGCGTTCTTCCGCGCGGGCGCATTGCCCGAGCCGACGAGGTCGCGTTTCCGTCGCGCATCGTCTTCTTCGTAACGCCCCACGGACATATCCCCAAAGGCTGGAACATCGATATCCCCGGCGCATCGGCGAATGCCTACGCCGAGCGCTCGCTCGTCGAGATGAGCGAAGCCAACTTCAGCGAAGGGCTGCGGCCGTTCTACGCGTACCGCGATCGCATGCTGGCGATCGAAGGTCTCTCCCATACGTCGGTGCTGGCCGACATCGCCGAGATCGGGCGCACGACGGGCGACGCGAACAACCATTCGGTGTCCGTCGCGGGGCTTTTGACAGGCTCGCGCGCGCTCCAGCGATCCGGCAGCCCGTGTAGCGGCGGAATCCGATCGATCGATCAAGAGATCGCCGCACGCACGAGCGCGCCGGGGCGCTTCGGCTCACGCGTCTACGGCTTCGACTACGTGCCGAACCAAACGGTCGCGCCGTTCTCGTTTCTCGGCGCTGGCCAGGCGACACCCAGCGTCGCCGACCCTCAAACGGCCTTCGCAGATCTCATGGGGTTCGTGAAGCCTTCGACGACGGGGCCGCTCTCGCGAGAGCAGACGATCGCGACGTTGCGCCCTTCGGTGCTTGATACGGCCGCACGCGAATACGAGCTTCTCGCGCCGCAGCTTGGCGCCGAAGGGAAGCGAAAGCTCGATGCGCATCGCGCGCTGGTGCGCGATCTCGAGCTGGGTCTCGGCACCGGGCTCACCGCGAAGTGCGACCCGAGCTTCGATGCGAATGGCCACCAAGTGGTGCAGTTCATGCGCCTCATCAAGCTCGCGTTCTCGTGCGACCTCACGCGCGTGGCGACCTTCGTCTGCCCGGTGCCGGAGACGACGGAGCTCGGCTACCCCGCCGACGCGACCATGCACGGCACCTACGCCCACGGCTCGATCGAAAATGCGACGGCGTGCGGAGCGCCGTACACGCTCACGGCGGAGCGGGCGATGATCGATCTCGACAAGTGGCACGCCGCCCACCTGATGGAGCTCTTGAACGGCCTCGACTCGATCCTCGAAGGGTCGGGCACCGTGCTCGATCACACCGTCGTCGTATGGCTGACGGAGCTCGGCACGCCAACCCACCAGCACCACGACGCACCGGTGGTGATGATCGGCGGCTGCAACGGCGCCTTTCAAACGGGGCGCTACGTTCGCTATCCGCGAAATCTGCCGAATCCCATGAAGGGGTTCCCCCTCACCGGGCCGGCCCACAATCGGCTTCACGTGAGCCTGCTCAAGGCGATGGGGCAGCCCGACACGAGGTTCGGAATGGCAAATGCGACCGCGGCCGATGGGACGACGCTGTCGTTCCAAGGGCCGCTGAGGGAGCTTCACAAGGCCGTGTGATGCCCGCGTAGAACGCGTTCTAGGCGTTACAGTCTCTCGACGATCATGGCCATCCCCTGGCCGCCGCCGACGCACATCGTCTCGAGTCCGAAGCGGCCGCTCTTCGCCGCGAGGGCGTTGAGAAGCGTCGCCATGATGCGCGCGCCGGTCATTCCGAAGGGGTGGCCGAGGGCGATGGCGCCGCCGTTCACGTTGAGCTTGTCGTGAGAAACATCCAGGGCGCGAGCTGCGGGGATGACCTGCGCGGCGAAGGCCTCGTTGATTTCGACGAGGTCGATGTCGGCCATCGTGAGGCCGGCGCGCGCGAGGGCGCGGCGGCTCGCGTCGATGGGGCCGAGGCCCATGATTTCCGGGTCGATGGCCGTCACGGCGCTCGCGACGATGCGGGCGATGGGCATGATGCCGAGGGCCTTCGCACGCACGTCGCTCATCACGACGACGGCCGCGGCGCCGTCGTTGAGGGGGCATGCATTGCCGGCCGTGACGCGGCCGTCCGGGCGGAAGACCGGCTCGAGCTTCGCGAGCTTTTCGACGGTGGTGCCGGCGCGCGGGCCGTCGTCTTTCGCGACGACGGTGCCGTCGGCTTTGGTGACCGCGACAATCTCGTTCGCGAAGAGGCCAGCCTCTTGGGCCGCGACGGCGCGTGCTTGGCTCACCGCGGCGAACGCGTCCATCTCGGCGCGCGTGACCTTCTCTTGATCCGCGACGCGCTCGGCGGTTTCGCCCATGGGCATGTACAAATTCGATAGGCCGCCGGCGCCGAACTTTGGATTCTTCGTATCGGGCATACCGTCGGACTTGCCCTTGTCGAAGCGGCTCACGCACTCGACGCCGGCGCAGACGAACACATCGCCTTCACCGGCCTTGATGGCATGTGCCGCGATCCGGATCGCCTGGAGCGACGACGCGCAGTAGCGGTTCACCGTGGTGCCGGGCGTACCTTCGAGGCCCGCGAGCATCGCGACGGCGCGGGCCATGTTGTAGCCCGCCTCGCCCGCCGGCTGCGCGCAGCCGAGGATCACGTCCTCGACCTCGCGCGGATCGAGCTTGGGCACACGGGCTAGCGTCGCGCGAACGATGTGAGCCGCC
>JANXMC010000193.1 GCA_025354825.1 Myxococcales bacterium
GCACGTCGCAGGCGTATCCGCCGCCTCCGCCTCCGCCCGTTCTCGCCCCGCCGCCGGGTGCTGCGCCGCCCGCTGCAGCGCCGGGCCTCCCGCCGCCGGCATCGCCGCGCCTCGCCTCGCCCCTGGCCGCCGAGATCGAGGTCGCCGTGCGCGCCATGGTCCTCGACACGAGCTTCAAGGATGCGCAGGTCGGCGTCGCCCTCTTGGATGTCGATTCGGGGCGATACCTTGCCGTCCACAACGAGCACCTTCCGCTGAACCCTGCGTCGAACGCAAAGCTATACACGGCAGCCGCGGCGCTGGCTCTTTTGCACCCCGAGTACCGTTTCGAGACGAGCCTCGCAGGGAAGGCGACGAACGGCGCGGTGGCGGGGCTGGTGCTGCGCGGGCACGGTGATCCGTCCCTCGAGACGCGTGACCTCTTCGAGATGGTGCAGGAGCTTCGAGGGCACGGCGTTCGTCGCGTCGACGGCGACATCTTCGTCGACCAGCAGTTCTTCGACGGCGCGTTCACGCCGCCCGCTTTCGAGCAGCAGCCAAACGAGTGGGCCGCCTTCCGCGCGAACGTGAGCGCCGTCGCGTTGAACGAGAACACCGTCACGCTCTCGATTCGTCCGAGCACCGCGGGGCAGCCGGCGTCGAGCTCCTTCGATCCGCCCGGCTTCGTCGACATCGAGGGGAGCGTGAGCACGGGCGAGGCGGGCGCCGATACGGTGGGCCTCATCTTGTCGGCCTCTGGCAAGCGCCTCTCCGCGAAGCTCAGTGGCAGCGTCGGCGAGAACGCGAAGCTCGTTCGCTACACGCGCCGCGTCGATGACCCGTCGCTCCTCGCGGGCTATGCGCTGAAGGCGCTGCTCGATCAGGTCGGCATCAAGGTCACGGGCGACGTGAAGCCCGGCGGCATGAAGAACGCGCCCGTGCTCGTGAGGCACAAGTCGGCGCCGCTGGCGGCGATCCTGTTCGAGCTCGGCAAGGTGAGCGACAACTTCTACGCCGAGATGGTCATGAAGACGATTGGCGGCGAGACGAAGGGGCGACCCGCGAAGAGTGACGGCGGGACGGAAGCCGTGACCCGCTGGCTCGAGAAGGTCGGCGCGATGGATTCCGGCGTCGTCATCCGCAACGGCTCGGGGCTCTTCGACTCGAACCGCGTGACCACGTCGAGCATGGCGCAGCTGCTTCGCGCGGCCTGGCGCGACCCTGCGATTCAGCCCGAGTTCCTCGCGCAGCTCGCGATCGGCGGCGTCGACGGCACGCTGCATAAGCGGTTTCGGAGTGAGCACGTGCGGCGTGCAGTCCGCGCGAAGACCGGCACCCTCGACGACGCGATTGCGCTGAGCGGCTACGTTCTCGGGCCGCCGGGGCGCGGGCCTATCGCGTTCTCCATCGTCTTCAACAAGGTCGCCGGCAAAGCCGCGGGCGCACGCGCGGCGGCGGACAAGCTGGTCGAAATGGTGGCGCGCCAAAGCTGGGGATCGCCGGGAAAATAAGCCCTCGGCGCGACAAACGAAAAACGCGGCGGCTCTCGGTAGAGAGCGCCGCGTTTCTCACGCAGTCACGTTCACGCGTCAGTCGCGCATGTGTTTTCGAATCTTCCCGAGAGCCTGCTCCTGAAGCTGCCGAATGCGCTCGCGCGACAGGTTGTACTTGTCGCCAATCTCTTTCAGCGTGAGCTCGTCTTCGTCGTCGAGGCCGAAGCGCCAACGGATGATGCGCGACTCGATGGGCGTCAGCATCGTCAGCAGACGACGCACCTCGCTCGACCACTTCTGGTTCGCGAGCGACTCGTAGGGCGACAGCGACTGGTCGTCCTGCAAGAAATCGATGAACTTCCGGCCGTCCTCGTCGCCCACGGGGCGATCGAGGGAGAACGGCGTTTCGGCCCAAGACCCCTTCACCTTGTCGAGCTTCTCTTGCGGGATGCCCGTCTCGCGTTCGAGCTCCGCGAGCGTCGGATCACGCCCGGTGCGCGCGATCACGGCCTGCGTC
>JANXMC010000210.1 GCA_025354825.1 Myxococcales bacterium
CATGTACTTGGGCGAGCCCATGATCTGCCCCACCTGCGTGAGGTGTTGGTCCTCGCCCTCCGACTTCGCCGACGACTTGACGAGGCCGAAGTCGAGTACTTTGACGAAGTCGCCCTCGTCGTCGCCGCCCTTCACCATGAAGACGTTGCCCGGCTTCATGTCGCGGTGAACGACGCCGAGCGCGTGGGCCTCGCGGAGGGCGCGGCAGATCTGCTGGGCGATCGAGATCACGCGCTCGGGGGCCAAGCGGCCATTTTTTTCCAGCTCCTGCGAGAGCGTAGAGCCTTCGAGGTACTCCATCGCGAGCCAGCAGACGCCGTCGTCCGTGTCGCCGTAGTCGAAGATCTTCACGACGTTGGGGTGCGTGAGCTTCGCCGAGATGCTCGCCTCCAAGAGGAAGCGCTTGTTGAACTCGCTCGCGTCGCTGCCGACCAGGCGCGGGTCCAGGACCTTCACGGCGCAGGTGCGGCCGAGGGCGATCTGCTCGGCGAGATAGACCTTTCCCATGCCACCGCGGGCGATGGTGCGGAGGATACGAATGCGCCCGTTGATCGTCTGACCCACGAACGGATCGTCCGCATCGCCGCGGCCGCCGAGCGTCTGCGTCGTGGGGTTCGGCATCTGCGACGCGCGCGGCAATTGCGAAGGGCGCGGCTGCTGCGACGCCGGCGGGATCTGCGACGGGCGCTGCTGCATCGGCGGCGGCGCGTTCGAGCCTCGGGGCGGCTGCGACGAGCGAAGCAACGGCGGAGGCTGCGATGCGGCGCGAGGCACGCTCGACGTGCGCGATTGCGCGAGGGGGGTCGGAACCGCGAGAGGTGTGGCCGGCAACGCAGGTGCGTCGTGGCTTTGCTGATTCGGGGTCGCGCCGGGCTCGTCCGTTCGTTCCGCCATCCGCCTCCCCCGCATCGAGAAATTCGAGTCGTCCCCATCCTACAGGCGCACTGTGCCGCCGCGGCTCGATTTCTCTCGCGCACCGGCACGGGGACGCCGTTTGCAGGTCGGCGTTTTCGACACACGAAACCACGCGATGCGCGCCGCACCTCTCCGCGGCGCGCTGCAGGAGCGCGGCAAATGCGCTAGTTTCCGCCTCCTACGATGTCGACACTTCGCCTCAAGAACACCTATTCCAAGGCCGTCGAGCCGTTCTTTCCTCTCGATCCGAACGGCAAGGTTGTCACGATCTACAGCTGCGGACCGACGGTCTATTCCTTCGCTCATGTCGGAAACTTCCGAAGCTTTCTCATGGCCGACTTACTTCGGCGCGTCCTCGAGCGGCGCGGCTTCGACGTGCGGCACGTGATGAACATCACGGACGTCGGCCACATGACGCAGGACCATCTCGCGGACGCCGACGGCGAGGACAAGCTCTCGAAGGCCGCGCGCGAGCTCGGATGGGATCCGTACAAGGTCGCGCAGCACTTCGAGCGCGCCTTCGTGGCGGACGCGAAGCTCCTTCGCATGAAGAACTATTCGGGCGCCGAGGCCGACGACGCGTCGCTGCACCCGCGCGCGACGGGGCACGTCCCCGAGATGCTCGCCATGATCCAGACGCTCATCGAGCGGGGCTACGCCTACCCCGATCCGAACGGCCAGGTTTACTTCGAGGTCGGACGCTTCCCCGACTACGGCGCGCTCTCGGGCAAGGTGATGGAAGACCTCGAGGCTGGCGCGCGCGTCGCCGTGCGCGAGGAGAAAAAAGACCCGCGCGATTTCGCGCTGTGGAAGGTCGACGAGAAGCACTTGATGCACTGGGATCCGCACGGGCCCGACGGCTGGCCCGAAGGCGACTACGCGCGGTTCAAGGCGCTCGCCCCAGGCGGTGTCGATGCGCGGATCAAGCCCGGTTTTCCAGGCTGGCACATCGAGTGCTCGGCGATGGCCAAGGCGCTCCTCGGCGATCACATCGACATTCACACCGGCGGGGAAGACAACATTTTCCCCCACCACGAATGCGAGATTGCGCAGAGCTACGGCGCGTCGCCGCAGGCCGCGGGCCACACGCACGACGCCGTCGCCGAATCGAAGGCCGAACCCTTTGCCCGCTACTGGGTTCACGGACGGCACCTGCTCGTCGACAACAAGAAGATGGCGAAGCGCGACGGGACGTTCTTCACCGTGCGCGACCTCATGGAGCCGCGGGCCAACGGGCGCGAAGACGTCGCCACGCGCCTCGAGGGTCTCGGCTTCGAAGGCGGCCGCGTGCCGGCCAACGTGCTTCGCTACGCGCTCTTGTCGAACCCTTACGTGCAGCCCATGAACTTCGGCTTCGACGTGCTCGCGCAGTCGAAAGCGAGCGTCGAGCGCATCCAATCGCGCTTTGACCGCCTCCGGGAATCGGCAGGCGCCGGCGACGCGTCGGCGGCGGTGCGCGAGCTTGTCGCGAACGCCGAGCGCGAGCTCGACGACGCCCTCGACGACAACTTGAATACGCCCAACGCCCTCGCCGCGATCTTCAAGCTGGTGGGCGAGCTGAACGTCGCCGAGGTCTCACCGGGTCTCTCACCTGGCGACGCCGCGTTCGCGTTGAAGGCTCTCGAAGGGGTCGATGCGGTCTTCGACGTGCTCGATCGGCGCGCGCGCTCCGGCATGTTGCCCAAGGCCGACGTCGCCGCGCGCGCTGCGGCGGCCGATGTCGCGGAGCTCACGGCGTTCGTCGCAAGCAAGGGCGACACGACCGACGGCGAGGTCGTCGAGGCGCTCGTCCTTCTGCGCCACGCGGCACGCACGGCGAAAGACTTCGCCCGCGCCGACGGCATCCGCGACGAGCTCAAACGCCGTGGCGTTCTCATCGACGACACGCCGCAAGGGGTTCGTTGGCGCTTGCCGTGAGCGATTGATCTAGCGGAAAAGACGCGCGATCGAGGCCCGAAGCCCCGGTCGTGACGCCTTCACCGCGAGCACCGTCGTGGTCGTGAGAACGGCCGCGCCAAACAGGACGTTCGCGTTCCCCGCCGTGCGCGCGACCTTGCGTAGCGTCGGCGCGCGGGGCCCCGTCGCGTCGTGATCGAGCATCGTACCCGCAACCATGGCCGTAACGCCGCACGCGACCGAGCCGAGGACGAACGCATCCTTGGCGATGACGAGCCCCCGCGCGTCGGCGCCGAGCTCACGCCCCGTGAGGAACGTTCGGCCAACGAGCCACGTCATCGCCATCGCCCCAAGAGAGGCAGCGTTCACGAGGCGGTACTTCTCCCACGCGACGTGCTCGACCCGCCCGCGCTCGCGCTTCGACTCGAGGTCCTTCAGCGCGGGGTGCAGCGCGATCGACCCGAAGAGATTTCCGCCAAAACCGGCTGCGAGGCCGAGCTCGTGAAGCACCCAGGCGGTCGTCGAGAGAGTCGCCATCGTCCACCTCCGTTTTCCGAAAAGCGCTGCAAGGTCGGGGCCGAAGTGGCTCGTACGACGAGGCCCGAACGGATGTGCGACCCGAGTGGAGTGCTAAGCTGTCCAATCTACCGACGAGAAGGCGCATGAAAAACGGCCACTACGATTGGATCATCATCGGCTCGGGGTTTGGCGGGAGCGTCTCGGCGCTCAGGCTCGCCGAGAAGGGCTACCGCGTGCTCGTCCTTGAAAAAGGGCGGCGTTTTGCCCCAGAGGACTTTCCCAAGACCAATTGGGACATTCGCAAGTGGATGTGGATGCCACCCCTCGGGATGAAGGGCATCTTCCAGATGTCCTTCTTCGAGCACGTGACGATCCTCCACGGCGTGGGCGTGGGAGGCGGCTCGCTCGTCTACGCGAACACGTTGCCGACGCCGAAGGACGACTTCTTCAAGGCCGACTCTTGGGCGCACCTCGCCGACTGGAGGAGCGAGCTTTCGAAGCACTACGTCACCGCGAAGCGAATGCTCGGCGCGGCCGAGAACCCCACGGTGACGCGCGGCGATCGCGTGCTGAAAGAGATCGCGAAGGACATCGGTCGCGAGGAACATTTTCACCCGACCGAGGTCGCCGTCTTCTTCGGCGAGGCCGGAAAAACGGTGAAGGACCCCTACTTCGATGGCGAGGGGCCCGACCGCACCGGCTGCACGTTTTGCGGCGCGTGCATGACGGGGTGCCGCGTCGGCGCGAAGAACACGCTCGATCAGAACTACCTCTGGCTCGCCGAGAAGCACGGCGCCTTCGTGAAGCCCGAGACCGAGGTCACGGCCGTTCGCGCGAACGCGAGCGGCGGCTATGTCGTCGAAGCCGAGTCGGCGCTCGGCCTTTTCAAAGAGTCGTTCACGTTCAGCGGCGACCACGTCGTCTTCGCCGGCGGCGTGCTCGGTACGGTGCCCCTGCTGCTGAAAATGAAGGACGATCCACAGGGGCTTCCGAAGCTGTCACGGCGTTTGGGCGACTCGGTGCGAACCAACAGCGAGGCGCTGATTGGTGTGGTTTCTCCCGAGAAAAATGAGAACTTCTCGAAGGGCGTCGCCATCACGTCGATCCTCCACACCGACGACCACAGCCACGTCGAGCCCGTGCGCTACGCCGAGGGCTCCGGGTTTTTCCGCACGATGGCACTTCCGCACTCGCCGGGACCGACGGTGATCGCGCGGGCGTTCGGAGTGCTCCGCGGCTTCGCCAAGGACCCCAAGACGTGGATGCGCGTGATGCTCATCAAGG
>JANXMC010000212.1 GCA_025354825.1 Myxococcales bacterium
GGACGGCGCGTCGTAGGCGATACGGGGAACGCCTCGCTCGCGAGGGCGTCGAGCCGCGCGCGCGCGGCGACGTCGCGGGCACGCCGCTCCACGGATCGGCGTACGAGCGCTTCGCCGGTGAGGGACCAGTCGTCGTTCGCCTCGGCGACGATCGCGTTGCGCGCGCTTCGAAAGGCACCGAGCCCCTGCTCCCAGCGTGCTCGGGCCGCGGGCGAAAGCGCGCTCACGCGAGCTCCGCGCTGCACGTCCCAAAGGATGCGCGCGCGCGCCGTGCGCGCAGCGTCGAGCGCTTCGCTCGGCCGACCCGCTTCGAGCAAGAGCGACACGAGCGTCCCGGCGAGGCGCGCGCGCGCCCACCAGAAAGCGCCGCGCCCTTCGCCCGCGGGAATGGCCCGCGCCGATTCGTCGACCAGCGTCTCCGCGCGCGTTGCGGCGGCGATGGCGGATGCCCGATCGCCAATGCGGGCCAACGCCACGGCGCGCCCCTCTTCGGCCGCCTCTTCGTCGAGCCGCGAGACGCCGGAAGCGCGCGTGGCAAGCGTGTCGTAAACGCGGAGCGCTCCTTTCGGATCCCCTTCGGCAAGGGCGATTCGCCCCTCGGTCTGAAGCTCGCCAAAGGCAACGAGCGGTTTGGGGTGCGGCGACAGAGCGCGCGCGTCCGCGAGCGCCTTTCGCGCGTGCGCGACGTCGCCCGCTTGAAGCTCGGCCCACGCGAGGTTGTCGAGCGCGCTCGCCTGCAGCCGCGGATTGGCGCACGGCCCCGCGAAGGTCGCCACCGCCGAACGGAGCGGCGTGAGCGCGTCAGGATGCGCGCGCGCCGAGTGCGCTGTCGACGTCCCGAGGGCGCTCGGCGCATCGCCCACGAGCAGCGCCGCCCACCCCACGTTCAACTGAAGGGTCGCTCGCTCGCACGGCGTCATCGCCGGACCTTCGGCCGTCTCGAGCTTCACCAGCTCGGCGTGGGCCTCCTCGGCGCGCCCTACGGCGAGCAACATGTTGGTGGACCCCTGAATGACGGCGCGCGTGATCTTCGCCACGCCGAGGCGATCGGCTTGCGCACGCGCGTCGGCGAAGCGCGCAAGGCTCGCGCCGAGGTCTCCGGCGTCGCCGGCGAGAGCGCCTTCGTAGTACGCGGCGTAGGCGCCCGCCTCCGGGTACTCGGGCGCGAACGACGCGAGGTGCGCGATCGTCGCCTTCGCTTCGGCGGCGCGTCGGAGATCGCCGATGAGCACGTGGGCACGCGCCGCGAAATCGTCCGCCGCGCGCGACGTCTCTCCGCGATCCGCATGCATCGCCGCGGACGCACCGAGCTGCACGACGGCCGCCTCGGCGTCCCCCCGTGAAAGCGCGAACCGTGCGCGAATGCTCGCCATTTCAGCCGAAAGGCGCGCGTCCGATGCATCGACCTCACGCGCGCGCGCCTCGGCCGCGTCGACGATGCGCGCCGCGTCGTCGAGGGCGCCGCGCTCCCTCGCGGTCCGCAAATCGTCGAGCCACGGCGGCGGAGGCGAGGCATCCACCACGGTGCGATGAACGACGCGCGCCTCGCCGCCGCCGCGTCCGGTCACGGTGAGATCGGCCGCGCCGCGCGGCACGTCCACCGCGAAACGACGTCCGTCGGCGCCGGTCGTCGCGGCGCGCAAAAGCTCCACGCCGTCGGCGCGAATCACGACGTCGGTCACGCCCCCCGGGACGTACACGTGCACTGTTCGATCGACCCCGATGCGGCAGATGGGGCCGCGGACGATTTCCGTGCACTTTGCAACGAGCACTCCGTCGAGCGCGATGACCCTCGTGCCGCTCGGCGTCACCCGGCGGCAGCCTTCCGTGGCGACGACCGCGGCCGCGAGCGCGACGAGACAGGCCACGACGCCGACGCGCGCAATCGGGAAGCTCACGCCCCGGCTGTAGCGCACGCGCCCGGGCTCGTCATCCACGCGGGCGGCTCCTCGGAAATGGCGTTGATCACCCGGCTATCGAGCTACAAGGTCTCTCGCCATGACCCCCCTCGAACCGATGCTCGCGCCTGCCCTCGCCGGCCAGCCGTCCGCGGTGCGAGCGCTGGTCGCGGGCTTCACGCCGGTCATCCTCGCGCGTGCGTCGCGCGCGCTGGTGCGAAGCGGGCGGAGCGCCGGGCGCGATCCGCGGCAGGAGATCGCGGATCTCACGCAAGACGTGCTGCTGCTGCTCTTCAAGGACGACGGCCGCGTTCTCCGGTCGTGGGAGCCCGAGCGCGGTCTCTCCCTTCTCAACTTCGTAGGCCTCGTGGCGGAGCGCGAGGTCGGTCACATCGCGCGCAGCGACAAGCGAAGCCCGTGGTCCGAGGCCTTGGGCGCGGCGAACGACGCGCAGCTCGACGACGCGCCGTCCCTCGCGTCGGGCCCCGAGTCGGACGTCGGCTCCCGTGACCTCTTCGATCGCCTCCACCAGCGCCTCGAAGTCGAGCTCCACGCCCGCGGGATGGAGCTTTACCGCCTGCTCATCCTCGAAGACACGCCGATTCCCGACGTCTGCGCGGCGACGGGGCTCTCCGCGGACGCCGCCTACGCGTGGCGCAGCCGCCTGCTCAAACGTGTGCGTGAGCTGCTCATCGAGCTTCAGTCCGTTTCCATGTCAGAGTCGGCCCCCCCGAAACCAAGTCCCGAAAGGAGCCCGCGGTGAACGACGACGAACTTATCGCCAGGCTCCGAAGCGCCGCGAAGCGGGCCGCAACGACGACGACGACGACGACGACGACGAACGAGCAGGCTCTCGCAGAGCCCCTCGGCGACGCGTTCGAAGCGCGGCTCACGGCCGAAATTCTCTCCTCGCAACGCAGCGGCACCGAAAAGCACACGACGCCGGCGCTCCCCGTCATCGTCCTTCCGCCGCGAAGGGCGCGACGCCCCGCCTTCGCGTGGATCGGTGGCCTCGCCGCGGCAGCATGCCTGGCCCTCGCGCTCACCCGCGTCCTCGCGACGCCGTCGGGCGCGCCGCTTGACGACATGCCGCTCTACGCGCTTGCCGTCACGGGCGGCCAAGACACCTCACGCGGCCCCGACGACCTCGCGCGGGGCGGCGTGAGCGTCGTCGTGGCTCCGGCAGACGCGCCGTTGACCGTCTCGCTCCGCCCACCGACGGACGTGAGCGGCCCTCTCGCGGTGCGCCTCTTCACGGTGCGCGGCGCCGTTGTCACCGAGGCGCACGGCGTTGTGCGCGCGGCCCCCTCGGGCGCCGTCGAGATCGGCGGAGCGATGCGCGATCTCGCGGGCGTAGGCCCCGGAGACGCCACGCTCGTCATCGTGATTGCCCACGAGGCGGCGCATGTCGACGCCCGCGCCCTCGTCGTCGCCGCTCCCGCCGCGGGGGCCCAACCGCCTGCGACCGCGGGCGCATCCATCACGCGCGTCGCGCTTCGGGTCGTCCCGTAGCCGTATCCAACGCTGCACGTCGTCGCCTTTGCAGCGTCACCGCCGCTGCCGGACGCCCGACGTCCTCGGCGTTCTGGCCGCGAACGGGCGCCGCGTGTGCGCGGTGCTCTCGTGGTCTCTGAGACCACGCGCGACGCTAATCCTTGGTTCCGACTCAGCCGGAGATTTACCCAGCCTAGCGTGATGGGGCGTCATCCCGTTTTCATGTAAATACTTCGAGGATGGCGAAATTCATCTCGCTCGCCGATCGCGTCACCGAAGTCGGGCGCGCGCTACGTGGCCTTCTCGATGCGGCCGACGCCGGCGCCGAGTCTGCGCTTCACGACGAAGAGAACGAGCACCGAAGTTTCGCGCTGCAGGCGCTGTCCGACGTTCGCTCGACCGCCTTGCGGCTTCGCGCCGTCGTGGAGCACCTCGCGCAGTTAATCGATCCGGCGCCGCCCGCGAGCTTCTCGGGGGCCCATCTCAGTGTCGCGACGCCGCCGAGCGGCAGCGCCCCCCTCGCCGGCGCAGAGCGCGCGCAGATCCTCGTCATCGAGGACGACGCGCCGACCGGGCGTTACCTTCAGCGCCTGCTTCGCGATTGCGACGTCGTCGTTTTGGACAGGTCCAAAGAAGCCTTTGCGCGCATTCGCCGCGGCGAGCGGTTCGATCTCATTCTCTGCGACATGGCGATGCCCGAGGTCGCCGGCCACGCGCTCTACGAAGCGTTGGTCGAGCGCGTCCCCGATCAGGCGTGGCGCTTCGTCTTGATGACGGGCGGAGCGCGCACCCAAGACGCCGACGCGTTCCTGGAAAGCACGGCCTGCGCTGTGCTTCAAAAGCCGTTTCGAGGAGCCGATGTCTTGAAGCTCCTCCACGCGAGCTTGAACCCGAACGAGGGCGCGCCGCGGCTCGGTCAGCTCGCGAACGCGTCGCCAAAGGCGTAGTCGGTAACGACACACGCGGGTCACGTGAGGGCGCCTCTCTCTCAACGTGAGGATTCTTCATCGGACCTCTCAAGTTCCTCCACACCCCGCCGTCTTGTTGCGTAGGGCGACGATTGCGAACGGGGAGGCAGACGGCGTAGACGAGGCCGAATCGATCGCTTGGGTGACATCGCGTTTCCCAAAAAGGCGACGGCTCCAAACACGCTACGACGAAAATAACGACGCGTTCTCAACACACCGGCCCACGCCGGAGCTGCATGATGAGTTCCTTCGAATCGGGCGGAAGGACGACGGCGACGCGGCAATTCGAACGCTGCGGGTCTCCGATTTCGACGTCGTCGTGAGCGATGTGAACGTGGCTAATGGGAATGGGACTGATCTCCTCCGCGAGGTGCGTGCGCTAGGTCGCGGTACGCCCGTGATTCTCATAACCGGGCGCCCCTCCGCCGAGATGGCCAAACAGGCCGACGACGTCCGCGTTTTTCGCTACGTGCTTAAAGCCGTGGCGCCGTCGATGCTTCGCGAGCTGGTCGAGATGGCAGCCCTCGCGAGCGACCGCGCGCGTGCCGCCGCTGCTTCGACCGCGCCCGTCCGCATCGCGGGAGACGCCGGCTCGCTGCGCGCCCTGTTCGAAAGCAGTGAGCTCACGCGGCGGTGAGAGGGGAGGGGGGGCCTGCTGCCACCCTCAACCTGGTTCGGGTTTACGACCCCGGTTTCCCCGCGGAATCCTCAACCTGGTTCGCCTTGCACCTGAGCCGTATCCTCAACCTGGTTCGGGTCTACCTCACGGATTCACCGGGAATCCTCAACCTGGTTCGGGTCTACCTCGTCGGAACCGTCAACCTGGTTCGGGTGGACCTCGCCCCGGCGAGGCGCACATTCACCGATAACGTGCTACCTGCAGCGCCCCATGACGTTGCACCCTCTCCGTACGCTTGCCCTCGCCAGTCTCCTCCCGCTCGCCGTAGGCACCGCCTGCGCGCTTCCCGTTGCCACCGACGCGCCTGCCCTCGCGACCGGCGCCGACGACGCGGTCGCGTCCACGTCCGAAGCCGCGCGCACGCGCACGCCGGGCATTAAGCTGCTCGTCACGGTCGACTGGGAAGGCGACGACCTTCTCGATACCAATCTCCGCGCGATGGAAGACTTTCGCGCGAAGTATCCCGACGTGCGAATCGTCCACTTCCTCAACGCCGCCTACTACAGCAAGCGCGGCGCCAACCCGACGACGGTCACGAATTCGATTCGCCGCGTACTCAAACCTGGTGACGAGCTGGGCCTCCATATCCACGGTTGGAAGCGCCTTTTCGAAGCGTCCGGCGTCACATTCCGCAGCGGCCCGACCTTTTGGGGGACCACGCTCACCGCGGCGGATTGCACGCGCGATTGCGGTCACGAAGTTCCCATATCCCTCTACACGGCCGCCGAGCTCGACAAGGTCATGGCGTTCAGTGTCGACACGCTCGCGGCCCACGGATTCGGCCGCGCCACGAGCTTCCGCGCCGGCGGATGGCTCGCCGGCGAGACTGTGCGCACGGCCCTCGGCGATCAAGGATTTCTCTTCGATCACTCCGCCGTTCCGTCGGGGTTTCTCGCCGGCGAGCTTCGGGGTGATCCGCTTCTCGATTGGGTGAAAGGACTCTGGACGGGCACCACCGCGTCGGCACAGCCCTATGCCCTCGAAGGCTTGACCGAGATTCCCGACAACGGCGCCCTCGCCGATTACGTCACGTCGCGCGAGATGCTCACAGTCTTCGACGGCGCGGTGACGACGCTCACGCGCACGCCCGGAGCCGAGCGCGTCGTGAGCATCGGCTTCCATCAAGAGACAGCGAGCGACTGGGTCTCGCGCGTCGCGGGGGCCATGGACGGCATCGCGCAGCGCGTCGCCGCGGGGAAGGCCACAGTGCGGTACGTCACCTCGCGCGAAGCGGCCGCCGCGCGATAGGCAAATTCCGGGGCAAAAATGCCCGGTCACGCCCCTCGAAAAAAAACGTGTACTCGTTGTCGAAACCCGGAGGCGCCGAGCGACAACGGGCATCACGTCACACGCGAGGAGCCTGACCATGCGTTACGCCTGCCTGATCTATTTCGACCCCAAAAAAGTCTTCAACGACAGCCCCGAATCCAATGCCGTGCTCGCCCAATTGGGCGCTCTCGAGGGTGAGCTCAAGGCGAGCGGCCACTTCGTCTCGGGCCTCCCCCTCACGCTTCCCAACGAGGCGATGACGGTGCTGGTGCGCGACGGAAAAGTGTCAGCGACGGACGGCCCGTTCATGGAGACGAAAGAGGTCCTCGGTGGCTTCACCGTCATCGAAGCGCGGGATCTCAACGAGGCCGTGCAGGTCGCCGCCCGACACCCCTATGCCCAATTGGGCTATATCGAAGTACGACCCGCCGTCGATTACACCAAGCCGCGCCCCAAGCTATGACCTCGTCCAGCACGCGCGACGCCTTGGAAGCGGCCTACCGCAGCGAGGCGCGGCGCGTGCTGGCGACTCTGATTCGCCTCGTCGGCGGCTTCGAAGCGGCCGAAGAGGCGCTCCACGAGGCTTTCGTCGCGGCCGCCGAGCAGTGGCCGCGCGAAGGGGTCCCCGCCAATCCTTACGCGTGGCTCGTGTCGACCGGCCGATACCGGATGATCGACCGCTTTCGTCGCCAATCCCGCCACGCCGGGGCCGTGGCCGAGCTTGCCGCGACGGCGCAGGCCGCCGAATCGCCTCCCGCACATGACGAAATCGTCGACGACGAGCTACGTCTGATTTTCACCTGTTGCCACCCGGCGCTCGAATCGGACGCGCGGATCGCTCTCACACTTCGCGAAGTGGGAGGTCTCACAACCGAAGAAATTGCCCGCGCCTATCTCGTGCCGGCGCCGACCATCGGTCAGCGGATCGTACGTGCCAAGGCGAAAATTCGCGACGAGAAGATACCCTACGAGGTCCCCGTCCGCGCCGAGCTCCCGGCGCGACTCGAAAGCACGCTGCAGGTGATTTATCTCATCTTCAACGAGAGCTACGCGGCGACGCAGGGGCCAAGCCTCACGCGGGGCGATCTCGCGACGGAGGCGATTCGACTCGGTCGCCTCGTCGTCGCGCTGTTCGACGAGCCTGAAGCCGTGGGGCTGCTGTCGCTCATGCTGCTTCACGAGGCACGCCGCGAGAGCCGCGTCGACGGCTCGGGCGACCTGGTTCTTCTCGACGATCAGAATCGCGCCCTTTGGGATCGGGAGCTCATCGCGGAGGCGCGCGCGCTCATCCAACGCGCTCTCGCGGCGCGCCGCGTAGGGCCGTACCTGCTTCAAGCGGCGATTGCCGATTTGCATGCCGACGCCGAGTCAGGGGCCAAAACCGATTGGCCACAGATCGTCGCGCTGTACGAGGTCCTTCGCCGCGTCGACCCGTCGCCCGTCGTCGCGCTCAACCGCGCCGTGGCCATCGGCATGCGCGACGGCCCCGCCGCTGGGCTCGTCGCCGTCGAAGCCGTGATGGCAGAGGGGCAGCTCGGCGCGTACTATTTAGCCCACGCCGCGTGCGCCGACTTGCAACGGCGCCTCGGAAAAATCGTAGCCTCACGCGCGTCCTACACGCGAGCGCTCGCCCTCACGCGACAGCCGGCAGAGCGGCGGTTTCTAGAGAAGCGGCTCGAACAGTTGGGAGAGGCGCCATCGGCGCGATAGCGTGAGGCATGAGCGCGTTCTTCACGGAGAGCAATCTCTATACGGGACCTCCTTTGACACTTGAGGCGGTGAGATTCGCCGAGGCCGCCATCCGCTACCGCCTCCCCGAAGCGTACGTACAGCTGCTCTTGGAAAAAAATGGCGGCGTGCCGCGTCGCCGATGTCATCGCACGGAGATCGCAAACTCGTGGGCGAAGGACCCTATCGAGATCAGGGCGATTCTGGGAGTCGGTGGCAAATGGGGAATCGACGGTACGAATGGCCTCAGCGCCGGGTACATGATCCAAGAGTGGGAGTACCCCAACGTTGGCGTCGTCTTCTGCCTGACACCTGCCGGTGGTCACGACGCGGTGATGCTCGACTACCGCGCTTGCGGGCCCGAGGGCGAGCCCGCCGTCGTCTATATAGCGGACGATCGAACGATCGTTCCGCTCGCGCGCTCCTTCGAGATATTCGTCGCAAATCTCGCTGAAGCCGTGCCTCCTAAAACGGATTCTTAATTCCATCACAGGCTGTTTGCAGCGGCGTCACGCGGAAAGCGATTGTCGTCCTCGCTTTGGGCGCCACCTCTTACCTTATAAGGCGCCTTGCCGCTCTCCCAGCATCGCGCGTTCGCTCTCGTCGTGCTTGCCGTACATGTTTTCGCGGTCGGTGCGGTCGCGGCCTGCAGCCCCGGCCCGCTGACTTTCCCAACTTCGGCTGCTACCTCGAGATCGTTACCAACCGTAAGCTCGTCTGGACCGACCCTCTCGAGGGAGGCTATCCGAGCACGTGAAGCAGACGCGCTAATGGCTAGTCATCTTTCGCAGCCGCGCCTGCCCGAGTGATCCCCAGCGTCTCCATCCGGCTGACGAGGGTCGAGCGGGCTACCCCAAGGGCGCGCGCGGCGTGGGAGACGATGCCGTCGGCGTCGTCCAACGCCTTTTGAATGAGCGTCTGCTCTACGAGATGCACGCGCGCGCGTTCGGCCTGAAGCGCTTTCCACGACTCGATCGGGCGCGCCGCGGTTTCGGGGGCGACGCTCTTGCCCGAGGCGTCGGTCCGCATGCGCGCAATCTCCTGAGCATCGAGGTGCGATGGCGTGAGCGTCGTCGTCTCGGCATTGCGCGTGAGCGCTCGCTCGCGCGCCCGTTCGACGATCCGATCGAGCTGGCGCAGGTTCCCCGGCCACCGCAAAGCGTCCGATGTGAGGAGGCGCCGAAGCTCCACCGAGAGCCCCAGTGGGTGCGAGGGGTCGATCCTCCGCAAGCGCGCTTCGGCGAGCGCCGGAATGTCCGGCCTACGCTCGCGCAGCGGCGGAAGGCGCAGGGTGACGGCGGCAAGTCGGTAATAGAGATCTTCACGAAAACGCCCTGCGGCCATCGCCGCATCGAGATCGCCGTTGGTCGCGGCGATGAGGCGCACGACCGAGCGCTTCGGTTCGGCCTTGTCGTAGCCGAGGGGGCGATACGTTCCAAACTGTGTGAAATCGAGGACGAGCTGTTGTGCGTGAGGTGTGAGGTTCAACACTTCGTCGAACACCAAGGTGCCGCCGTGGGCGAGCTCGACGAGCCCCGTGCGCTTTGCGAGCGCCCCCGAGAAGGCGCCGCGCTCGTGGCCAAAAAGCTCGGAGGTGATTGTGTTGAGCTCGTCGCTCATTCCAAGCACCGCGCGCACGACCGGTCGTCGATTGCTCGCCTGGGCAATGGCGTGGGCGAGGAGCGTTTTGCCCGTTCCCGACTCTCCTAAAATAAAAATGGGCGCCGTCCCCGAAATCGCGCTCTCCAGCTCGCTGCGAATGGGCAACATGCTCGGGGGCGCGAGAATCTCCTCGAGGGTCGGTCCGTCGTCGTCACTCGAACGGCGCGCGCGCGCCTCGCGTAAATCCTCCCGTGTCGCGACGAGGCGGCGATTCTCTTCCATCACACCCGCGAGGAGCTGCGCGGCCGCCGTGAAGAACGCGACGTGCTCGGCGCCGAGCGCGAGAAGGGGGTCGCGAACATCGATATAGAGAACGCCGATCACAGGGCGCTCGGCGGCACCCGGAGGCGCCGTGCCGAACAGCGGCGCGGCGAGCGCGCTCGCGATGCCGAGGGTCGCCATGCTCATCGAGTCGCCTTCGGTGGCGAGCGGGTCCCACACGATGCACCGACGTTCGCGTGCCGCTTCGTGAATGATCGTTCGACTGATCTCGTTCTGCTCGAAGTCGTTGAGGCGCTGCCCCTGCTTGCGCGCCGTCACCGCGTGGGTCGCGCCGTCGGGGTACGTGAGCAACACGAGCCCTCGATCGGCGCCGAGGCGCTCGATGAGAACGTCGAGGCTCTCGTCGACGACGTCGTCGCGGTCGATGGCCCCGAAGAGCCGGTCGATGAGTCGGCACATCTCCGTCCACAGCGCCGACGCCGTTTCCAATCGAGGAGAGCTCACCCGACCAACGGTCATGCTCGTCAGCGTAGCTCGCGCCCCGTCACGAAGTCTCGCGCCCCGTCACGAAGTCTCGCGACCACGTCACGAAGGTTCGTGACGCGAATCCCCGGCTTTTTGGCCCCTCCGAGATGCTCGCGGCGGAGTTTCGCCGAGATCGCGGGTGGGCATGTGGCTTGCGAAAAGGGGTCATCATGCTCAAACAAACATCTGCTTTCGCGATGCTCTTCCTCTTTGCATGTTCGGGTGCTGTCGACGAAGGCGACGAAGTCGTCGGCGCGACGTCCCAGGCCATCATGAAGCCCGTGCCCACCGTCATCCGCCCCAACGACGATCCGCCGCCGCGCCCCGCGCCGACCTCCGCGCCGTGGGTTCCGCCGGGGCCGCGCGCCGATGCGAAGCCGTTCGTCATCGTCTCGATCGGCGATTCGTTCGCATCCGGAGAGGGTGACCCCGATATCGACAAACCCAACTTCTTCGTAGGGCCAACCTGGAGCTACGTTCTCGATGCCGATTCGACGCGCTGCCATCGCTCGACGATCTCCCAACACTCGATTGCGGCGCAGGAATTTCAACGCCTGCACACCGAGTACCGCGTCGTGTTCAAATCGTTCGCGTGCAGCGGCGCGAGCATCGCGGGCGCGGGCCTTTTGGGGCAGTACGGGGGCGTTCAGCCCGAGGTGGGCAAAGCTCCAATGCAGCCTCAAATTCGGCAGATCAACGACTGGCTCGCCGCAACGGGCACCACGAAGATCGACGCGCTCCTCGTCTCGGTCGGCGTGAACGACGTGGGCTTCAGCGACATCGTCGCGAAGTGCGCCGTCTTCCCGGGGCCGAACTGCACGACCGATCAAGCGCTCATGTCGTCGACGCGCGCCAGGGTCGCGAGCCTGGGGGTGAGCTACGGCCTCCTCAACGAAGCTCTCCACGGCCGCGGGCCGCTGAAGCTTCATGTTTTCCCTTCCAAGAGCTTTCTCACGACGTACCCCGACCCCACGACCGGCAGCCGCATGGAGACCTGCGCGGGGCCGAGCTTCCACCAACTCGGGCTTCTCCCCGAAGCGCTCTCGAATCTAACGACTGTAGAAACCGACGCCATCGTCCGCGAAGTCCTCACGCCTCTCAACACGGCAATTCGAGCGCAGTCGAGCAACTTCACCATCGTCGATCTCGATCAGGGCGCTTTCCGCGGCCACGGCGTCTGTGCAAACGAGGGCCAGCGTTATTTCAATACCAACGACGACGCTGTGAAGCGTCAGGGGGGCGACTGGGCTCGCTCGAACTGGATGCCGTTCGACGTTCCGATCAGCACGGGGATCATGCACCCGAATCGCACGGGCCATTCCGTCGCGGGGCATCATCTCGCGCTGGCTCTCGACCGCGCCTTCTGAGGCTCGCGCCGAAACGTCACGCAAGGCCGGAGGCGCACGTTTCGGCGAGGAGACGCTCGCTGCCGCCCGCTTCCACGAGGAGGGACCGCGCGCTCCGCACGAGGGCCGCACCCTCGTCGCCCGAAAGGCGCGCGCCCCGTTGGTATCTCGCAATTGCCGCGTCGATCCGTTGGCCATGGGAGAGCGCGCGCGTTTCGGCCTCGGCGAGATACGAGAGGGCGCCGACGCCGTCTCCCGAAATCTCGGCGGCGTAGGCGAGCGCACGCAGAGCAAGCGTCGTCCCGAACGGCGGCGCACTCGCGCTTAGCTTCGCAAAGTGCCTCACACGTCTGTGAGAGGCCCTCTCATCGCCCGCCCGCAGCGCCGTGACTTCAACGGCCGCCGCCAGCGCCGCGGCGTTTCCTCCGTACATCGATCGAAAGAGCCCCGCGCGTTCTCCGTGGAGAAGCGCCTCACGCATCTTCGTAAGGGCTTCCGCCCCATTCCCAACTTCGGCCTCGAAGCCGGCGCGGATCATCGTCGCGTTCACCCGCTGAAAGGGCCACTCGCCTTCGGGCCACGTGGCGTCGAGCGCGGTCATGAGATCGCGTGCGTGCTCGAAGTCGCCCGTCATGTGCGCATAGACGGCATCGGCGCAGAGGATATGGCAACGAATGGCCGAATCGGCCCCCTCGCGCGACGCGTTTCGAAGCCGCGCGAGGGACGCGCCGAAGGCGCGAATGTCCTGTTCGAAGAGGTCGGGCTCATAGCGATACAGCAGGAGAAACAGATGGTCGTGACTCCCTTCGAGACCGGCCTTCAAAAGGGTCGCTTCGGCAGCGTCACAGGCATCCCGCGCCGCCTGCCACCGCCCCACCCGGCACGCATCGACGGCAGCGAGGAACGTTGGGAACGCCTCGATCACCGGGCGCACGCGAGGAAGGCGCGCCACGCGCTCCTTCGCCGAGTCGGCGTAGCCCGCCGCCAAACGAACGGGTCTGCGGTCGGGCGACGCGAAGAGCGCCGTGTAGGCGAGGAGAAGCTCGCACCACGCCGCGTGCTCGTCGCCCCCATGCTCGAGGGCCCGAAGGCGCGTTCGTTGCAATATACGAATACCGCCCAAGACATCGAAGTATGCGACCATCGCGCCGAGGCGTACGTCGCGTTCACGGTCGGCAATTGGGTAGTCGTCGTGGGTGGAGGGCGCTTTCGCGCGCACGGCGCGAGGGCCCGCGACGAAAGAGAGGCCTGTGAGGGCACGCGCCGCGGCGCCTAACGCCACGCGCGGCTGCCCAAGGGCGACGAGCGCTTCGTCGAGCTTGGCGCGGCCGCCTAGGAGATCGTTCGCACCGAGGCGGGCCGTGGCCTCGCGCACCATCGCGTCGGCGCGAGCGCGCCCCTCGTGACCTGAGAGCTCGTTCGCAAGCGTTGCCCATGCACGCGCCGCATCGCCGTAACGGCCGCTCCGCTCGAGCGCATCGGCGCGCGTTCGATGAAGGGTCGTGCGCGCGTCGGCAGCGAGATCGCCGTGCTCGAGAGCGATCGCCATCATATCGGCCGCAAGGCCATAGGCGCGCTGCGTGAGCGCGAGCTCCGCCGACTGCTGGGCGTAGCGCGCGCTGCGCGGGCCCTCGTTCGCGAGAAGCCAATGGCGTGCGAGGCGATGAAGCGACCGGTTTGGCGCGCCTTCGAAATGGTGCGCCCAGCGGGCGTGAGCGTCGGCGATCTCCGCAGTCGACGTAGAGGCGGCGACCGCGCCGCGCACCATGTCGTGGCAGAGGGCGACCGTCTCGGAATTGGCCCCTGCGCGGCGTACGAGGCCATCGCGTTCAAGAGCCCCCACGAGCGTCGTGGTCGCGCCTACTGTGAGGCCTCCCAACGATGCGAGAGTTGGGAGGTGTGTCCATTCGTCCGCGGCATAGACGAGCAACACGAGCCTCCGTTGCGCAGCTGTGAGAGACGCGAGGAGCGTCGCGAGTGGTGCTTCGAACGCCTTTCCCGCCGCCGCGCCGCGCGCTGCCGCGCCGCCGAAGAGCTCAGCGAGGTAGGGGCGGCCCGCTGCGAGCGACGTGAGCCTTGCGAGATCGCCCCCGGCAATGGGCGACGCGGCCGCCGCGTGCTGGAGAACGCGCGCGATGGCGCTCTCCCCCAGGGGAGGCACCGCTATGCGCGTGAGGGGCGCCGCACGTGCGAGCCAGGCCGAGGCGGGCGTGGGGCCGACATCATCGCGAAGGGTCGCGACGAGATGCACGCGTGCGGGGGACCCGTCGACGAGCGCCTCGAGGAGCGCGACGCTGTCGTCGTCCGCCCACTGAAGATCGTCGATGCACACCACGAGGGCGCGCCCCATTGCCGTCTTCGCTGCGGTCGCGAGAAGGTCGGCGATTGCGGAGAAAATAGCGCCGCGATGGGCCGTGCCCGTGGGGGGAGCGCCTCTCTGCAATACGGGGAACGACAGCGACGCCGTTGCCCGTGCCCTCGCGACGAGCGCATCGTCGTTCACGCGTGCAATGTGCAAGGCAAGCGCGTCGACGACGCCGTCGACGGCGTTGAAGGGGAGGCGCTCCGATGGGCGACCGGCGCCGCGGAAAATGAGCGCACCCTGCGCTTCGGCGACGTCGCACAGAGCATCGGCGAGCGCGGACTTGCCAATGCCCGTGGGGCCTTCCAGAAGTACCGACGATGCGCGCAACGAGGCGTGGGGTGCGTCGAGAGCGAGAAGCGATGTGAGACGCCGAAGGAGCGACTCGCGCCCAACAAGAGGCGCCCGTGCGCTTTGTTCGGCGCGGTTGAGTGTGCGCGGGAAGTGCTGCGAGGGGCGTGTGAGGATCCGCCGAAGCTCTGCGAAATCCGCGCGGGCCTCGGGTTCCATCACTAGGAGAGCCACACAGAGCTCTGTCAGAAATGCCGGGGCGCTCGGGGCGACATCCGAGAGGCGCGGCGCCTTCGAGATCACGTGTTGACGTAGGCGCTCGCGCGCAGTCCCCTCGAAAACCGGGCGCCCGGCGGCGAGCGCGAACGCCATCGATCCAAGGGCGTACAGATCCGTCGCCGGCGTCGCGCGCTCGCCGCGAATTTGCTCTGGCGCGATGTAGCCCGGCGTCCCGACGAGCCCGCCGGCGTCGAGCGGGTTGTCGCGCTCGGTCTCGGCCGCGAGGCCGAAGTCGAGCAGCTTCGCGCGCCCATCGGAGGCGATGCGAACGTTGCTAGGCTTCAAATCACGGTGAATCACGCCGTGGGCGTGAAGATGGGCGAGCGCCTCTACGAGATCGAGAAGCGCCCCTCGAAGCCGCTCGGCGTTTGCGCCCGAGGCCTTGTAGTCGTCATGAAGGTCGAGCCCAGGCACCAGCTCCATCGTGAAGAAGAGGCCTTCGTCGTCCTGCCCCAGCTCGTAGAGCGAGACGAGATGGGGGTGGGAGAGCTGCTCGACCAGGCGGAATTCACGTTTGAAGCGAATGGCAAATTGCGTGTCGCGCGCGTGCATTCGTTTGTGAGCGATCTCGTCGCCGCGCACGCTGTCGAACACTGCGGAGACGCGCCCCATCGCGCCGGCGCCTAGCTCGCGAACGAACGTATATCGAGACGGAGCGCCGGACACTTAGGCGAGCGCCACGACCCGCGCCAGCGGCCACACCCGATGAGTCTCGAACATCCCACCGCGGATGGGCGAGAGCAGAATGCGCGTGCCCGTGGCGGCGCGACCCCCTTCGGCGGTGACATAGGTGAGCGTCGTCATCGACCTCGCAGTCTACGACGATTCACCCCTGAAGCTTCTCGATCTCCAACAGCCGCTCTTTCCGTTCGACGCCGCCCGCATAGCCCGTGAGCGCTCCGTCGCGACCAATCACGCGATGGCACGGAACGACGATCGAAAGCGGGTTTTTGCCATTCGCACCCCCCACCGCGCGCACCGCGGCAGGCCGACCGATTTCGCGCGCGATCTGCGAGTAGGTGGTGGTTTGTCCGTACGGAATCTCGCGTAGCGCGGCCCATACCGTCTGCTGGAATTGCGTCCCTTGCGGAGCGAGCGTGAGGTCGAACTGCGTGCGCGTTCCGTCGAAGTATTCGCCAAGCTGTGTCATCGCAGGCGCAAAGGCCGCGCGGTCTTCCCGAGCGTCGTCGGGCGGGGCTTTCGCGGCGTGCGCCTTCCCCGCGAAGTAGATCCCGCGCAAAGCGAGGGCGCCCACGTCGTCGCGCACGCCGACGAGAAGCAGCGGTCCCATCGCCGAATCGAGGGTCGTGAAGAAAGTTTGCGAATTGGAAATCACACTCACGGTTCTCATGTTCCTGTCTCCTCCGAGAGCCCCGTCCACAAATGGGCGGCCGCGTAGGCTCG